>CAMVOK010000021.1 GCA_947169115.1 uncultured Prevotellaceae bacterium
GATAGGTGAATGTGCCTTCCGTCTTCGAACGGTCGCTCCACACGTTTGCGGCATCGGACAGGCATCCGATATACGAGCTGGCCTTGTCGCGGAAGGAGAGGAACACTTTGCCTGCGGAGCTCTTCGACACACCTATTCTGAATCTGTTGGCCACACTCTTGTCGCCCTTTGGCAGACGCTGGGACACGGTTTGGGTGTTCCAACTCATTCCGTAGGTGACAAAGGCATCCGCATCCACATTGTACAGATAGACGTTGTCCGACGCCGTTATTTGTGCCAAATCCTTGCCAGGCACCACGGGAGGCGCCCAAGCGCTACCCTCTGCGGGTTCGGCTTGGTTCATCAACTGTGCTATTTCGTCCTGACTCAGTGCGTAGTTGTAGATGCGCAGGTCGTCAACGTAGCCATTCATCAGAGGGATGTCTGCCATCTGGCCACAGCCGACGAAGTTCAGCACGGGACGCAAGTCGGAGAGCCGGACATCGACGTGTTCGGAAGCGGCAACCTCGGCGCCATCCACATACAAGGCAATGCGCCCAGAACCAATGGTCAGCGCCAAATGGTGCCAACCCTGCTGGGGCTGCGAGGCTTCTAGCGTTTGCGAGGTTGCTCCGTTTTTCAGCGTCAGACGCATCTTGCCGCCTTGGTTCAGCGAGAGGCTGGCTTCGTGGTCAGCATCTGCGCCAAAACTGAACAGCCGGCTTCCCTCAGGGATAGTTCCGGGGTTGTAAACCCATGTGGTGATGGTGGAGTGGGGCAGGCAAGTCGTCATAGCGGGAATGGCCATGTAGTTGGAAGTGCCGTCCAGCATAAGTGCGGCCCGTCCGGAACGATGATGGCCGTCGGCGTTCGAAAAACCGCGTGCATCGGCAACGACACCATCTAACAGGTTTTCCGAAAGGTCGGCTGCCGACTGCTCAAACTCGTATCGTGCCACAAGTCCTTGTTCGCCGGAGGTGCTGGCGGACACCGCATCGGATTTCTCTGAACGGTTTTGCGAATAGTCAACGCTCACGACGGCGTATTCATAGGTGACACCCTCGCAGCAACTGTTGTCGATGAAACAGGGGACCATGATGTTGCGCCCGATGACGTCGAACTCCGTAGCCGAGGCTGCACGCTTCTCGCCACGCAGCACGAGGAAACCATAGAAGTCGCGGTCTTGCGTGTTTGCGTCCCATCGGAGCGCAATGGAGTGATTCTTGGGTGTGGCGGTGAGCCCCGTCGGCTTGGCGGGTGGCGTAGTTTCGTAGGTTGCATCGGCTGGCAAGAGTCTCCACAACTGTTGGTCCTCATCGGCTTCGGAACAGATTTTGACAGCGGCGTTGTTCGTCGTGCTTCCATTGGGAATTTCGAGGTACAAGCCCGACTGATAGTTGCGAATCCTGTAGTATCCGTCGCCGGCGTATTCGAACGTCCATCGTTGGTTCTCGCTATTCGTGACGGGGTAAACGCTCACCGTACCGCCAATCTTGACCTGGAAACCGCCCGTCTCCATGTTCATGCTCGCATTCCTGACGCTGTGGACATAGAACCCTGTCAGGTCTCCGCCGTTGTCCTTCAGCGCTTCCAGCGTCCATTTCTGGTAGGCGTAATTCTTGTTTTCGTATTGTACGACGGCAGCGGAATTGCTTGTCGAACCGCCTTGGATGGTAAGCAGTTTCTGTGTCTTTTTGTTGACGATGATGTATTCCTTGTCGCTGGTCAGGGGGCAGAGAGGTATGTCCTCACCCTGATGAATCTGCACGGTGCGTTCGGCGCTCTTCTGATATTTATCGCCGTAGCGGTAGCCTCCTGGCAGCATGATTGGGTAGGAGAAGTACGGCCCCTTGCCATCGAAATAGACGGGCTTGTCCGTGCTCACATATTCATAACTGCACGGGAATGCCTGACGCTCGCTGGCGCCCGCAAAGGCCTTCACCACACCATTCGGCATCCGATAGACGGCAGCTGCTGTCCAGGCGGCGCGGTTCTCGCCATATCCCAGTCGGGCACCGCCCTCGCTGGTGGCCAGGCAGAAGTCGCCGCGTGAGGGACCGACTGTGCCCCACCAGATGCCGTTCTCCATACCATACTGCACACCCACGATGCCCTCCATCACGTTGTGCAGTTCGTCGTTGGTAGCCACCTTTCCGTCGGCCTTTACCTTCGAGTAGAATGCGGCATAGTTGTCGAAAGAACCTGCCAACTGGTGGGTGTTCCCTTCATCGACGTAGGGCTTCATGTGGTTGTACCATTCCCACGCCCCGTCGTTGTTGCAGGTGTTGCCTGCACAAATGCGCATCCCGTCGAAGAACGGGTCTTCGCGAATCAGTTTGGCGACGGCCTTGAAGTCGTCCTTCGTTCCTTGGTTGCTGGCGGTGACGTCTGGCTCGTTGAAGGGAGCGATGGCCACCACGTTCACACCATAGTCCTGGGCGTACTTGACGGTTGCTTTGATGACTTTGTACCATTCTTCCGGGTGATGGAGAAAGACATCGACATTGATATCTACAGGGTCGGAATTGAGTAGCAAACCCGTAGGACGGCTGAGGGAGATATGGTTCAGTCGCGACCGCAGGTATTGCTGTTGTCTTTGGGAGAGATTCCCATTGGCGTCCACAGGGTCCATGACTTGAAACGAGAATCTGCCGTATGTCAGATTGTCAAGTCCGATGAAGTTGACGCCTCGCCGAACATTCCCTTCGTCGTCCCAGGCCGTGTCCATCCCCCAATGAATGGGGGTGGGAACGCCAGCATCGGTATATTTGAAAGGTACCTTCACCGCATTCCGCTCTCCCAGATTTAGGTACATGGATGCGCGTGGAGTGAGGGTCGTTGAAACAACATTAAGGGGGGCGTTGGCTGCGCCCCTCTGTTCGTGGATGTTGTCTGCTAAAATCGAACCTGCTGAAAGGAAGAAGGTTCCGATGATTAGAAAAAGTTTTTTATTCATGAAATCTTTAGTTAGTATCTATCCCTCCTCTCGATTGAGGGAAGGGGTAGGGGTTGTCGTTTAGAATTTGAAGCTATCCGACTTTACGTAGATGCGATAGTCCTTGATGCTTTCGGGGGCTCCTTCTTCAGCACGCGGCAGATACTGGAAGCCGGACATCGTCTTGTCCTGACCCATGTCGATGATGACGGCGTGGGGGAACTGAACGCCGCGGTTCGTGCTCCAGTAGGTCGATTCCTGCAGGTCGAATATCTTGTCAGCATTCTTGTTGCCGGAGCTTACGTCCTCGTCGTCGGCGTATGCCACCTGCCACGATTCACGCGAGAGACGCTGACCGTCCTCGTCGAGCATGTACCATTCGGCGATGCAGCAGTACTCGCGATTCCAATGGCTGTTGAGGGCTTCGATGCAGACGTAGCGACCCGTCACGGGTTTGTTGAAGCGGACTTCCTGCCAACCGTTGCCGGGCTTGAACTGACCCACCTTCACGGGTTTCTCACCCTTGAGGTCGAGGTTCTGACCTTTCAGGCGATGTGTCACGGGGCCAGCCAGTTGCAGTTTGTTCAGTTCGGGTTCCTTCTGTCCCCAGACAACCTTCTCCTTCGGACCAACGACGTCGAGCACGATGACCTCGTTCTGGCCCTTCTTCAGCCAGCAGCCAGGTACGTAGAGCGTCTGTTGTGGACCTATCGACCAGATGCGACCCAGGGCGTGGCCGTTGACATAGACTTGTCCCTTGCCCCACGTCTCGAAGTTGAGGAACGTGTCGCCCACCTTCTTCAGGTTGAAGAAGCCGCGGTAGTAACCCCGACCGAACATCAGGTCTTCGCTCTCCCAGGCATAGCGCATGGTGCGTCCGATGCGAGGTACGCTGATGGACTCTTGCGTCGTAGGATTCTTCTTTTGCATCTCGAATGCCTTCACGGCCACCTCGTAGTCGTCGGGTATGCGCATGTTCTCCCACTTGTTGGGGGTGAAGGTTATTTTCGTTTCGTCCACGCCACTGAGGTGCCAACCGCCGATGGTGCCCGTGATGGTGGGACTAGCTATCAGACCCTTGAAGTCCTTGATGGCACGACCAAAGTTGATGCGACCCATGCCCTCTACGAGTATTTGCAGTTCCTGACCTTGTTTGATGGCTGGCAGTTTCAGGCTCTTTTCGCCCTTCACACGGTCAACCGTACCGATGTACTTGCCGTCGATGAACACCTGAGCATAGTCGTGGGCATCGAGGTTGAGCGTGCAAGCCCATTTATCTTTATCAGCAGGGTGAAGGGTAACACCCTCCGCTTTGGCATCGCCGATTTCGGGCAGGCGGGTTGAGTAGAGCATCATGCCCCATCCCATATCCACTTCCTCAAAGGTCTTGGGTGCTCCGCTTGTGCGTAACAAATCGTCATGTTCGTCATAGTAATCCCAGTCGAAGCCGTTAAAGAGTGGTGCAAACTCCGTCAGTTCGAACTTAGGAACTTCGATGATGGGCATCGGAGCCTTGGGAGCGGCGGGCAGTTTCTTGTCCGTGTACTTTTGCATCATCTCGCGCAGTTTCCAGAACTTAGGCGTGGCCTGTCCGTATTCGTTGATGGGTGCGTCGTAGTCGTAGGAAGTCACGTCGGGTGCAAAGCCGGGCGAGTTAGCGCCAGCCCAGTGGCCGAAGGAGGTGCCTCCGTGGGTCATGTAGAGCGAGAAGGAGATGCCTTTCGAGAGCATTTCGTCCAAGCCGTTTACCATATCCTCGGCACCGCGTGTCTCGTGACGGGCTCCCCACTTGTCGAACCAACCCGACCAGAACTCGGAGCACATCTTAGGCGCGTTGGGACGCAGCTCGCCCAGGCGACGGAACTGGGAGTCGATGTTGGCACCCGTGCCGAAGTTCATCGTCCAGATGAGGTCGTCCAGTCCGTTCTTCTCGAAGTTCGAAGCCCAGTCGCACTGGAACAGAGGCATATCCTTACCGTAGATGCCGCGCAGGCAGTCGCGAATCTCCGAGACGTAGGGCTTGTCCTCGCCATACGAACCGTATTCGTTCTCCACCTGTATCATCATGATGGGGCCGCCGTTCTTGAGCGTCAGCGGAGCCAGTTGTTCGCCCACCTTCTGCTCGAATATCTTCACGCGCTCCATGAAATAGGGGTCTTGCTCGCGCAGTCGTATATCCTTTTTCTTTAAGAGCCACCAAGGCAGTCCGCCCATTTCCCATTCGGCACAAACGTAGGGACCTGGACGCACGATGACGTACATGCCGTTCTTTTGTGCCAGACGGCAGAACTCAGCCACATCGTTGTTGCCCGAGAAGTCGAACACGCCCTCCTGCTGTTCGTGGATGTTCCAGAAGATGTAGATGCAGACAGCATTCATCCCCAACGACTTGCACATCTGTATGCGATGCTCCCAATAGGGGCGCGGGATGCGGGGGTAATGCACTTCGGCAGCTTTCACGACAAAGGGTTTTCCGTTTAGGAGGAACGTCTTATCGCCGATAGTGAAAGAACCGGTTTTCGGAGCTGCTATTGCCGATGAGGCAAACATGAACACTAAAGCCATGAAGAGGCTGATGGAGAGTTTTTTCATAGTAAAAAATGATTTATTTTTGACAAAGTTAATAAATAATTCACAATTCACAATTCACAATTCATAATTATTTGTAACTTTGTAATAAGTAAAATAAGAAAGTTAGTAATTATGGCGATGATAAAATGTCCCAAGTGCCATCATCATATTTCTTCGATGGCCCAAACTTGTCCTGAGTGTGGTGCAACAATAAATACGGAGGAGGCAAGGGGAGAAGTGTGTCAGGAAGTGGAGGCGGACAGCACTTCTTCTGTGGAAGCTGCTGATGAAAAGAAGTTGACAGCCCCTCGTCGGGAAGACAAACGGGGAGGAGGTAAGTGGATATATATAATCCTTGCGATTTTGTTGGGGCTACTGATAGGCGGTTTGTACTTTATGGACTATCGTACTGAGCAGAGGCGCGAACAGCGTGCATACGAGTTGTTACAGGATTGTTCGAACCCCGACTTCTACGAAGACTTTATTATCCGCTTCCCTAATAGTCAATATATTGACGATGTGCGTCAGCGGTACCAGGAGGTTGCTCAATTACAAGGCCAGTGGCAGACCCTAATAGAAAAGGGTTCGCGCGAGGAACTCCAACGATTTGTCCGTGAACATCCCAGCAGTCCATACGTGAAGGTGGCTCAGGGACGTATAGACTCACTGGACTGGGCAGAGGCCAAACAGCAACGTTCGTTGGAGTCTATAGGTCGCTACATGATGAATCATCCTGAGGGATACTACATTGATCAGGCCGAGATGTTGCGTCAGACTTTAGAACGACAACGAGAAGAAGCGGCAGCCTTGGCTGCGGCGGAACGTGACTCCTTGGCTGCGGCTGATTCTGCCATGGTTCGATGAATAAAGGGAACGGGGGAATGTCTATTCTGACATTCCCCCGTTCCTTTTCGTTTATAGTAAGACTTAATAGGCGTAGAGAGGATATTTCTCCATGATGGCATTTACCTCCGAACGAACAGCTGTGATGTTTTCCTGATTTTCAGGGTCATTCAGTACGCGTTCGATAAGTTCGGCAATCTTTATCATCAGGTCTTCCTTGGCCCCACGTGTGGTGATAGCTGGGGTACCGAGACGTATGCCGCTGGTCTGGAAGGCAGAGCGGGAGTCGAAGGGCACCATGTTCTTGTTTACGGTGATGTCGGCATCCACCAAGGCACGCTCGGCAACCTTACCTGTCAGTTCGGGATATTTCGAGCGCAGGTCAACGAGCATGGAGTGGTTGTCTGTGCCACCGCTGACAATGTGGAAGCCACGCTTGATGAGTTCCTCTGCCAGTACCTTGGCATTCTTTTGTACCTGCTTGGCCCATTCCTTAAACTCGGGCTGCAGAGCCTCACCGAAGGCTACGGCCTTGGCTGCAATGACATGCTCCAGTGGACCACCCTGTATGCCTGGGAATACGGCACTGTTCAGCAGGGCTGACATCATCTTTACCTCGCCTTTCGGTGTCGTCTTGCCCCAGGGGTTGGGGAAGTCCTTGCCCATGAGGATGATACCGCCGCGAGGACCGCGCAGGGTCTTGTGAGTGGTGGACGTCACGATGTGGGCATATTTCAAGGGGTTGTCGAGCAGTCCTGCTGCGATGAGGCCTGCGGGGTGAGCCATGTCAATCATAAGAATGGCCCCTACCTTGTCGGCAATTTCACGCATGCGTTTGTAGTCCCATTCGCGGCTATAGGCCGAACCGCCACCGACAATCAGTTTGGGCTTGTGCTCCAGAGCCAGACGTTCCATCTCGTCGTAGTCCACACGACCAGTTTCTTTGTTGAGGTCGTAGCCGATGGGGTTATAGAGAATACCGCTGGTGTTGACATGGGAACCATGGGAGAGGTGGCCTCCGTGGTCGAGGTTCAGTCCCATGAAGGTATCACCCGGATTCAGAACGGCCAGGAAGACAGCGGCATTGGCCTGTGCACCAGAGTGAGGCTGTACGTTGGCATACTCGGCTCCGAAAAGCTGGCATACGCGGTCGATGGCCAGTTGTTCCACCTTGTCCACAACCTGACAGCCACCATAGTAGCGCTTGCCGGGATATCCTTCCGCATATTTGTTGGTGAGGATGGAACCCATGGCTTCCATCACTTCGTCACTTACATAGTTCTCCGAGGCAATGAGCTCAATGCCGCGTGTTTGGCGCAGGCGTTCAGCCTCGATGAGTTTAAATACAGTTTCGTCGTTTCTCATATTGTGAATTTTTAAAGAGAGTTAAAGGGGAGTTAGGGGGGTAGCGTTTAAGCGTTTAAGCGTTTAAAGGTTTAAGTGTTTAAAGTTTAAGGGGCAACTATTTATTATTTACGAGTTGCACGTCATCCAGGTTTATTATGGTGTTGCAATAGTGACACTTCAGGGCATTGTGGTCGTGGATGTGGAACAGGGTTTTCATCGGCTCGTTGTTGGTGATGCACTTTGGGTTGGCGCATCGTACAATGCCACGCAGTTCGCTGGGCAGGGTAACCGTACGCTTTTCCACAATCTCGTAGTCGCGAATGATGCAAAGAGTCAGGTTGGGGCAGATGACAGCCAGTTGGTTGAGTTCGTCGTCGGTGAAGAACTTGTCGGCCATTTTTATGATACTCTTTTTGCCCAGTTCCTGGCTTTCGAGGTTATAGCCAATAGTTACGGCCGATGTCATTC
Source organism: uncultured Prevotellaceae bacterium (assembly GCA_947169115.1). Lineage (GTDB taxonomy): Bacteria > Bacteroidota > Bacteroidia > Bacteroidales > Bacteroidaceae > Physcousia. Next base: position 8,144 of record CAMVOK010000021.1, read on the forward strand.
GGTCGAGGTGCAGCAGGTTGACTACGGCAAACAATTTCTCTGAGGGGATATGATCAATTACGGTGCCGTTCTCGATGGCGGCTACCATCAGTTGCTTCTTGCAATTCATAATTTACAATTCATAATTCATAATTCTCATCCTTCACTCTTCACCCTTAATCAATAATGGTCTTGTCGTTCTTTACGTCTTCGAGTGTAATACCCAGAGCATCGCATAGCAGAGCCTGACGGGCGAAAAGACCATTGTGGGCCTGTTCAAAATAGTAAGCATGTGGGTTTTCGTCGATGCTATACTCTATCTCGTTGACACGTGGCAGAGGATGCAGGATTTTCATATTAGGACGTGCTTTTGAGAGCATATCCAGTTTCAGCAGATAACGGTCTTTTACGCGTTCGTATTCCATGAGGTCAGTGAAGCGTTCGCGCTGTACACGGGTCATGTACAGAATGTCGGCACCGCTGATGACTTCTGCGTTGAAGTCCGTGTGTTCCACATATCGGATACCATGTTCGCGACAGAACTTTTTGTACATCTCTGGCATAGCCAGTTCTTCGGGGGCGATGAAGTGGAATGTCGGGTTAAAGTGGTGCATAGCCGTCAGCATGGAGTGTACGGTACGGCCGTATTTCAGGTCACCTACCAGGAATATGTCGAGGTCGTCGAGTCTCCCTTGTGTCTTGTATATGGAATACAGGTCGAGCATGGTCTGTGACGGGTGCTGGTTGGCTCCGTCTCCAGCATTGACGATGGGCACGGGGGCAATCTCCGACGCATAGCGTGCGGCTCCTTCTAGGTAATGACGCATGACAATGATGTCGGCATAGTTCGATACCATCATGATGGTGTCTTTCAGTGTTTCGCCCTTTGTTCCACTGGTGACTTTCGGGTCGGCAAAACCTATGACACGTGCCCCGAGCCGGTTGGCTGCCGTCTCAAACGAGAGGCGTGTGCGTGTACTGGGTTCGAAAAACAGGGTGGCTACCACCTTACCCTCAAGTAAACGGCGGTTGGGATGACACTCAAATTCTTGAGCCATCTGAATAAGATACTCAATCTTCTCACGGCTGTGGTCGGCAATGGTGACCAAACTCTTCTGTTCCATGCAGATAAAGACTCTTTTGGTTTTGCGACCCCAAATTTACTTCTTTTTGTTTACATAGGCAACAATCACGCACTTATATTATATTAATAAGGTAATTTTTAATTTTTAATTATTAATTTTTCATATTAATTTTGTACCTTTGTACACTTCAAAAACTATGCGAAAATGCGAAAGAAGTTAATGATACTCTTGTGGGTGCTGTTCTTCGGAATGGTGGGAACGTTGGCAACGGTGTTCGTTCTCATCGAAAATGGCACTATCGGATATATGCCAGACCTGCAGCAACTGGAGAATCCTGTGGATAAGTATGCCAGTCAGGTGTTTTCGGAAGACGGGGTACTCTTGGGAACATGGAGCTATAGCCGTGCCAATCGTATTTTTGTTAGTTATGATGAATTGTCGCCCTATTTGGTGAAGGCTCTTGTGGCTACGGAGGACGAACGTTTCTACGAGCATAGCGGTATTGACTTCAAGGCCGTTTTGCGTGCTATGGTGAAGCGTGTCGTCATGCGTCAGAAGCAGGCAGGAGGCGGTAGTACGATAACCCAGCAGTTGGCCAAGCAGTTGTATAGTGCCCAGGCCGGAAGCGTGTATGAACGTGCCATGCAGAAACCCATAGAGTGGGTGATTGCCGTAAAGTTGGAACGATACTATACGAAGGAGGAAATCATAACGATGTATTTGAACTATTTCGACTTCCTCCACAATGCCGTAGGCATAAAGACTGCGGCCAAGACCTATTTCGGAAAGGAGCCCAAAGACCTTACTATCAACGAGTCGGCCATGCTTATCGGTATGTGTAAGAATCCGTCGTTGTTCAATCCCGTCCGTCGTCCCGAGCAGGCTCGTGGTCGGCGCGATGTGGTAATAGACCAGATGGCCAAGTCCGGATGGCTGACGAAAGAGGAGGTCGATTCGTGTAAGGCACAGCCTGTGGAACTTAACTTCCATCGACAAGACCATAAGGACGGCCATGCCACTTATCTGAGAGAGTATTTGCGTACAATACTTACGGCCAAGCAGCCCAAGCGCTCTAATTATGCTTCGTGGCAGGACCAAAAGTTCTATGAGGACTCTCTGGCATGGGCTAATGACCCTCTCTATGGCTGGTGTAACAAGAATATCAACAAGAAGACGGGACTGCCCTACGACCTCTATCAAGATGGTCTGAAAATCTATACGACCATTGACAGCCGAATGCAGACATACGCTGAGGAGGCCATGACATCGCATGTCATAGGCACCTTGCAGCCTTTGTTCGACAAGGAACGTAAGGGTTCGTCAAAGGCACCATACGGAGCAAGTGTCTCAGAAGCGGATGTAAAACGTCTGCTGACACGTGGAAAACACCAAAGTGGCAGGTATATAAAGATGAAGGCCGACGGATGCTCCGAGGAAGAGATAGACAAGGCTTTCTCCACGCCTATGGAAATGACCGTCTATTCGCCTCATGGCGACATCGACACGGTGATGACTCCAATGGACTCCATCAAGTATTACAAGAGTTTCTTGCGTTCGGGCTTCCTTTGTGTCGATAATAACCGAGGGTATGTGAAGGCGTATGTGGGTGGACTGGACTACGCACATTTCCAGTATGATATGGTCAGTCAGGGACGTCGTCAGGTGGGTTCTACCATCAAACCCTATCTCTATGCTATGGCTATGGAGAATGGGTGGACACCCTGCGACTTGGCCCCCAATGAGCAGCGCACATACGGTAACTGGACACCGCGAAACGGCAGTCGTGCCCGATATGGTGAGATGGTGACTCTGAAATGGGGACTGGCACAGAGTAACAACTGGATTTCGGCCTATCTGTTGAATGCCCTGAATCCTGTGCTCTTTGTGAAGTACCTGCATAAGTTCGGAATCAAGAACAAACGGATAGAACCCTCTTTGGCTCTTTCATTAGGACCTTGTGAGGTAAGTGTCATGGAGATGGTGACGGCCTACACCACCTTCCCCAAGGGTGGAACCCGCATTCAGCCCATCTTTATCACCAAGATTACGGATTCTGATGGTAACGTGGTAGCCGAAGTCTGTTCGTTGCAAGTGAAGAAAAACGAGCAGGACGAGAACGACACCCGTGAGGTGTTGAGCGAAGAGGCTGCCTATAAGATGGTGGACCTGATGCAGGGCGTTATGAACGGAGGTACGGGTAGTCGCATGCGTTTCCGCTATGGCATCAAAGCAGAGATGGGAGGCAAGACGGGTACCACCAATGACAACTCCGACGGTTGGTTCGTGGGTTATACCCCTTCGTTGACCTTTGGCGCATGGGTAGGCGGAGAAGAGCGTGACATCCACTTCAACAGCATGGCATACGGTCAGGGAGCCTCGGCCGCCCTGCCTATCGTGGCCTTGTTCCTGCAAAAAGTGTTTGCCGACGACCACTTGCCGTATTCTCCAGATGAAAAATTCCAGTTCCCCAAGGGTTTCGACCTGTGCAGTGGTGGAGCCATTGACGATGGGGAGGAGATTATTGAGATGGTGGGTGAGGAACCCAGACAACCCGTCATGAACGATTTGATGAACTACTGATAGTAATGCATAATTGACAATGCATAATAAGAATATTTGACATGAAATTTATAGCAATTATACCAGCCCGATATGCTTCGACGCGTTTCCCGGCCAAGCCATTGGCTGTTTTAGGAGGTAAACCTGTTATACAGCGTGTTTACGAACGAGTGAAGAGTGTGTTGGACGAAGTGTATGTGGCAACCGATGACGAGCGCATACTGCGTGCTGTGGAATCGTTTGGTGGACGGGCTGTGATGACCTGTGAGGATCACAAGAGCGGTACTGACCGTTGCTACGAGGCATACCAGAAGATTGGTCATGAGAGCGATGTCGTTATCAACGTGCAGGGTGATGAGCCATTTATACATCCTTCTCAGATACAAACCCTACAGGCTTGTTTCAAGGACAGCAGCACCCAGATTGCAACCCTGGTGAAGCCCTTTGCCGTTACTGACAGCCTTGAGGCTCTTCAGAATCCCAATTCTCCCAAGGTGGTAGTGAGCGACGACGGACGTGCCCTCTACTTCAGTCGTAGTGTGGTGCCGTATCTCCGTGGCGTGGCTCAGGAGGAATGGCTTGTCCGTCATACGTTCTACAAGCATATCGGACTCTATGCATATCGTTCCGAGGTGCTAAGGGAAATCACACAACTGCCCCAGTCAACACTGGAGCGTGCCGAAAGTCTGGAACAGCTACGTTGGCTCGACCATGGATATGTAATCCGTGTCGGACAAACCAATGTGGAAACTATCGGAATTGACACACCCGAGGACTTGGCACGGGCGGAAGCGTTTCTTAAATCGATTCAATAGGAAAATGAAAAAAATACTGATTATATTAAGTTTAATTGTTGGTACCCAATTATCAATTGTCAATTTGTCTTCTGCCCAAAGCATAACCATTGGCACATACACCTTCCCCGACGGAGGCCAGTATCAGGGAGAAATGTTTAAGGGGAAGCCTTGGGGTACGGGTACGACCACTTTCCGCAATGGCGATTTCCATCAGGGCAAATATGTCAAGGGAAAGCGTGAAGGCTATGGGGTATATCAGTTTACCGATGGCGAAAAGTACGAAGGCGAGTGGTTGCAGGACCACCAGCACGGACAGGGAACCTATTACTTTAAGAATAACAACAAATACGTAGGCCTTTGGTATCGCGACATGCAGCATGGTCAGGGTACCATGTTTTATTACAACGGCGATATCTATAAGGGCACGTGGAAAGAGGACCATCGCGAGGGCATTGGAACTTACACCTATGCCAATGGAGCCTATTACACAGGAACCTGGGTAGCCGATACCAAGCAGGGCAAGGGACGTTTCAGTTGGAACGACGGTAATTCCTATGATGGTGAATGGCGCAACAACCAGATGAGCGGTCGTGGCACCTACACTTATTCCTCCGGCGATACCTACACCGGTGAGTGGCTGAACAACGTGCCCCATGGTCGTGGCATCTACACCTATCGTAATGGTGACCGTTACGAGGGAACATACGTTAACGGAGAACGCACGGGTGAGGGTATATCCACTTTTGCCAATGGCGACAAATACACCGGTCATTATACCCAAGGTGAGCAGGATGGCATGGGCACTTTCACGTGGGCCAACGGTTCCACCTACTACGGACAGTGGAAGGCAGGAAAGCAAGAAGGCCGTGGCAAGTACACCTGGAGCAACGGCAACACCTATGAGGGTCTGTGGAAAGATGGTCTGATGGAGGGTGAGGGCATCCTGCGCGAGGCTGACGGGAACAAGTATAAGGGAAACTTCCACGAAGGTATGAAGGAAGGGCATGGCGTGTTTGAAGACAAGGACGGTGTGCGCTACGAGGGAGAGTTCCGTCGCGATATGAAGGACGGAAACTTTGTCGTTCGTGAGGGCGGTCAGGTAAGAAGGACGACTTTTGTCCGTGATATTGAACAAAACTAAATACACAATAAAAGTAGATATATGGCAACAACGAAAAAAACTGTGTCAACAGCAGCGAAAAAAGGCAAGACCACCAAAAAAGGAACAGCCAAGGTTGCAGCTCCACAGCCCCTTCAGCTCAAGCTGATTCGGAACGATAAGTATCTGGCAGATTTTGCGCCAGCCATCGAAGGACGTCACCAGTACGCCCAGAACAAAATTGACGAACTGACACAGAATGGGAAAATCTCGCTCTGTGACTTTGCCGACGGACATCTCTATTTCGGTCTTCATCGTACCGAGGATGGTGGTTGGGTGTTGCGCGAGTGGGCTCCCAATGCTACGGCCATCTATGTCATTGGCGATATGAACAAGTGGCAGGAGCGTCCCAAGTATGCTATGAAACGCCTCCGCAATTCAGGAAACTGGGAGATAAAGTTGCCCGAGAATGCACTCCACCATGGCGACCTCTTCAAACTGAGTGTACACTGGGAAGGCGGACAAGGCGAGCGCATCCCGGCATGGGCCAAGCGTGTTGTGCAGGACGACGAGACAAAGATATTCAGTGCCCAGGTATGGAGCCCCGAGCAGCCTTATCAGTGGAAGGTCAAGAAATTCCGTCCCGATACCAATCCCCTCCTCATCTATGAGTGCCATATCGGTATGTCACAGGATGCCGAGAAGGTAGGAACGTATCGTGAATTTAAGGAAAATGTTCTGCCTCGTGTGGTCAAGGACGGCTACAATTGCATTCAGATTATGGCCATTCAGGAACATCCCTACTACGGAAGTTTCGGTTACCACGTCAGCAGTTTCTTTGCCGCCAGCAGTCGCTTCGGCACGCCCGAGGAACTGAAGGAACTTATCGACACTGCCCACCAGCAGGGAGTGGCTGTTATCATGGATATTGTGCACAGCCATGCCGTAAAGAATGAAATGGAAGGTTTAGGTAACTTTGCCGGTGACCCCAACCAGTATTTCTATCCCGGCGACCGTCACGAGCATCCCGCATGGGATAGCCTGTGCTTCGACTATGGTAAGAACGAAGTTCTCCACTTCCTCCTCTCCAACTGTAAGTTCTGGCTCGAGGAATACCACTTCGACGGGTTCCGTTTCGATGGTGTCACCTCCATGCTCTACTACAGCCATGGTCTTGGCGAAGCCTTCTGTGGGTATGCCGACTACTACAATGGTCATCAGGACGACAATGCCATTTGCTACCTGACTCTGGCCAACGAACTCATCCATAAGGTTAATCCTTCAGCCATCACCATAGCCGAGGAAGTAAGCGGAATGCCGGGCTTGGCAGCTCCCTTCAAGGATGGCGGTTATGGCTTCGACTACCGTATGGCCATGAACATCCCCGACTACTGGATTAAGGTTATCAAGGAACTTCGCGATGAGGACTGGAAGCCCAGCAGCATGTTCTGGGAGGTGAAGAACCGCCGTGCCGACGAGAAGACCATCTCATACTGCGAGAGTCACGACCAGGCTTTGGTGGGCGACAAGACCATCATTTTCCGTCTTGTGGATGCCGACATGTACTGGCACTTCAAGAAGGGCGACCAAAACTACACCGCCGACCGTGGTATTGCTCTGCACAAGATGATTCGTCTGCTGACGGCCTCCACCATCAACGGTGGCTACCTCAACTTTATGGGTAACGAGTTCGGACATCCCGAGTGGATAGACTTCCCACGCGAGGGTAACGGCTGGAGCCATAAGTACGCCCGTCGCCAGTGGAACCTTGTGGATAACGAGGAACTCTGCTTCCACTACCTTGGTGATTTCGACCAGGCCATGCTTAAGACCCTCAAGAAGGAAAAGAACATTCAGAAGACTCCCGTTGTCGAGATTTGGCACAATGATGACGACCAGGTACTTGCCTTCCAGCGTGGCGATCTGCTGTTCTGCTTCAACTTCAGCCCCAACCGTAGTTACGATGGCTATGGATTCATGGTCAAGGAGGGAGCCTACGACTATGTACTGAATACCGATGCTACCAAGTTCGGAGGTAATGGTTTGAACGACGATTCCGTACGTCACCTCACCAACTGGGATGCACAGCTTTCCCGTGACGGAAAGGGCTGGTTGCAGCTCTACTTGCCCGCCCGCTCTGCCTGTGTGCTGAAAAAGGTTAAGGAATAGTGCGATACTCCCATCCACAAGTACGTCAGACTGCACGGAGGATTCCCATTCTCTGTGTAATCTACTTTGCGCTTTTCTCCTTCTTCTGGTTGTTCTTTCTTCAGCGCGACCTGTTGGCACAGACCCAGTTTGTCATGTCCGGGGGAACAACCATTTACCGTCCCGTATCGGCAGCCCTGCTTTGTACGTTTCTGTTGACGGGCATCGGGGGTATCCTTACCCGTCTTTTCTCGTGGCTCCCCCTGCGCATGGGCGTATTGGCATGGTTCCCGTCCTTCATCCTGCTCGGGCTGCTGACGCATTGGCACTTCCCCATGTTGGCCGATGTGGGCAGTTCTCCCCATTGGAGTGTATATCTGCTTCTTTTCTTTCTCTTTCTTCTGGGATTGTTCTTGGGACGTTACATTCCCGACTCTTCAAAGGAGAATGGCACATTCTCCACATACGCATGGCCCAACCTGCTCGGCCTTCTGCTCTTCTCGTCCGTGTGTGTCGGCATTAGCAATACCGACATCCGTCTTCATCGGACACTGCTTTCAGCACGTTGTCTGGAAGAGGGCGACTATGGGCGGGCACTTCGGGCAGCCCGTTGGGAAACCCATCCCTCTCGTCTGCTTTCTGCCCAGACGGCATTGGCTTTGAGTGAGCGGGGCATCTTGGGCGACAGCCTTTTCTATTATCCACAGCCCTACGGAAGCGAGGGCTTGTTGCCCCTGCCGTCCGATTCCGTTCTGTTTGTCGATTTCCCATTGGCGGCAGGTCTTCACCTGGGCTATAAACGTGGGGCACACACGCGTGCAACCTTCTTCCTGCAGGTTATAGCCAATCGGGAGAAGGCACGTCCTGCTGTCCGGCAGTATTTGCTTTCGGCTCATTTACTTGACAAGCAACTCGGCCGTTTCCGTTCCGAGTTGCTTCATGGCGATACTCTCTCTGCTGAAAGTCTGCCCATGCATTATCGAGAGGCACTTGTGCTTTATCAGGCGGTGGATTCTATGCTTCAGCCTCGTTTGGAGGACAGTCTGCTCGTTGCCCGTTACGAGGAGTTCGATTCTCTTCGTCATACCCTGGGTAAGCGTCGGGAGCGTCAGTATCGTGTCCGCGAACAGTTTGCCAATACCTATTGGTATTACTACTTTTTCGAGTAGTCCCTTTCCTTTTGCTTAGCGTCTGCCACCGCGGCTGCTACCACCACGGCTGCTATTGCCTCGGCCGTTGTTACCTCCTCGTGTGAACCCACCATGGTTGTTCCCACCAGAGTTTGAGCGCTCGAAGCCTCTTGCGCCATGCTCCATGCCTCTTGTAGCTTGCCCCCTGTTCATGTTGTCGGGACGGTGGTTGCCACCTGTGACATTACCTCCGTGGTTCATTCCGCTGTTATGTCCGGCATCAGGACGGTTCCCACCCACATTGCCATTGTTATGTCTGCCATCAGGACGGTTCCCACCAAAGCTTGGGCGTCCGTTACCTCTTGCACCTTGTTCCATGCCCCTTGCACCATGTCCTCCCCTGTTCATGTTGTGGTGGTCAAAGTGGAATCCATTTCCTCCGCGACGCTCGTGGGGATTGTGTCCGTAACGTCCGCCGTGGGGATTGGGATGCCCCGTCATGTGATGACCATTGCCGCGCAGACCTCCGTGCCAGACGGGCCGACGGTCGTGATAGAAGCCCAGTGTGTAGTGGAATCGTCCGTGTCCGCCGCGATAGTCCCAGTAGATGCGCGGACGGTGGTAGAAGTAGTAACTATGGGCATAGTAGTTATACACGGGGAAGTGCCATCCGCCGTTCAGCCACCACAGGGGGCGGAACAGATAGTCAACAGCAGAGAAGGCCGTCCACTGCCAGTCGTGAAGGATGTGGCGCAGGTCCTCGTTGCGATACGTCAGATAACGTGCATCGGCTAAGTCAGCCTCGCTGTTGATGGACAGCAGGTAGTCCAGGTTGATTTCGTAGGCATCGTTGTACTGCTGGTCGTTCAGATTCAGTTCGTAGGCCATTTTGTCGGTCAGGTAGTAAGCCCTTTCGCGTGCTGTTTCGTAATCCATTGCATTCGTTCCCATCCAGGCGAAGATTGCAAACAAAGTCATCATGTAACGTTTCATAGTTGTAGGTTTTATTTGTTTATCTGCTGCAAAGTTACCCACTTCCTCCGAGCCGGCAAATGTTCTTTCCCTATACCTCTGGGGGAATTCTCCTCTTCGTGTTCTGGATTTTCCCCTTGGCCATAGAACGTTGGGGCCGTCCTTACGTGCGCACGCGCATTTATTTTTATATAGATGTAAGTTCAATCCGTCCAAGAGCCTGTGGCTGGGAATAAAACAAACATGTTTGTTTTGTCCATCTCTCGACTTTCACTATATTTGTGGCGAGAAATGCTAGTGGGACTAGAAAAACTAGTGGGACTGAGTAGCATAATAAAGATGAGGGCATGTCCTGATTGAAAGACACATCCTCATTCTTGGTTTTATGGTGCCGCGTGAGGTCAGTTGCCGTACTGGTGTGAGCGGTTCCAGACCTCGTCCCATATGGCCTGTTCCTTGGCGTTGGCTTCGATGATGTCGTTCTCGCCTGTGCCACTACCCACGCCGAGACCATCTGCGTTTGTGTCGTGTATGCTCCCCGTGAGTATATCCGAATCGTTGTCCATGAGGGCGGTTGCGGTCTGTGGGGCTATGTATGTTTTCTTTTTCATGTCCGTTGTCGTGTCGTTGAGGTCGAAGTTCAGATTTGTCATGATTACATCGGCGCCGTGAACACGAAGTGCGGAGCAAAGGCGCGTAGCATGTCGGGCGACGGTGGGGTGGAGTAGAGGCCGAATACACTGCTGCCGCTGCCGCTCATGGCGGCATATTGGGCTCCGAAGTCTATCATACGTTGCTTGATGGCTGCGATGGTGGGGTGCTGGGGGAAGACACTGCGCTCGAAATCGTTGACCAGGATGTGTTGCCACTCCTCGACGGGGCGGCTGATGACCTCGGCCAGCGGAGTCTCGGGTTGACGAGGTGTGATGCCTTGGTAGGCCTCGCGCGTGGATACGAAATCGTCGGGCTTGACGAGCAACAGGTGTTTCCCTTTGAGCGAGAGCGACAAGGGGCTGAATATGTTTCCGATACCTGTGGCCAGCACGGGACTACAACGGACAAAGAAGGGGCAGTCGGCTCCGAGGGGAGTGAGCAGTTCTTCCATTTCCGTCTCCGACAGCCCCAGATGGAACTCCGTGTTGAGCATCTTCATCATGGCGGCGGCATCGCTGCTTCCGCCTCCAAGACCAGCCCCCGAGGGAATGTTCTTCTGGAGACGTATGGAAAGCGGAGGAACGGCAAATCCCTTGTTGCGCAGCAGGTACACAACCTTCATCACCAAGTTGTCGTTGGGGTCTCCGGCTACGGGAATTCCCTCCACGGAAAGGTGGTCTTCACTGTCCGTACTTATCTCCAATGTGTCGCAGATAGGAATGGGGTAAAATACGGTTTCGAGGTTGTGGTACCCGTCGGGACGACGTTCGGTGACGTGGAGCCCGAGGTTTACTTTGGCGCAAGTTGTCGTTTTCATACGGCAAAGTTACTAAAAAATGAGTGAAAGTTGAAATTTATTCGTATCTTTGCACGAAAATAAGGAAATAATGGCTTGCATATTACATATAGAGACGAGCACGAAGGTATGTTCGGTAGCTGTCAGTCAGGACGGTGCTCGCATCTTTGACAAGGCAGACATGGAAGGTCCGAACCATGCCGCACTTTGTGGTGTGTTTGTGGAGGAGGCCCTGTCGTTTGCCGAGAGTCATGCCATACCTTTGGATGCTGTGGCCGTAAGTGATGGGCCAGGCAGTTACACGGGCCTTCGTATAGGCTACTCGATGGCAAAGGGCGTGTGTTACGGGCGTAATGTCCCGCTTATCAGTCTGCCCACGCTGGAGGTGTTGTGCGTGCCCGTATTGTTGTTTCACGAGGAAGTGGAGGACGATGCCCTGTTGGTGCCTATGATAGATGCCCGTCGCATGGAGGTGTACAGTGCTGTTTACGACCGTGCGTTGAAGTCTGTTCGTGGCATTCAGGCAGACATTGTGGAGGCGGACACGTATCGCGAATATCTCGACCGCGGTCCTGTCTATTTCTTTGGTGATGGAGCGGAGAAGACGAAGTCGGTCATTCAGCATCCCAATGCCCACTTTATTGACGGCATTCATCCCTTGGCCAAGAACATGCAGCCCTTGGCAGAACGAAAGTTCCTGCGTGAAGAGTTTGCCGATGTGGCCTATAGCGAACCGTTCTACCTGAAAGAGTGGACCTCCCCCGTCCCCTCCCAAGGAGGGGTGGCGTTCCTGAATAAAAAGACGGAAGGGTCGAACGGGAGTGCGGGGAAGTGAGAATATATGAAAAAGAGTTTCGAATATTAACAGCCCTATACCCCCAAGGGCATATCACCCCTCCTTGGGAGGGGCAGGGGGAGGCTTATGACATATAACACCCAACGAGAAAAACTGCAAATGCCCGAGTATGGGCGTGGCGTGCAGGATATGATAGAACAGGCGGTGCAGATAGAGGACCGTGAGGAGCGTCGGCGTTGTGCCGAGACGATATTCGGCATTATGCTGAACATGCAGCCCCAGTTGCGCGAACTTCCTGATTATAAACACCGTATCTGGGACCACATTGCCTATATTTCCGGTTACCGACTTGATATTGACTATCCTTTTGAGATAACGCGTTTGGGCGAGGATGCTGGACGTCCAGAACCCTTGCCTTATCCGATGAAGGACATCGGCCAGCGTCAGTATGGTTACCTCATAGAGGAGTCGCTTCGCCAGTTGGCAGAGATGCCGGAAGGGGCGGAACGTGACGAACTGCTTGCCCTGACGGCCAACCAGATGAAGCAAAGTCTGTTTGTCTGGAACCGCGATGCTATGGACGACGAGAAAGTGGCCAGCGATATTGCACGTTACACGAAAGGGAAGGTCATCCTCGACCTGGAGAAGTTCCACTTCGCTCCCGTGCAGACATTGCCCCGACAGGACGGGAAGAAAAGGAAGAAGAAGTAAAAAACCTCATGGGAATTTAAAATTTCAAAATTCAAAATTCAAATGTAGGCTACGCCATCATGGGACTTCTTACATTTTCCATTAAGCATCCCGCAGGTAACATTTGACATTTGACATTTGACATTTAACATTTGACATCATAAATGGCATCATTTATTATAGAAGGTGGTCACTCGCTGCAGGGTGAGATAACTCCGCAGGGTGCAAAGAACGAAGCATTGCAGGTGTTGTGTGCCACGTTGCTCACCTCCGAACCTGTTCGAATCAAGAATCTTCCCAATATTGCGGATGTCAACAACCAGATAAAGTTGCTGGCGGAGATTGGCGTGAAGACAACGGCCAACGCTCTGGGGGACTATACCTTCCAGGCAGACCATGTAAACCTTGACTATTTGCTTAGCGATGAGTTCCTTGAGCATTGTTCCCATTTGCGGGGAAGTGTTATGTTCCTTGGACCTCTGTTGGCACGCTTCGGTACGGCCAGTGTGTCGCGCCCGGGGGGCGACCAGATAGGACGCCGCCGCCTGGATACCCATTTCCTCGGGTTCAAAAAGTTGGGTGCCAGTTTTGTCTATGACAAGGAGCGTGGTGTGTTCACCATCGAGTCCAAGGAACTGTGCGGCTCGTACATGCTGCTGGACGAGGCTTCGGTGACGGGTACAGCCAACATCATCATGGCTGCCGTCTTTGCCAAGGGCACCACAACCATCTACAACGCCGCCTGCGAACCCTACCTCCAACAGCTCTGCCTGCTCCTCAACAACATGGGAGCACGCATTTCTGGCATTGCCAGCAATCGCCTTGTCATAGAGGGGGTGAAGGAACTGCACGGTGCTGAGCACACCATCCTGCCCGACATGATTGAGGTGGGTTCGTTCATCGGCATGGCTGCCATGTGCGGCAAGGGCGTACGCATCAAGAATACGGGCTACGACCAGCTGGGCATCATCCCCTATACCTTCCGTCGCTTAGGCATTGAAGTACGCCATGAGGGCGACGACATCTTCATCCCCGAACAGGAACACTACGAGATAGACTCCTTCATCGACGGCTCGTTCATGACGCTCGCCGATGCTCCCTGGCCTGGCCTTACGCCCGACCTGCTGAGTGTACTCCTTGTGGTGGCCACGCAAGCCAAGGGCTCGGTGCTCATCCATCAGAAGATGTTCGAGAGCCGTTTGTTCTTCGTGGATAAACTCATCGACATGGGTGCACAGATTATTCTTTGTGACCCCCACCGCGCTGTGGTTGTGGGGCACGACAAGCGTATGCCGCTGCATGGTGGCCGCATGACCAGTCCCGACATCCGTGCCGGTATTGCCTTGCTCATTGCCGCCATGTCGGCACAGGGCACCAGTCAGATTGACAACATTGGTCAGATAGACCGTGGCTACCAGAACATTGAGGACCGCCTGAATGCGCTGGGTGCCCGTATTACGCGTGTGAAATGATAAGTGAGGATAGCGTATATAAGATAGGTCAGTTGGGCAAGCCCCACGGCTACCGGGGCGAGATAACGTTCTCGTTCACCACCGATGTGTGGGATAGGGTAGAGGCGGATTATCTTATTCTTATGCTTGATGGCATACTTGTACCTTTCTTTCTCGAGGAATACCGCTTCCGGAGCGAACATACAGCCCTCCTTCGTTTCGAGGGGCTCGATACCATAGAGGCCCTACAGGACATCATCGGGGCTGAGGTTTATTTCCCCTACAGCCTTACTCCGGAGGACGACGAGGCCGATTACACATGGCAGTACTTCGAGGGCTTCCAGGTTGTGGACGAAGAGGCGGGAAATCTGGGACGCGTACATCGTGTGGACGATACCACCCAGAATGTTCTCTTCGAGTTGGAGAACGGCACCCTGCTCCCAGCTGCCGAAGATTTCATTCGTGAGATCGACCACGAACAACGTATCCTCCACATGCACCTGCCCGAAGGACTGGTGGGGCTGAACATTGAACATTGAACATTCTTGGACGAGCCAAGCGTAGGCCTTCGGCCGTCCGATTAGAACATTGAGGATTGAACATTTCATTTACCATTTGACATTATACATTATACATTTACCATTCTCCATTAATGAAACGGAAAATAGCGATATTCGGAAGCACAGGCAGCATAGGTACACAGGCACTTGATATTATTGCTGCAAATCCAGACAGATACGAGGCATACGTGTTGACAGCCAATCGGCAGTCAACTCTTTTGATAGAGCAGGCGCGGAAGTTCCAGCCTGCACAGGTGGTGATTGCCGACGAAACGAAGTACGAGGAGGTGAGGGAGGCACTCGCCGACCTGCCAATACAGGTTTATACCGGGCAGGATGCTTTGTGCGATGTGGCGCAGAACGGAGAGGTGGACATCGTGCTGACAGCCCTTGTGGGCTTTGCCGGCCTGCGTCCTACCGTAGCCGCCATACGAGCCCATAAGCAAATAGCCTTGGCCAACAAGGAAACCCTCGTAGTGGCTGGCGAACTCGTCACCCGTCTGGCTATGGAGAACCGCTCCGCCATACTGCCCGTTGATTCGGAACACTCCGCCATCTTCCAGTCGCTGATGGGGGAAGATTTTGGAGGAGAGAGGAGAGAAGAGAGAAGAGAGAGTAATGTATTAGACTTGCAGAAAAGCACGAAAGAGGAAAATGTATCCTCTCTCCACAACAGTCCACTCATCGAACGTATCATCCTCACGGCAAGCGGTGGCCCCTTCCGTAAGTTCTCATTGGAGGAGTTGAAGTCCGTTACACCCGAGCAGGCGCTTAAACACCCCAACTGGGACATGGGAGCAAAGATAACCATCGACTCCGCCACGATGATGAACAAGGGGTTCGAGGTCATCGAGGCCAAATGGCTCTTCGGCGTAGAGGCTGACAGAATACAAGTGGTTGTGCATCCCCAGAGTATCATCCACTCGGCTGTGGAGTTCCGCGACGGGGCTGTCAAGGCTCAGCTCGGTGTTCCCGACATGCGTGTGCCCATACAGTTGGCTTTCAGTTATCCTGAGCGGTTGCAGAGCAACTTCCCTCGTCTCGACTGGTACAACATGTCCGACCTCACCTTCGAGAAACCCGACCTTCAGAAGTTCCGCTGCCTGGCATTGGCTTTCGAGGCCATCCAACGGGGCGGTACTATCCCCTGCGTGCTAAACGCTGCCAACGAGGTGGTGAACCTTGCCTTCCGTGAAGGACGATGTCAGTTCTTGCAGATGGCAGACATCGTAGAACGTACGATGGAACGCACCACCTTCATCGCCCAGCCCACACTCGATGACTACTTCGCCATCGACAGCGAGGCACGGCGCATAGCCAGCGAACTAATATAAGACCCCCTCAGCCCCTCCCGAGGGAGGGGAGTGGTTACAAAAACAAGATGAATATCATTGGTAAACATTATTAATAAATTAAAGAAATCTCCGAACCATTAAGCGTATATACGCCCTCCCCTCGGGGAGGGAATGGGGAAGGGGTCGTATAGTTATGAATGTAATACTTATTAAGACTCTTCAGTTATTGCTCTGCCTGTCGCTACTCATTGTGTTGCACGAGGGTGGACATTTCGGCTTTGCCAAACTCTTTAAAGTCAGGGTAGAGAAGTTCTTCATGTTCTTCGACTACAAGTTCCATCTGTTCAGCACCCGCGACAGCTGGTTCACGCGTCTGTTCCCGCGTTTCAAGAACAACGAAACGGAGTACGGCATCGGATGGATTCCCTTGGGCGGCTACGTGAAGATTGCCGGCATGGTGGACGAAAGCCTCGACACGGAGCAATTGAAACAACCTGCCAAACCCGACGAATTCCGTTCACAAAAGGTATGGAAGCGATTCTTAATTATGGTGGGCGGTGTGCTCATGAATCTGCTGACGGCCTTTGTCATTTACAGCGGCATCATGTTGGCCAATGGCGAAGACAGGATAAAGACGAGCACCATTACACAGGGCTTTGCCTTTAATCAGGAGGCTGAGGCCCTGGGTTTCCGTGACGGAGACATCCTTCTCCGCTTCGACGACGAGGATGTGTATCTCAGAAACAGCTATGCCATTCCTCTTCAGGACCTCTGCCGCTCGAAGAAGGTGGTGGTAAACCGTAATGGGCAAGAGGTTACCATCGTCATGCCCGAGGATGGCATGAACCTCATAGATGTAGCCTACATGCAGCCGCCCTTCATGACTCCCATCGCTCCGGCTTTGGTGAAATCTGTTGTCGAGGACACTCCTGCCGAACGTGCAGGGATGAAGGAGGGATGTCGCCTGCTTGCCATAGACGGCTGTCCCATCGAGTATTGGAACGACTACGACTCGCTCTATGTGCGCCGGATGGATGTTCTTGGCATGAAGGATTGTTCCCGTGCCGATAGCCTTCGTATGCGTCAGATGGTGCTCGTGTTCCAGAATCCTGGGGCTGAGGCACCCGACACCGTTTCCCTGAAACTTGACGAGAATTACTTGTTGGGCGTGACACGTGCCATGCCCGACTATGAGCTGGAACATATCGACTATAATCTGCTCACCTGTGTTCCTGCCGGCATTCGCTATGGATGGGGGATGCTGGTCGATTACGTTGACCAGTTCCGTTATGTGGCCACTCCACAAGGAGCCAAGGAGGTGGGCTCGTTCATTGCCATCGGCAATCTTTTCCCGAACACATGGGACTGGCTGCGATTCTGGATGCTTACGGCTTTCATCAGCATAGCACTGGCCGTCATGAACATTCTGCCTATTCCCGGGCTCGACGGCGGCCACGTAATGATGCTTCTGTATGAGGCCATCACAGGACGTGAACCCAGCGAGAAGGTGATGGTATGGTTCGAGTACATCGGCATGGGCATAATCATTGCCTTGATGCTCTTGGCTTTTGGTAACGACATACGCAGATTCATACTCTGATGAAAAAGATATTTCTTATACCCATTATCGTATTGTGTGCGTGCAAGCCTCAGACAACTGACGAGGAAGGGGGCCAGCAGATGCTCGCCGAGGCACGTGCCTGTTATGCTTCGGGCAACTACACTGCTGCCCGCGACACCATTCTCAGCATGCGCAAGCGGTTCCCCACGGCCTTTGAGGCACGCCAGCAGGCCATCCTGCTCATGGACAGCGTGGAGCTGCAACTCGCCGAGGGCGATTCTCTAAAGTCTGAGTTCTTCCGCCGGAAACTGGAGCACGATAGGAAAGAATTAAAAGAGAAAAATTAAAAATTAAAAGTTCAGAGTTCAGAGTGCATAGTTAGGAGTTAAGGTTATCGTTATCGTTAAGGTTAAGGTTAATAAAAATGAGGAACATTAGTAGGGAAGAGATGCGGAGTTTGTTGTCTGCCCCAATCTTTCACGAGATAGGGAAGACGGCCGATGAGATGGGGCTTGAGGTCTATCTCGTAGGTGGTTACGTGCGCGACCTCTTCCTCGAACGTCCCTCGAAGGACATCGACTGCGTGGTCAACCTCCCCCCATCCCCCTCCCAAGGAGGGGGAGAACGTCCTGCCAATCCGGGCATCGCCCTGGCACAGGCCTTGAAGAAGAAACTCGGGCGCAGAGCCCACCTAAGCGTCTTCAAGAACTTCGGAACAGCGCAGCTGAAATTTTTAATTTCAGAGTTCAGAGTTCAAAGTTCAGAGTTCAAAGTTCAAAGCTCAAAGGTTAACTCTGAACTCTCAACTTTGAACTCTGAACTTTCAACTTCCAGGGCCCTGGAAGTTGAATTCGTCGGTGCCCGTCGCGAGAGTTACAGCCGCGATAGCCGCAAACCCATCGTGGAGGACGGCACGCTGGAGGACGACCTCGACCGCCGCGACTTCACCATCAACGCCCTGGCCGTCTGCCTCAATGAGGACAGGTTTGGCGAACTCATAGACCGTTTCGATGGACTTCTTGACATGGAGGACCGTCTCATCGCTACGCCCCTCGACCCCGACATCACCTTCAGCGACGACCCCTTGCGCATGATGCGTTGCGTAAGGTTTGCCACCCAACTCCGTTTCCAGATCGAGGACGAGACACAGGAGGCCCTGGTGCGCAATGCCGAACGCATCAAGATTATCTCGCAGGAGCGCATCATCGACGAACTGAATAAGATTATGCTTTCGCCCCGGCCCAGCATCGGATTCGTAGAACTCTCTCGTGCCGGGCTGCTGCCTATCATCTTCCCCGAGCTGGCAGCTCTGGAGGGCGTGGAGGTGCGTAACGGACGTGGGCATAAGGATAACTTCTACCACACCCTTGAGGTGCTGGATAATATAGCCTCACCCCCAGCCCCTCTCCAAGGGGAGAGGCTTCTTTGGCTCCGCTGGGCAGCCCTCCTGCACGACATAGGCAAACCACGTTCGAAGCGTTGGGAACCACAGGCCGGATGGACGTTTAAGAACCATAACTACATAGGCCAGAAGATGGTGGCACCCATCTTCCGTCGCCTGAAGTTGCCCTTAGACGAGCGCATGCACTACGTGGAGAAACTCGTCGGGCTCCACATGCGCCCCATCGCTATTGCCGACGACGAGGTGACAGACTCGGCCGTGCGCCGCTTGCTTTTCGAGGCAGGAGACGACATCGACGACCTGATGACCCTCTGCGAGGCAGACATCACCAGCAAGAATGCCGAGCGCAAACAGCGTTTCCTCCAGAACTTCCAACTGGTCAGGGAGAAACTCGCCGACTTGCAGGCACGGGACAATTACCGCACTTGGACAAACCCCGTAACCGGTGAGGAAATCATGGAGACCTTCGGCTTACAACCCTGTCGCAAAGTGGGAGTGATAAAGCAGGCCATCAAGGACGCCATCTGGGAGAGCCGCATCGAAAATACTCACGAAGCCGCCCATGCCTACATGCTTGAAGTGGCAAAGGAAATGGGACTAAAAATTAAAAGAGAAAAATTAAAAATTAAAAATTAAAAATTCAAAGTTCAAAGTTCATAGTTCATAGTTCAAAGTGAAAAATGAGAGGAGAGAAGAGAGAGGAGAGAAACCTCACCCCCAACCCCTCTCCGAAGGGCGAGGGGAGTGTTTACTACTAATATTGACAAGTTAACTCTTAACTTTGCACTTTGCACTTTGCACTTTGAACTCTTTACATTCCTCTATCCTCTCACCTCTAAATCCCTAAACCTCTAAACCTCTAAACTTCTCACACTCTAAACAATGGAAACAATATTATTCTGGGGATTAAGTCTTGCTGCATGGATTACCATTGTAACAGTGCTAATGATGTTCATCGTGCTGTTGTTTACTAAACTGCGCGAAGACGTAGTATTTCTTGGAGTCATAGCCATACTGGCACTTACGGGCGTACTCACCTCCGATGAGGCCTTGAAGGGCTTTTCCTCGATGTCCGTAGTCGAGGTAGGCATACTCTTTGTCGTTATCGCCGGCATGGTGCATACAGGCGTTCTGCATTGGTTGGTGCGTTATCTGCTCGGGCATCCCAGCAGTTATTCGTCGGCAATAGTCCGGTTGATGTTGCCAGTTGCCGCACTCAGTTCGTTGCTTAGCAACACAACGGTGGTGGCTCTATTCGTAAATGTTGTGAAGATGTGGTCGAGGAAACTGAACATATCCCCCTCGAAGTTGCTCATCCCCTTGAGTTACGCTTCGGGTATGGGCGGTGTCTGTACGCTTATCGGCACGCCTCCCAACCTGATTATATCCGGTCTCTATGCTGCGGATACGGGAGTCCAACTGAATTTCTTCACACCCTTCATCCCGGGTATCTTCTGTCTTGTAGTGGGCATCCTGTCCATCCTGGCACTTCAGCGATTGCTGCCAGAGCGGAAGAGTGCCGACGATTCCT
Source organism: uncultured Prevotellaceae bacterium (assembly GCA_947169115.1). GTDB lineage: Bacteria > Bacteroidota > Bacteroidia > Bacteroidales > Bacteroidaceae > Physcousia. Next base: position 28,649 of record CAMVOK010000021.1, read on the forward strand.
TCCGACAGACGGCCGACTACACGATAGAACTTCTGGTACCGGCAGATTGCAAGTACATCGGCGAGACCATAGCAGATGCCAATCTGATGAATGTCGGGGGCGGCCATCTTATCGAGATTGTCCGCTTCGACCGTGAGATTATCACCCCCGTTCCCCAGGATGAGTTTATAATGGGCGGTGACCGTTTGGTGTTTGCCGGTCAGGTCGATGAGATACTATCCTTGCGAAAGACCCACGGACTGGTAAATGCTTCTCATCCTGTCTTTAGCGTGGAGGAAGTGGAAAAGAAGCGCAGTTTGCGTACGGCCTATGTCATGGCCGATTGCGAACTGGTGGGGCAACGGATTTCCGACACCAACCTTGAGCGTGATTGTCAGATGACTTTGGTGGCTGTTGCCCGTCAGGGAGAACGTGTCATGGAAAGTCCACGCGACATCATCCTGCAAGCCGGAGACTCCCTTCTGTTCGACTGCGCCCTGAAAGCGAAACAGGCACAGGAGGTACGTGGTTTGCAATATTTCGAGCCATCTACCGTCCTTCCTGTTTTTGGAACGAAGACCGTCGTCTCCTGCCTGATCATGATAGGCATGATACTTCTGTCGAGCCTGAACATTATGCCTTTGCTCCAGAGTTCCATGCTGGCAGCCATTGCGATGCTCGTATTCCGCTGTTGCACACCCTCTCAGGCCATGGATTCGATAGATTGGAATATCCTCATGATATTTGCCGGTTCGGTAGTGATAGGAACCGCCATACAGAAGACGGGAATCGCCGGGACTTTGGCAACCTCCCTCATGGGCATCTGCAACAACCAGCCGTTGATGGTGATGATAGCCATGTGCGTGGCAGGCACCTTCCTGACGGAGTTCATATCCAACACGGCAGCCGGTGCCATCTTCTACCCGATAGTCTATCAGGCAGCCCAAGCCATGGGCGTCAACCCCATGCCCTTCATCGTCTCCCTGATGGTGGCCGTCTCCAGCAGTTTCGCAACCCCAATCGGTTCTCCCACCCACATGCTTGTCTATGGACCCGGCGGCTATCGCTTCACCGATTTCCTGCGAATAGGCTTCTGGATGAACCTCATCATCCTCGCTGCAAACCTCTTTATTGTCAATCTTATATATCCAATGTAAAGAGCCCCGGAGGGGATCAGTTAAGAGTTCAAAGTGAAAAATGAGAGGAGAGAGGAGAGAAGAGAGAGGTCACTTTTGCCACTTGTCATCCAGTCTAATACATATCTCTATCCTCTATCCTCTATCCTCTCACCTCTAAATTCCTAAACCTCTAAATCCCTAAACCTCTAACCCTCTAAATGATGAAAACAACAATAAAAGAACAAGAGAAATCCATCGTTGTCCTATTCGATGGCCGATTAGACACTGCCGCATCGTCTCAGGTAGAACAAGAGTTGAAACCCCTCACGGAAACCACAGAAGGAGATGTCGTTCTGGATTGTACGGCACTCGAGTACATTTCATCCAGTGGCTTACGCATATTCCTTTCCATCCTGAAGGCCGTAAAGGCCCGTGGAGGTCACGTCTATATCACAGGCATGAACGACATGCTTCGTAGCGTGTTCACCATGACAGGTTTCGTCAAACTCTTCGAATACCGCTGATTTATCTGCAAGTCCAGTCTTTCTTCTTCAAATTTTTGCTCGTAGTCAAGATTGGTCCTGTGGTTGCATATGATACTGTTTTACAAAAAACAAACGCCCCAAGGAACCTTTGGATGTCCTTGGGGCGTTTCTGCGTTAGAGACTTGTCTTAGATGACAACGGCAGTTCCTCGTGCTGCGGCCATTAGGAGGGAAGCTCCCTTGCCCATGGTCTCATAGTCGATGGCGAAACCAACAATGGCATTGGCGCCCATGGCTGCGGCCTTGGCTTCCAATTCTCTCATTGATGTTTCTTTGGCTTCGCGAATGACTTTTTCGTAGCTTCCGCTGCGTCCGCCAAAGAAGTCGCTAAACGATGCTGCAATGTCGCGAAGTACGTTGGCAGCGATGATGGTCTCTACGGTTACGGCACCTTTGTATTCTTTAATAGGGTGCCCTTCCAGAATGGGGGTTGTTGTGATTAACATTGTTTTGAAAATTTAGTGGGTTAATAATTGGGGGATTTAGAGGTTTAGAGGTTTAGAGGTTTAGGGATTTAGAGGAGAGAGGAGAGAAGATAGAGGAGAGAGGAATGTAAAGAGTTCAAAGTGCAAAGTGCAAAGTTAAGAGTTAACTTGTCAATATTAAGTAGTAAACACTCCCCTCGCCCTTCGGAGAGGGGTTGGGGGTGAGGTTTCTCTCTTCTCTCCTCTCTCCTCTCACATCACTTTTAACTTTGAACTTTTAACTCTTAACTAGGGTTCCCCTCCCCAGGGTGGGCTTTCTACTTCAGTTTGTTCCATCCCCAGAGCAGGATGCAGGCTCCGACTACTGCGATAACGATTTCGCCTGCCCAACTATAGGCTTTCAGACCAAATTGGGAGAATAACCATCCTCCGAAGCAGCCGCCTACGATACCAAGAAAGAGATTGACGATGCAACCCTTACCCTGGCCGTCTGTAAGTTTGGCAGCAATGAATCCTGCCAAAATACCTGTGATAATACCTAAAATCATAACTTTTATCTTTTAACTTTTCTCTTTTAATTTTTAATTTTTCTCTTTTAATTTCTCACTTCTCACTTTTATTTATCTCGTCAGCGATACTTTCATGCTAAGTCCGAAGTCCTGTGTGATGGTGGGGTAACTGCTGGTGGAGAGAAGCGGTGAATTCTTCTGTCGGTCGTAGTAGAGACTTAGGCTGACCATACGGCTGATGGCATAGGAAGCCTGGAACGAGGCCTTGATGGCGCGGTTTCCGCTTGTTGCTTCGGTCTGTCCTGTCTGTATGTCCCGACGCAGGGCATCTTGGTTGCGGAACGAGAAATCGAAGGCCAACTGTACGCTGTGGGCAAAATTAGATTTCGAACTCTTGCTGCTGTTCTTTGTGTTTTTGTTTTTGTCGTCGGTCTCGTCCTGTTTGTTCTTATTGTTGCGCCCTTTCGAGCCCTTCCCTTGTCGGGCACTGGCCTTCTTTCCTGCAAATAAGGAAAGGAAGTTGAAGTCGTCGATTTTATATCCCCAGCCCAATACGATATCCTTGGAGGATGCCTCGTTGATTTGTGCCGATGTCATGGAAAGGGTTATGGCTCGTGTGGTGCGATACTCGAACTTTAAGGTCATGTTGTTGTTGAGCGTGAGATTGATACCAGCCAAGGGGGTGAAACTCTCGTTGATGCTGACGGTGGAGATGTCGTACATCGATGAGGGTTGATAACTCTGTGTCGTGGTGTTCTCTATAAAGCCCAGTTCGCTGCCTGTGAAAGCCTGAATCCATGAACTATAGGTGTTGTAGGAACCGATGGCGAAGACGCTCTTGTAGCCGTGGGTGATATTGACGGACTTGAAGTGGTCGCGGAAGAAGGGGAGGGTGGACAGTCCGCGGTAGGTGAGAGTCCAGTTGGGCAGCATCTTCCGAATCGAAGGGAAGATGTCGAGGCTGGAGCGGTTGGGACTGCCGCCGCTATAGGCTGCAAGGAATGCAGGAATCATGACATCGGAAGAGTAGGGACTTACGGTGCTGTTCGACGGGTTGAAGTTTCCTTCGTAGCCTGTGCCTTGTGGGTAGGTGGTGCCTTGGTAGCGTGATTCTACACGCTGTTGTATGATGGGCAGGTATTGGCAGAAACGTTCGAATGTCTTGTTGCGATAACCGTTATTGGCACTGCCACGTTTTGTAAAGGCAGAGCGAAGGGTGATGGTGGTCATATTGAACGAACCCGTCTCGGTGGTGGGGTTACCTACGTACATGTATTGTATAGATTGGCTCTTGTTCCGGGTACGCGACATGTTCAGGTCAATCTTCAAGTCGGTGAAGGGCTCTAACGAGGCTTTAATCTGCAGGTCCTCCGTGCTGCTCGTGGTGGCAGGGGTGGCAATGCTGTCGGCGCAGAGCAGCCAGCCGTTGGATTTGGCTTCGTCGATGTAACTGTCGCCTACCAGTCCGAAGGCATATTTGAGGCCCGGCTGGAACATGTCATTCCCCCTGTTCTGACCAAGCATGTCGCCTACGTTTGGCAGGAAGCCTGGCAGGGAGAGATTGTAGGTGTTGCGGTATGAGACGCTGACGTTGCGGAGCATCATGGCAAAACGTGCGGCAGCCTGAGCCATGGTGTACCACTTTTCGTCCTCCAGTTTCGGCTTGGCGATAACGTTGATACGTAGTTTTACGGAATCGAGATTCTTGATGACAATCTTGTTGTCGTCGAGTTTCTTGTATCGTAACTTGTATTCATGTCCGGCAGAATCGCGGGCCGTGACAATGAGGCGTTTGGACTTCTGGTTGTGTGTGACCGTGGTCGTGGTATCGGTGTGCAGGGAAACTTCCTGTGCAAAGCCTTTCTGCTTCTGGTTCTTCTTCTGAGCACTAAGCCCTTTGGCGTTGTCTTGTTTGCCAGGCGTTTTCTTCTGCTGAGCCAATACGGAATCGACGGGAACACCTTTCTTCTTGGCCTCTTCTTCTGCTTTCTGCCGGTTTTGCTTCTCGGTCTCCTCGGCTTTCTTTTTGGCTTCCTGCTCTTTCTTCTTGGCATCGGCCTTCTTCTTCGACGCACTCTTTGCCTTGGAGGCCGTGAAACGCTTGTTGGCCTCTTTTAGGAAATTGCTATGGTTGTAGAGGGTTTCCATGGCGAACTTCCCATTAACGTTCAAAGTACGTTGCGTGTTGATGTTGTTTCCCAGGGAGCTGCCATCTTCTTGTTCGATGCCACGCTTCCATGAATAGTTGGAATTGTAGGAAGCATCGACCGTAATCCAGTCGAACATAGGTATCTTGTTGATGGGAAGGTTATAGGAGAGTTGGGCAGTCTGACTATAGTCGAGCGGACGGCCAAAGTGGCGCAGACTGTATTTTACGGAATCTTTCCACGCCTCGTACTGGTCGGCATACAGGTGTTTGTTGACGGGAGTATAGGGTTCTTCAATCTCGGCATGTGTTCCGCTCTGGAACGAGAAGTGCAGTGCCTTGAATATATCCCATTTCAGAGAAAACTCACGATTCCACAGGTAGGTCTGTGAGAAGATGACGGGAATGCTCTGGTTGTTCTCCATGTTCTCTACGTCGCGTTCCTGCAGTTCGTGGTAGGTGCGTTGTAGTTCGGTGCTGAATGTCAGGTTCTGTGGGGCATAGGAGAGGTTTTGGTCCTTGATGAGGGTGAGCCATTTGCTCTTCGACTTGACGAGGTTCTTGAATGGTTCCCATGCCTTCCAGTTCGGACTCCACGAGTAGTTGAGACCGGCACGCCACGAGCGGTCGTATTCGTACACGGTTGTGACTCCCTCGCGTGTGGTGCTTTGCCGTGAATAGTTCCAGGTGAAGTTGGCGGGGTCGTATGGCATAGGATGCTTGCGGCTTGCAATGTTTACTTTTACGCCCGACAGCGACAGGTTGCGTTGTGTCTCTTTGGTTGTCGTGAGGGCTTTCAGAGAGTCTTTCTCGGCTTTACTCTGTAGGGCGTCCAAAGCATCCTTGAGGAGCATGTCGGTGTCCAGGGGGTTGTATTTAGGCTTCACGGTCTCCTTGTTGAAGGAGTAGTACAGCGGGGCATTTATCTTCGCCTTCTCGGGGAAGACCTTACCAAGGTCGAACTGGGTGGTGATGGCATAGTTGTAGGTGTCTTCGTCCTTGCGTTCAGCAACGGTTTGTTCGATGCCGCCGAAACCTGCCGTCTCGACGTGACCCGTAGCACTGACGCTGCCAAGGTCTGAAAGTTGTATGTTCAGCGTACCTTGTGCCGCCCATCCTCCGTCGTTGGTAAATTCCTGTAGTCGGAGTTCGTTGGCCCATACTTCCACGCTCTTCACCGTTCGTCCATTGTTGCGAACACCAATCATGATGGTCTTCACTTCTCCCAAAGTGGGATTACCCATGATGGCGATGCGATTGCTGGGATTATGTTCGTCGTAACCATGGAATATCTGATTGAAGGACGTGAGTCCCAGGCTTTTCTGCTTGTTCCGTTCCTTCTTTAAGTCGGTAAGTATGTCCATGTTGATGTTTATCATGTTATCGACAGGCCATACTGCCTGGCAGCCGGCAGCAGAATAGGTATCGTAGTTGCCTTCGGGGGTCAGGTGCAGGGGAACTTCATATTCATAGAAATTGCTTTTGTAGTCGGAACCCAGCCGCAGGAAGATGCTGGTTTCGCCATCTTGCAGATTGGTGATGTCGTTGGCCAGTGCATTGGCGTGAACGAAGAGTTGCAGATGCTTGTACTGGCGCATGTCGTAGTTGCAGTTCTTGTAAACAGCCTTGGCATCGCCTGGTGATAGGTTTTCCACAACCATGCATAGTGCTTGCTCGTTCTCTTCAACCAGTTGGCTTTGGCTGGGGTCGGTGACACGGCTGATGCCTGGAGGCAGGACATAGTTGACGGGAGTCTTGTCGTTGTTTTCCTCAATGTTGACCGTGCTGACCGTCATGGTGGCACTCGTATTGGGTGCATCGCCAGTATGGAGAGCCTGCTCGTAGCTACGCCAGTCGCCATGGACAAGGTCGAGTGTGGCCAGACGTACAACGGTGGGCTCCTCGAAGCCCGTCATGAACAAACGCATGAAGCGTATGCTGGTGAAGTCGTTGATGTTGCCGACTTTTGATTCGTAGTTGTCTAAGGGTACGCGGAACTGGTACCAGTTTACTTCTTCGGTATTTCCATTACGCAGTTTCACACTGGCCGTGCGCTTGTCGGTAATGTGGTTGCGCCCAACGATGAGGTCTTCCGGACGGATGGAGATGTGATACTGGAAGTATTTTTCGTATTCGTTCAACGTATAGTCCTGATTCAGGTCTTCCACGTCGGGCGTCGTTTTGTAGGCTGTCTCGTAGCTTTCGGGCGAATTGTTGGAGTCGGGAGAGTTTCCTTCGGGAAGGTTGATGCGTTTGTAGCGGTCGAGAATGCTTGTCTGAGCCTGGTCGTAGTCCGTGCCACGATAGTAGTGGTAGTTGTCGGTGGCGGGGTCGGCGTAGAGAGAGTCATAGACCTGGGCGTTCACCCGTCCCTGCATCTGTTGCAGGAAGTTGGCGTATTCGCCGTATGTGCGCTCCTCGTCCGAGGTGAGACCATTCAAACCGATGTCTTGTACGGCTCGCGAACCATTGCTGTTGTTAAAGGCATACGTTACACTGGACGTGTTGGGGATTCGTCCCCAGGTCGTTTCTGTATAGTAGGCAGGGTCGCCGTCCAATGGCATTCCGCTCTCATAGAACTTCTTGCCGTCCTTTAGAATGTCTTCGGATATCTCACCGAGGTTGATGTAGAAATCACCCCCATGATTGCCGGGCTTGTCGCGGTTGTAGATAAATGGGTCGAGCATCCAGAATTCGATGTACTCAACGTTCATGGTCTCGAAGTCCGTATTGTCCATCTTACGCATCATTCCTCCCCATTTCTCTTTGGGGTTCAGGAACTTACCGTTTGCGTCAACATCCGTACTAAGGTTGTAGGCTCCACGCTCGTTGGGGTAGAAAGCCAGATTCAGCACGTTCAGTGATGTGGCTGAGGTGTAGCTGTTTTGCGCTTTCTGGGGATAGAGCTCACGTTCGTAAACCTCACGCACATAGTGATTGGAGAGTTGTTCCATGTCGCTCTTGATGTGACTGGGGGTGAGGGTGCTGCTACGACGTGTGAACAAGGGATCTACATAGTACCAAGCCAGCAGGGCGCGGTTGTAACCGTACCGGATGTCGTTGGTTAGGTTGCTCTCCGTGAACATCGATGGTGTGCTCGAAAGCGTCCAGTATGTTGGAGTAGTCAGTGACTCCTTATACGATGAATTTTCGAAGTCGTCGAGATAAGAAGCATTTCCTTGTATGCGTTTGTTCTGTCCTGCCACGAGTTGGGCAAACTCAGCATTGAAACTGATTTGGCTGGGTTGGGTGGCGCGAATCAAGGGAATCTTGTCGAGCATGTTCGTCAACCATTGGCTTTCACGCTTCCATGACATGTGGCCGCCCCATAAGGTGTTTTTCAGAGGTTCGTTGCCCATGCTTACCTTCGTAGTCAGAGGCTGTTCGTTGAGGAACATGAAAGAACCGCCAATGGTGAAATTCTTGGAAAGTTCGTAATCGAGATTCACACCCAGCATGGTCTTTCGCTGCATACCGTAGTTGTCGTTGCTCTCCACGGAGGCGTTGACGGTGGTTCCAGCATCAATGATGCTTTGGTTGATGATGGTTACTATACCCATGTTGTAGTCAACGGTATAGTCGCTGTTTTCGGTTAGGGTTACGCCACCGGCCCTTACGACAACGGAACCTTGGGCAATGTTAGTGGCTCCGAGGTCTATCTGACTGCCATTTGTTCCTTTGTATTGTCCGGTCAGCATGAATTTGTCGTGTTCGGCAATCTGCTTGGCTACGGTTTTCGTGCTATCGTAAAGTTCCGGGAAACAATACTTGTCGGCAGTGGCGGCATCTCCAATCCATCGGCGAAGATGGTCGCCGAAGGGCTCTGCCACAGGGAAGTAGATACGTCCCTTACGTATGGTGTAGTCCTCTATAAAGTCGAACTGACCGTTTGAATTGGCTTTGTTCTTGCTGTCTAAGCGGTCGAGATTCATGGCTTTCAGCAACGTTGTGCTTTTCAGCTTCTCTTCTGGCAGGTATGTGATATATACACCACTAGAATCGCTCAGGTATTTGATGTCGAGTTTGAATTTTTCGCTGGAAACGCTTGTGGCTCCGAGACTATAGACGTTTTTCATCATCAGTCGCCATGTGGGTAACTGGGGACTTCCGCTTGACGGCTTCAGCAGTTTCACGAATAGGGCCTTGGAGTTGTCGGTTAAGTCACCGCTGAACTCGCCCACCTGATATGTCTGACCACCATAAGTGTATTCATAGGCAATACCCAGCACATCGTCGGTTTGCAGGGTGCTATTGAGCGAAACGTAGCCTAAGGATGTGTTGACAAAATATTCTGAACTGTTCAGAAGACGCGCACTCTGCAGTTTCTCATAGTCTTCTCCGCCGATAAGACCCTGAGCATCGAGTAGGGTGGTGGCTTGACTGATGTCGCGGGCATCGGTGAGTGTGTTGACGAGTGTGCTGTATTCGTCGTTGGCCTTGTTGGAGGGAACCGTGACACTACCAGCATTCCATAACTCGGTTTTTCCGATGATGTCATGTTCTCCGAGATCGGCCAGTGCAATAATATTCCTGTTGTTGGCTGCATTGGAGGTCTTATTCGTAATCCATATCTCGACACGGGTGATGGTGATGCCACTGGATATGGTGGGCAACGTCTTCATATTCTTGTCGTACTGGAGTCGGAAGTAGTGCGACAAGAAGAAGTGCCTGTTTTCTTCGTAGTTGGTGGCTGAGAACTCGAACGTGTTTGTACTGCCTCCACCCTTTGAGGAGACACTTTTCGAGGCACTTTTCTTTTGGCTGACCACCGTTTGAAGTTTCAGTCGCCCGAACTGAATGTCTGTCCGCAATCCGAAAAGACTGGCGACACCAGGTATCAGACTGTTGTTTGATGGCATTGAGACGTTGCCGGCTTCCACCAACTTGATGATTTCATCCTCCTTGCCATCGTATTTCAACTTCATGTTCTGGGAGTCGAAATCAAAGGTGGCATCGGTGTTGTAGTTGAGGCTCAGTTTGATTTTATCACCCACACTTCCCGTTAGGCTGAGGTTTATCTTCTCGTCGAAATCAAAGCCTGTGGTCTTGCGGCGATTGGCGGCCAAGGAGGGGTTGTCAACCTTCTTCATGTTCATGCCAAACTTCAGTTCTGCAGAGCCTTGGGTCTTGATTTGCACGCCACCGGGGCCAAATATCTTTTCGGCAGGACCAAGGCTGAAATGCATATCGGTGAAATCGAACTTCGATTTGCCTTTCGATTCAAACAGTTCGGCATTTCGGTCGCGGAAGTAACGGGTCATGCTTTGCTGGAGTGTCCACTGCTGATATTCCTCTGGTGTCATGAGCAGTGGCGCACTCAGATAGCTATTGCTCAGGACGAGAGGAGTCTGGGTGCTTGTTGTATAACCCAGTCCAGAGGCCGTGCCCGTACTCGTGACATTGGTAGCATTCCTTGGCAGGTTCTTGTTGTTGGTGTTTGACTTGTTGGATTTACCGGAAGTTCCAGAGTTGCCAGTCTTGCTGGATGTTCCAGACTTGGCATTGCTGCCAGACTTACCTGTATTCTCACTCATGGTCGTTCCTACCGAGTACGTATTGTCCTGCTCGTTGTAGGAAACTTCTGTTTTCAGATTGTCTGGGTCTTTGAGATCTACGGCCTTCGGTTCTGCCTCCTTCTGCGTATTGGCACTCGTCTTTCGTACGGAATAACGTGGCTTCTTTTGTGTAGCGGTGTCTTTGGGTGCCTCGTGCGCGTATGGAAAAAAGTTCATGCTGCTATACATGCCACCAAAGGCCATAGCGTTTGCCATGGCCAGTAACATAAGCAGTATGATTCTTTTGATTTTCAACTTACAAGAGTTTCAATGCACGCTTGATGATTTGTTCAACAGGGAGGTCTGCTTCCTCAGAAAGTAGTTTGTTTACGACCTTGGCCGATGGGGCAGGACTGAATCCAAGCATCGTCAACGCGGCAACGGCTTCTTGTTGTACCTCTTTGTTGATGTCGGCTGCGCTTCCTTGTGTGTTTGTGGGAGTGATGTCTAAACCTAATATCTTGTCGCGTAAATCCACGATAATGCGTTGTGCCGCCTTGGGACCAATACCTTTTACTCCTTTCAGGGCACGGTCGTTCCCAGTGCTGATGATTTCTACCAGTTCCGAGGGGGAGAATGCCGATAGAACCATTCGGGCCATAGCTGCTCCAATGCCACTTACGCTGGTTAGTTGCAGGAATAGTTCGCGTTCGCTCTTTGTGGCAAAGCCCCACAAGATGTAGGCATCTTCCCGAATCACTTCATAGACAAAGAGTTTTACCTCTTTTTTACCTTGTATGGCTGAGAATGTGCCTAAGCTGATGTTCAGCCCGTAGCCTACGCCTTGGCAATCGACTATAGCCAGTGCTGGGGTTAATTCTTCCAGCGTGCCTCGTATGTATTCTATCATTGCTTCTTGTTCTTGTACCTATAATATAACGCGCGTGTGGTATCTTTATTGTTTTACGCCACGAAAAAAGCCCACCCTGTCGTTCTCGGCAGGGTGGGCTTTTAAAAATCTTGTATCGCTTTGATTAAGCGTTAGGGTTGCATGGTGAATACGACCTCAATGTCATATTTGTCGGCTTTTGCCTTAAGGGTCAGCTTGCAAGTGGTTCCTTCGAAGGTAACAGTTGCAGATGCGCTCTTGCCGTCCCTGGTGTCTAAGAACTCGCAACCCATGTCGGCTTTATTCCAGTGGTAGGAGAGGAAGCCATTGCTCTCATTGTCCCATTTCCAAAGACCAATGTCATAGGTCTCGTTCTTGTAAACAATCATGAAGGTGAGAGAGGGGGTAAACACGATTCCATTGATGATTGAGCCCTTCTTCATTTGCTCAACATTGGCTCCACGCTTGTTGGCATAGTCAATAACCTCATTCATGTCGCAACCAGGTCCTTCGAAAGCTTTACCTACCTGAGTTCCGTCGATTGTTCCTTTCAGAAGGGTGCTCTGGATAACCCATGTGCGGGCCAAATAACCGGTCATGCCTTCCATCTTGCTAGCATCAACCTTTTTGGCTGTAAGCTTATAGGGAGTGCCACCATCCGGTGTGAATGTCAGTTCATAGGAGTCACCTTTCTTTTCATAACTGAAAATGCCAACACCGTCTAAATCGTATTTGTTATCACCAAGTTTGTTTACCTTTCCTGTCAGATACATTTCTTCTTCATCGGCACGGGTTTCCGTGGTTGCTGTGAGAAGATAGTCTCCACCGGGTGTCACCTCAAGGCTTTTGGGCGTTACTTCTTCCTCATCAATAGTGACGGTGGTATTGGATAAAATCTCAAATTTGGTTGCATCGTCCTTATAGGGCGCGTCGGGCAAACTTACATTCTTAGCTGCGGTGGGGCCAGAAGGAGTGTCTTCGTCGTCTCCGCACGATGTCATGATAAAGCCAGCACATAGGGCTATGGCCAAAAAGAAATACTTTTTCATAGTTTTTTGTTTTAAAGATTAATTGTCTATATTACTTTTATTTTAGAAGATACGTCCGTTGACACGTATGGAAAGGACTGGACATACAATAATCTTCGACATGATTTTAAATGCTTTTTCACTGTCATGACCAATGTTGTCTTTTGTCATTTTCTGCCATGTGCCATCGTCGGCTTTGGCTACGACATTGGGAGAACCCCAGAACATTACACCAAAGTCACCTGTAACACTGACACGTTTGCGGGGACATGCACGACCTACGCCAATGCCAACATACGGCTTAAACTTGTTTACCTGTATGGCGGCATTTGCCACACCGTAATCCGGAGAGGTTGGGTCGTCGTTGGGGCGGATGATATATTCACCTACTAACAGACCTTCACCTGGTAGCAGTCCATAAATGGGACTTGAGTTCCATGCCTTGACAAAATGTTCTTTTCCTACGTAGCCACCTACCGTAACGTGGAATGAACTAGTACGGAAAGGTAGAATGTCAAACAAGAATTTGAAGTTTCCTTGATTGAGTTGGAATTTCACATCGGTTTCCTTGTCTTGTCCGTTGTCTTTGTAGCTAATGTCGGTTGTGTAACTGAATTTAGGTAAGAAACTATATCCTAATCTCAATTGCACAAAGTCGGTAATTGGGGCGGCTGCTTCGAAACTGATACCGTCAAGGATGCCAACTCCAGCACCGACAGAGACGTGATTGAAGATTCCAAACTTTTCAACTCGATCTTCGGCTTTTGCGTTTGTTAAGCATAACAAAGCAACTAATAGTAATAATTGTTTCTTCATGTTGTTTGTTTTTAATTGTTCATGAATATTCGCAACAAAACTAAGCATATTATTTTTGACTTGCAAATAAAACGCATACAAAAATGGAACAAAGTGCAAAAAATGTTAAAAAGAGATGTTTTCTATGGGTTATCCCCCGATTTTTATTTGTATCTTTGCAGTAAAATACCATAAATATGGAACAAAACAGTTTGAAGTCTGCCCTTAGTGTGGCAATACGTGCGGCTTTGGCAGCTGGGCGAGACATAATGGACATATACACCGACCCCAATCAGGATTTCGGTATTGAGCGAAAAGCCGATAATTCGCCCCTGACATTGGCTGACAAAGCCGCGCATCAGCGTATTGTGGAGATGCTAAGGGAGACAGGTCTGCCTATCCTGAGTGAAGAGGGTAGTCATGATAGTTACGAACGTCGCAGTCAGTGGGTGGCTTTCTGGTTGGTGGACCCACTGGACGGGACTAAGGAGTTTATCAAACGGAATGGTGAGTTTACGGTGAACATAGCTTTGGTGCTTGATACACACCCCCATGTAGGAGTGGTGTATGCGCCTGCGAGACGAGAACTGTATTTCGGCGATCCCTTGCTGGGAGCCTATAAGGTGACGGATATCGTAGAGTGGGACGAAAGTGAGCGCTTGCCTGATCTCCTGCAACGTGCCCAGCGTCTGCCTATGGCTCAGCCGGAGGGAAGACCTTATACCATTGTGGCCAGCCGTAGTCACATGTCGCCAGAGACAGAGGCTTTCATCGAGGAGGCAAGAAAGGAATATGGTGAGGTGGAAACGATATCAAGCGGTAGTAGCCTGAAAATCTGTTTGGTTGCAGATGGTTCCGCAGATGCTTATCCCCGTTTTGCTCCTACGATGGAGTGGGATACGGCAGCTGGTCATGCTGTTGCTGCTTGTGCGGGCAAGTGGGTATTTCAGGCTGGGACGGAATTGCCTCTGAAATATAATAAGGAAGACCTCCACAATCCCTGGTTCTTAGTGAAGTAGAATATCCCCTTCCCCCTCTGAAAAGTAATAGGATAGAGATTAGGTATTCAATTCTATTACCTCTAAATCCTTGAACTGACCTTCGTCGGCCGTGAAGCGGACGAGGGTTCTTGTTTTTTGCCAGCCTTGCAGACCTGCGGCACCTGGGTTTATGTGCAGTAATCCCAAGCTTTGGTCGTATTGTACTTTCAAAATATGGCTATGTCCCGAAATGAAAAGTTTGGGTGGACGAGCGTAGAGTTTTGTGCGGATGCTGGGGTCGTATCGCCCAGGATAACCGCCAATGTGTGTCATGAGCACATCGACCCCTTCGCAATCCCAGCGTAATAGGGTGGGGAAGAGACGTCTTAGGTCACCGCCGTCACAGTTCCCGCATACGGCTCGCAGAGGGCGGATTTCCTGTAATCGCATGGCTACCTCTAAAGAACCGATGTCGCCGGCGTGCCAAATCTCGTCGCACTCCTCAAAGTATTTGATGTAGCGATTGTCCCACCATGCGTGGGTGTCGCTTAAAAGTCCTATACGCTTAGACATTTTATTAATTACGAATTGCGAATTACGAAAGCCTTAATCCTTCTTGCTCCTCTTCACTACGCAAGCGTAGCCCCTTCGGGTCGTCCGATTACACCCTTCACCCTTCACCTTCCTCATCAGCCACCATAGCATTCCAATTGAGACGAAGAAACTAAGGGTATCGCTCACAGGGATGGCAAGCCACACCCCATCGAGTCCAAAGTGTGGGGGCAGTAGGATAAGGCCGGGGATGAGAAAGAGCATTTGTCGCGTAAGGCTTTGGAATATGCTTTTCCCGGCATGACCGATGCTCTGGAAAAAGTTACCAATGACCATCTGTGCTCCGACGATGGGGAACACCATTACGTCAATTCGGAATCCACGGTCGGCCATCGCGACGATGGGGGCGTTGTCTGTGAATAGGTGAGTAAGTGTATTGGGGAAAAACTCGCCCATGACAAAGCCGGTTATGACGACAACCTCTGCACACACAATGGTCAGCCATAATGTGTGCCATACACGCTGGTTCTGTCTTGCTCCCCAGTTGTAGCCCACAATGGGTTGCATGCCTTGATTCAGTCCCATGACCATCATCAAAAACAGAAATACAACACGATTGACAATGCCGTAGGCGGCGATGGCTGTATCACCGCCGTACTGCTTCATACCCTTGTTGATAAGGAGAACTACAAGACAGGCGCAAAGGTTCATCAGGAAAGGGCTCATGCCTACGGCGATAATCTGGCGGATGATATTGATTCGAAGACCATATATGCCCCTATGCAGGTGGAGCATCTCATCTTTATTGCTCAGTAGCTTGAATTGCCAAATAAGGGAAACCAGTTGCGAGAGAATGGTGGCCGTAGCTGCTCCCTGAATACCCATTCCAAAACCGAAGATGAAGAGTGGGTCGAGTAGTGCGTTTACGATGACTGTCAGTATGGTACAGTACATGGCTTTCTCGGGATGCCCGGCAGAACGTAGCACGGCATTAAGCCCAAAATAGCTATGGGATATGACGTTGCCCAGAAGTATGACGGTCATGTAGTCTCGGGCATAGGGGCGGGTGGCGTCTGAGGCTCCGAAGAGGGTTAGAATGGGGTCGAGAAAGAGAAGGCAGACTGCCATAAATAATGTACCGAGTATAAGATTCAGGACGACCGTGTTACCCAAGACATGCTGAGCGGTCTCATATTCCTTCTGGCCGAGACGGACAGAGATGACCGTTGAGGCTCCCACACCCACCATAGCACCGAGTGCAATGGCAATGTTCATTAGGGGAAAGGTAATGGCCAGTCCGGATATGGCCATTCCGTCGGAGTTGCCCCATCCTCCGTCAGGACCGATGTGTCCTATGAATATACTATCGACAATATTGTAAAGCGAGGCTGCTGTCATGGCAATGATAGCAGGTACGGCATACTGGAAAAGCAGCCGTGGTATGCTTCGAGTGCCGAGCTCGGTAGGGATATATTGTGCCATGCTTGAGGTTTTGCGTACAAAGGTACGAAATAATTCGTAATTCGTATTTCGTATTTCGTAATTATTTCCTATCTTTGCACGTGAATAGCGAAAACACATTAATTTCTATATTTAAATAGTAAGATGAGCAAACAACAAGAGAAAATCGGAGAGTTGATAGACCTCCGTGCCAAGGCCCGTGTGGGTGGTGGTGAGAAAGCCATCGAGAAACAGCATCAGAAGGGTAAATATACCGCCCGTGAGCGCATAGCAATGCTGTTGGACGAGGGCTCGTTTGAGGAAATGGATATGTTCGTGCAGCATCGTTGCACAAACTTCGGCATGGACAAGAAACACTATCTGGGCGATGGTGTCGTTACAGGTTCTGGCACCATCGGTGGCCGTTTGGTTTATGTCTTTGCACAGGACTTCACGGTGTCGGCAGGTTCTTTGTCGGAGATGTTGGCATCTAAAATCTGCAAGGTGATGGACATTGCCATGAAGGTGGGTGCTCCCGTTATCGGTCTGAACGATTCGGGTGGTGCACGTCTGCAGGAGGGTATCAACGCTTTGGCTGGTTACTCGGAAATCTTCCAGCGTAACATCATGGCCTCGGGCGTGGTTCCTCAGATTTCGGCCATAATGGGTCCCTGTGCAGGTGGTGCTGTCTATAGTCCCGCCCTGACGGACTTCACTTTGATGATGGAGAACACCAGTTATATGTTCCTCACAGGTCCTGCTGTCGTGAAGACTGTATTGGGCGAGGATGTTACACAGGAACAACTGGGAGGCGCAAGCGTGCACGGCACGAAGTCGGGTGTATGCCACTTCACGGCTAAGACCGAAGAGGAGGCTATGGCCATGATTAAGCAACTTATCTCCTATATTCCCCAGAACAACCTGGAGAAGACACCGCGTGTAATATGCACCGACCCCATCGACCGTAAGGAGGACTTCTTGAACGAAATCATTCCTGAGAATCCTAATGAGGCTTACGATATGTATGAAGTTATTGCAGGTATCGTTGACAATGGTGAGTTCTTTGAGGTACAACCCAACTTTGCCAAGAACCTTATTGTAGGCTTCGCCCGTTTCAATGGTGAGAGCGTTGGTATCGTAGCCAACCAGCCAAAGGTAATGGCAGGCGTACTGGATAGCAACTCCAGCCGAAAGGGAGCACGTTTCGTCCGTTTCTGCGATGCTTTCAATATTCCTATTGTGACTCTCGTTGATGTTCCTGGCTTCCTGCCTGGTACTCAGCAGGAGTACAATGCCGTCATTCTGCATGGTGCTAAGTTGCTGTATGCTTATGGTGAATGCACTGTTCCCAAGGTTACCGTCACCCTGCGTAAGTCGTATGGTGGTTCACACATCGTCATGAGCTGTAAACAACTTCGCGGTGACATGAACTATGCATGGCCCTCAGCCGAAATTGCTGTTATGGGTGCTGCTGGTGCCGCTGCCGTTCTCTATGCAAAGGAGGCTAAAGCCCTGAAAGACGAAGGTAAGGTGGACGAGGCTAAGGCATTCATCAAGGAGAAGGAGGAAGAGTACAACAAACTTTTTGCTAACCCCTACAATGCTGCACGCTACGGCTATATCGACGACGTCATCGAACCGCGCAACACGCGTTTCCGCATCATTCGTGCCCTTGCACAGCTGGAGAACAAGAAGTTGCACAATCCCGCTAAGAAGCACGGAAACATTCCTTTGTAAATTGTAAATAGTAAATCGTCAAATAGTAAATCACATGATTCTATTATTAACCGACTGGGGACAGGCTTGGACAATGGCAGGAATCAGCGTAGGTGTGGTTTTTTCCATCTTGGTGTTGCTCGTCATTGTGTTGTCAGTATTTAGTGCTGTGGCACAAGGCAAGTCAACCACCGCTGCTGTGCCCGCAGTGTCTTCTGCAGCTTCCCCTAAGTCTGCTCCGAAAGGCTCTGCTGCTGACGACGCAGCCGTTGCCATGGCCGTATATCTCTACATGAGCGGCCGTCATGATGAAGAAAGCGGTGTATTGACCATCAATGTCAATGACCACTCACTTTGGCATGAAGAACTGAACGAGAGACTATAAAAGACCTCCCCCATCCCCCTCTCCAAGAGGGGGGTGACGGAGGTATAGAAAAGATTTATTAACAATCGTGCCATTCCCCCAACAAACTGGCACTCCCCTCTTTGGGAGGGGCTGGGGGAGGTTAATTATGAGTGAATACAAATTTAAGATAGACGGCGCAGAATACACGGCTAATGTTGAAGAGAAGGAAGACGGCAAGCTGGCAGTGACCGTCAATGGAAAAGCCTACGAGGTGGAAGTTCCCGGACACGTGGCTGCTGCTCCCAAAGTTAAACCCATTAAGCCCGCTGCTGCCGCTCCTGCGGCTGCACCTGTTGCTGCTCCCGCAGCTCCCAGAAAAGCCACTGGCGCAGGTTCTGCCATCACTGCTCCTCTGCCTGGTACCATTACCAGCATTGAGGTGAAGGAAGGCGATGCCGTGAAGGCTGGTCAGACCGTCATCGTGATGGAAGCCATGAAGATGGCCAACAACATCACCGCAGAATGCGATGGTACCGTCAAGGCAATCCTTGTACAACAGGGAGCCCAGGTACAGTCGGGTGACGCGTTGATTGAAATCGGATAAAAGCTTGATTCAAAAATAAAAATTCAAGATTCAAAATGAGAAGAATTAAGTTTTTTAGTTTATTGGCTTTGCTCCTTTTGGTGGCTACACCTTTGTTGGCGGCTGGTTTCAGTGCTGAGGAAGGCGTAAGCAAGTTCTTCGAGGAGATGGGTGTTGTCTCTTTCTTCGTGGGCGAAGGTTGGAAAAATGCCCTCATGATACTATTGGGTTGTTTCCTGCTCTTCTTGGCCATCAAGAAAGAGTATGAACCCCTGTTGCTTCTGCCCATTGCCTTTGGTATGATTCTCACGAACCTGCCTGGTGCTGGTTTGTTTGATTCAGAAATGTGGAACAACGAGTTCTTAAATGCGGAAAGTCCTAACTATCATAGCTATGGCTACATAATGGCACATGGCGGATTGTTGGATATTCTCTATATCGGTGTCAAGGCTGGTGTTTATCCTTGTCTTATTTTCTTGGGTGTGGGTGCAATGACGGATTTCGGTCCCCTGATTGCCAATCCCAAGAGTTTGCTGCTGGGCGCTGCTGCTCAGTTGGGCATCTTCGCGACTTTCTTGGTAACACAGATGGATCTGCCCATCTTCGGTTTCACTATGAAGCAGGCTGCTTCTATTGGTATCATCGGTGGTGCTGATGGTCCTACAGCCATCTTCCTTACCAGTAAATTGGCTCCCGAATTGCTGGGTCCTATTGCTGTGGCTGCATACTCTTATATGGCTTTGGTGCCTGTCATCCAGCCCCCCATCATGCGTGCCCTCACTACAAAGAACGAGCGTATGATTCGTATGGAACAACTGCGTACCGTATCGAAGAAGGAGAAGATTCTGTTCCCCATCATCGTGGCTATCATTGTGTCTCTTGTCGTTCCCTCGGCCGGTACCCTCATCGGTTGTCTCATGTTAGGTAATCTGATGAAGGAGAGTGGGGTTGTGGAGCGTCTGTCGAAAGCTGCTCAGAACGAGTTGAACAACATTGTGGTCATCTGCTTGGGCCTGACTGTAGGAGCCACAGCTACTGCTACATCTTTCATGAACTGGCAGACTTTAGGCATCCTCGGTGTTGGCATCGTGGCATTTGGCATTGGTTCTGCTTCTGGCGTAATCATGGCTAAAATCATGAACCTGTTCCTGAAGAAGAAGATCAACCCGCTGATTGGTTCCGCTGGTGTGAGTGCCGTACCTATGGCAGCTCGTGTCAGTCAGACGGAAGGTCAGAAGGCTGACCCGCGCAACTTCCTCCTCATGCACGCCATGGGTCCCAATGTGGCTGGCGTGATTGGCTCGGCAGTTGCTGCTGGTATCCTGCTTAGTTTCTTAGGCTAAAATTATCATTCTTAAATTGAAGGCGCGGATTTTTCCGCGCTTTTTTTGTGCTTTAATCATAAATGTTTATCTTTGTAGCCGTAATATATACATAAAACCATGAAATACGTTTATTTAACACTAATCTCGGTGGTTCTGGCACTTTTTGTTTCCTGCAAGGAGGAAATTGATATGTCTGACCGCTACACGTTAACTGATGAAACCATTGCCAGTTATTTGCAGAAACATAGTCAGTATAGCGAATACGTAAGGATTCTTGGTGAGGTTCAAGTTAGCGAACGTTCAAAAAGTTCGTTAATACAGTTACTTACGGCTCGTGGCTATTATACCGTTTTCGCTCCAGACAATAAGGCCATACAGAATTATCTGGATACTTTGGTGGCTCACAAAATCATAGCAGAACCAACTTGGGAATCGGCTCGCGAACGTGGTAATATAGACTCTCTTTACCAGGTTATTGTTTACAATAGTATTGTGGACGGCTGTGAGGCAGAAAAGTCATACACGACATCTTCCTTCCCTCTGCCGGGTGATGAGTTTGAACTCCCGAATATGAACGATAGAAAACTATCCATAACCTATGGCGTTACAACGGATAGTATATTTGTCAATGGGTTGTCGTTGATTTCGCTTGACAACCATGATATCCCTGCTATTAATGGATACATTCATGTCGTAGATCATGTGATTGCACCAAACGACGAAACATTAGGTGATATCTTTGAAAGTATCCTTAGTGATGGTAAGGAAGGTTTCCTGGTTATGGCAAAGTTGCTTAAAACTTGTGACTTATTAGATACTTTGAGCCGAATTAAGGATGAAACCTACGAGCGAATGTATAAGATGGCATTGATTGACCCCGAACTCCCTATCCATCCGACAGAGAACAAGAAAGGTTATTTGCCCGAACATCGCAAGTATGGTTTCACATTATTTGCTGAACCGGACGACTTCTGGCGTACGGCCATAGGTAAGGAGCCAAAAGACATAACCATAGAGGATATCCGTCAGTATATAAAGACAGAGGGTCTTTGCCCGGATGCTGTGGATGATACTAATTATAAGAGTATCGACAATGCCTTGAATCAGTTCGTCACCTACCACCTTCTGCCCATGCGCATCCCCAAGAACAAACTGGTGTTCCATTACAATGAGAGAGGATATACTTACGGAACGACAAAGTCGGCCACAATTCCTGTCTTTGAGTATTATACCACGATGGGTAAGCGCCGTCTGATGAAGATTTATGAGTCGGCAGAGACTAATGGAACAATCTATCTCAACCGTTTCCCCAAACTGAATAATGCCCGAAATGGAAACTATCATGAGTCCAGTTGCGATGTGGACAAGGAAGGTGTGGCCTTGGTGATTCCAGAGGATATGAACGAAATATCCTACCTCAACGGAATTATCTATCCTATCGACCGTGTACTTGCCTACACCAATGAGACTCGTAATAACCTGCAGAAGGAGCGCATTCGTTTTGATGTGGCATCGGTATTCCCAGAATTTATGAACAATGACATTCGTGGTGACCGAACGGGTACTGACCGTACCTTGCGCGTGGGTTTGCCTTGCAATAGTGTTTATCCTTATCTCGCTGATGCCGAGATTTATGACGGCAGCCTCTTCTATTACCTGTCGGGCTTCCGTATGCCTTGGAACAACTATCAGGGTGATGAGTTGAACGTAATCGGTAAGTATGAGATGACCTTCCGCCTACCGCCCGTTCCTCGTAGGGGTACTTACGAAATTCGCTATCTGGTAGGTGCTGGCTCCTCGTATCGCGGCCTGTGCCAGGTGTATTTTGGAACGAATCCTCACAATCTGCCGGCCATGGGTATTCCTCTTGACTTGCGTATGGGTGGTGAGTATCGTTACACACCAGCAGGTAGTTTCCCCAGCATCGTAGGATGGGAAGCTGACAAGGCTGGTGACCCCGACTATAATGCTGAGGTTGATAAGAAGATGCGTGCAAACGGATTTATGAAGGCTCCTGCCAGTTACATCTGCTTTTCTGGAGGCTCCGACCGTATTGCCCGCAATGTGTCCACCTCTGTCCGTCGTATCATCGTAACCCAGACACTTGACCCAGATAAGGAATATTACATACGCTTCAAAAACGTGCTTGAGAACGATAAACTGCAGTTCTATATGGACTACTTGGAGTTCTGTGCGAAGGAAGTGTATGATAATCCGAACGATCCCGAGGATATCTGGTAATTTGCTGAAGTAACTCGCCATCTCGCATATATTTGGGGAGGTGGCATGTTTGCAGTCACAACACTTAAATAACAATAATGGGGGGGAGCGTCAAAAAACTAATTTGACGCTCCCCCCCATTATTGTTCAATATCCATTGGGCCGACTAATACTGGTCACCGAATCACCGTCTTCCGTCCGTTAACGATGAAGATGCCCTTGTGGGACTGGGTCACCCGACGCCCCTGAAGGTCGTAGACGGGTTGCAGTTGCCCGTTATCGGCATCGAGCTGGAAAAGGCCATCGGTGTCGTCCTCGATGAAGATGTTGAAGGACTTGACGTTATTGTCGTTGGCTTGGAACCAGGCGCGGTAGGGAGCGATGCTTACGGTCCGCGATGTGGGTGCCCAGAACTTGTCCTGAGCTATGTAGTAGGTGCTGCTCCCCACGCTTAGGGTGGTGCCCGAATAGGTACCCACCATCTGCCAATCGGTGGCCGTGGTGAGGTCACTCTGTGCGGCGGTGGTCAGTCCGATGGTGCCCGAACTGTTGAGCGTAAGGCTCTCGGCCTCCTCGGTGAGGCGGAACAGGACGGGGGTGTTGGGGGCGATGTCGCCACTGAGGGAACTGAAACGCATCTGTCCATCACCCACACTCGTCATTTGGAAGAACGTTACATCCCCGTTGCTGCTGAGCGTCATGGGCATGATGAGGGTGCCCCATCGGCTGTGGCCGTCGCCCTTGACGGGCATGTTACGTGTGTAGGAGGCCGACGTTGCCGTGAAGGCACCGGTGGCGCTGGTCAGGGCAAGGGGTGTGCCATCGGTGATGACAAAGTCGGCACAGGTACCACCGACCACCACATTGCGCGAATTGGTGAGCTGACCTGCTCGAGCCTTGATGATTTGGTTGACGACGGTGGGGTAGAGGGTGACCCCCTGGGCATAGGCATACTTGTTGATAGTGGCATCGAACTCGGTGGCTTCGCTCCAGCGGAAGTCATGGCGCAAGTATCCGGCATCGGTTTCGGCCGAGGCCTGCGAGACGTTGGTGACAAACTCCAAGGCGATGTCCTTTACTTGGTAGTAGCTGTGGTCGCTGCGTATGCCGATGCGAGCCGTGTGATTGGTGACTTCGAAGGCCACTGTGTAGGTGTGAAAATCGTTTGCACTACCGCTGATGTCCTTACCGGCATCGGCCGAGCGAGCTATGTAGTCGGCCGAGCCGTAGCCATAAAGGGCCACCCGGGCATCTTGGGCATCTGTGTCGGTCTTGATGTCGGCCGTCAGGCGGTAGGTGCCATTGGGCAGTCCTGTCAGGTCTTGATAGAGCTCGGCTTGGGTGATGCTGCCGGCCCAGGCATTAAAGGCCTTGGTGCCGCTGATGTCCACTACTCTGGTGTCGTTCCAGCCCGAATAGTTGCGGATGAAGGTCCATTCCGTGGGGACGCTTATGCTGCCACCACTACCTTGAACATCCATGCCATTGGTGCCGCCAGTGAAGTCGGCATTGTCGATGAGGCTTGTGGCCACTTGGCTGGCATTGGAGATGGCGATGCCATTGTTGAGTATGGTGATGGCTGTATTGATTTCCTCGCTGGTCTTCGACTCGTATTCCGAGGAGGTCCACTCGTAGTCGTCGAGTGCCGATTGGGCAGCTCCGGGCAGACTGGGCTCGTTTGTCTCCACGGCAGACCGGCACAGGGCGAGTGCCGTCTCGTAGGGCGTAAGCCCATTGCCGTAGTAATAGAGAATGACGTTGTCCCAAGCCACCCAATTGGCATCGGTGTCGGAGATGCGAAGGCCCAGGTCGTAATCATCGGCCTCCAGACGTGCGGTGACACTATAGATTTGTGGAGCTCCGTTGCCCGTGTGGCAACTTACCGACTTGTCGGCAAAGTGGAGGGATACACCGCTGACGGAGAGCGGGGTGTTTCCCTGTTGTACGGCATTGACAGCGGCCTGGAGCGTGTAGTTTCCCTGGCGTAGGCTGACCGCCTGCATGGCGGTGGAGTTGGTGAGCGAGTTGTTGTTGGCCACCCAGCGTTCCATGAATTGGCCGAAGAAGTTGGTGTATGTGGTGGTATTGGTGCTCCAGGCATCGCCGGTGCAGGTCCAGCCCGTGGTGCCCTCGTCCATGGTAGGGTTGCGCAGCACGACGCGCACGGGTGATGTGTTAGTGGCCTTGGCATAGTATTCGTCGGCCGTGCCGTCGAAGATGAGGAAGAAGTTGTCCATAGCCACCCAGTTAGCATTGGTATCGGTAAGTCGCACGCCGTATGTGAGGGTGCCGTCGGTTACGCTGACGCGCAGGGAGTAACGTTCGGGCACTCCGTTGCCCGTGGAGATGTCGATAGACTGGTCTCCGGCAAAGAAGGTGGTGCCGGTGATGTTCAGACTGGCATCGTTTTGGCGTGAGGCAATGAACGAGCCCCCAATGTAGTAGGTGCCGTTAGGCAATTCGGTGATGGTCTGCTGGATGGAGCGGTTGCTCAGAGCACCTGAACTTGACGTCCATGATTCGAAGTAGGGTTTCGTGACCGAGGCATCGCCGTTGGTGTGATTGTTGCTTCCGTTGCCCGAAGTGCCGATGCCGTCAGACGTCCATTGTTGCTGGCTGTAGGTGGACAGATAGGGGGCCATGGCTCCCGTGATATCGTAGCCGTCAGCTGTGGCTGCGGGGTCCTGGCCATCGGTCTGACTGCCAAAATAGTAGAGGCGGAGGTTGTCGAAGAGGGTCCAGTCGTAGGTGACGTATGAGGTGCTCTTGATGCCGAATTGCAGCGTGCCCCCAGTGAATTCTTCCACCTCCACGGTATTGTCGTAGTAGCTGTTGCTGAAGTAGTGAGCTCCTGCCTGCATGTCGTTGGGCAGATAGGCCGTTTCATCGCTATAGGTGACTTCCGTTTCGTTCCCTACACCCAACCTGGATGTTTGGGCCTCGGTGGAGATGTCGGCCATGGTTTGGGTCCCCGTGCCGATGTAAATGGTGGCTGTGATGGGGTTGTCGTCCGTACCACCGTCCTTGTAGTCGGTGAATACGTCAGTGGACGACCCCGGCCGCTGGAAGGCCTGCATCTTCATGCGATAGCGTCCGTGGGGCATGGAGGGAAGTGTCTGATAGAAGTCGAAGGCCATTTGGTAGAATTCGGCCACCGTGTAGCTGAGGGTGGGCGACGTTCCACTCCACCCCTCGGCCGAGCTCATGTCGGGATTGGTGACCAGGAAGGTGATGTTGTATCCGCTGGCTCCGGGTGTGGTGTTGCCCATGAAGGTCTTGCAGTAGGAGAGCACGTT
Source organism: uncultured Prevotellaceae bacterium (assembly GCA_947169115.1). GTDB lineage: Bacteria > Bacteroidota > Bacteroidia > Bacteroidales > Bacteroidaceae > Physcousia. The sequence continues at coordinate 54,035 of CAMVOK010000021.1, forward strand.
GTTGTAGTGGGTAGCGCATTCGGCCGCCGTAGCTGTGGCCACCGCCGTTTCTGTGGTAGCGAGGTTGGTGGCGAGGGTGGAGTTGGCCGTGCCTGTGTCGTCGGTGTGCGTACTGGCGGCTAAGGTGCGTACCTTTGCGATGAGGTTGAGTACTTTATCGCGTTCGGCATCAACAATGGCATCATTGATGTCATCGGCCTGGTCCATGGTGAGAATCATCCAGCGCGAGGCTGTCTGTGCCTCGGCAGGGCTATAGGTGGCTGTGGTGAGTGCGTTGGAGGCGTCGGCAGCCAGGCAGGTGGGTGTGCCCGTGTTGGCGGGGTGCATTAGGTAATAGGTGTCCATGCTAACCTGCGACCCTCCGGTGCCGAAGGTGGCATCCCACCACCCCAGATGGAGGTGAATCTGGGTGTAGTTGTTCTTTGCCGTGCCGCTTGCGCTGAAGCTGCTGCCGTTGTAGTAGATGTATCGCCCGGTGCTGACATTCTTGAAATAATAGTATTGCGTGGTGGGGTCGAATTCGATGTACCAGGCCGCCTTGTCGTCGTCGGCAGCAGCGGCATCGTTGGCGTATGTCGTCCATTGCAACGAGGTGCCGGAGGCCGCGAGATAGCAACTGGAGTTCAAGCCATAGCTTGAGTGGGTGTTGCGCAGGTAATATTTTGTGTTGTCGGTGTGGTGGAAACAGTAGCCTGGCAAGAATCCGCCACTGGCAGGAACCATGCCGTCCTCGCACATGGCCTGGGCCAGTAGTCCGCAGCCGTAGTACTGGAGGTCTGTGTGGGTGTCCTCATGGGCTCCGTTGATGGTGTAGCTGGTTTGATTGGAGCCGCTGGCAGCCCAGTTGTGGGAGCCACCACCGGTGATGTATTCGGTGTTGTTGTTGTCCCAAAAACGACTGAGGTCGCGAGCCCGTTTGCCATACCATGTGCCATAGGTGTCATTTGACTCATGCAGATTCCACGAACCGTGGGTGCCTACGCCGATGCCGTGCAGGGCTTCGTGCATGGCTGTGCCCGTAGCCTGATAGTCCTCGCTGGGGCCATAGCGAATCCATCCCCCGTAGGAGCAGTCTGCCGTGGCAACGCCAGAATTGTAGTTGGCCGTGGGGGTAAAGGCTGTTATGCTGGTCGTCTGGTTCCAGTAGCCGATGAGTCCGTCCATAGCCCCCTTGATGCGGGCATCGATGTTGTCGTCGCCCGACGAGTTGAAGTTGTAGGTAAAGTGGCCGCTGGGCAGGGTGTAGATACGCAGCACATCGCCATATCCCACGGCATAGGAGGTTGTGACGGCGTAGGCACGAATGTAGTAGCAAGTGCCAGGGGTGAGTTGGTCGAGGACGTGGATGTAGCCTACGTGGTCGATGTAGCGTGTGGAGCGGTCGTCGGCCACGGTGGGCAGGGTGTTTGTGCTGCTATAGCAGAAACCCTGTTCCAGGATGTCGTTTCCGCTCACGGTGCTGCGGGCAAAGGCAATGTCGCGCCCTACGGCATACCGCGTGTCGGTGGTCACCGTGGGTGCAACACCCGACCCGCTTGTAGTACGGGTGTAGAAGATGCTGTTGCGGGCGTTCCTTACAGCGCTCTTCAGGGTGGCATAGGCCGAAACAACGTTGCTCTCCGAACCGTTGGAGACGTAGCTGCTGGCCGTGGTGATGGCCGAGTTGAGCGTGCTCAGAGCACTGCTCTGCATCGACGACTCCTTGACGGAATTGGCTACTGTCAACAGGGCACTAAGTCCGGCACGCAGGTCGGCCAAGGTGGTGCTTTCTTGGGTAAGCCTGAAGTTGTCGAAGGCCACCCAGTTGCCCGTACAGCTTTCCAGCTTGATGCCAATCTCGGCCGTGCCGTCCACCACGTAGAACGTAACGCTGTAGGAGTCGTTATAGGCACCGATGGTGGTGGTGTTCTGGTTGCCCACCAGATAGGCTCCCTCAGCTGCCGAACCATCTTGCGTATTGGCGGCCGCCACCGTCAGCGTGTAGCGCCCATTGGCTAGCCCGGTAAGGTTTTGCAACAGATAGCTATCGGGAAGGTTGTTGCCCGAGGCCACCCATCGTTCGGCATAGGCCTTGAAGTTCTTTCCATTAAAGGCACTGTTGGTCTGTGTTTGGAACCCCTTGTTCAGCCAACCACCAAATCCCATTCCGTCGAATCCGGGGTTGAGGATGCTGGAGGTCATGTCGGTAGCGGACACAGCCGACAACGTGGAGCATAAAAAGATACCCAGCAGGAAAGATAGTCTATTTCTCATGATGTTTTCCTGTCAAATTTGTAACAATATTGCATATTTGCCTACAAAAGTATTCAAAAAATATTAGTTTACACCGAAAAAAGTGTACTTTTGTAAAGAAAAAACAAAAAAACTTATCGTGGATAGCATATTGACGCTCTATGAACTAAATACTCTTGTGCGGGAGACTGTGGAGGACGGTATGTCTGACACCTATTGGGTGCAGGGCGAACTGAGTGAGGGGCGCCAAGGCTACGGTGGACACTTCTACGGCGAGATGGTGCAACGAGCCGACGATGACTCGTATTCATCCGCGGGAAGGGGTACATCTCCCCGACACAACAAAGCAGGACAGGCTAACCAGGTGGCAAAGGCCCGCGTCACCTGTTGGGCGCAGACTTGGCATCAGGTGTCGCAAAAGTTCGAGGAGGCAACTGGCCACCCCTTGCAAGCCGGTATGAAGGTACTGGCCGAGGTGTCGGTCACCTTCCATCAACAATATGGTTACAGTCTGAACGTGCTGGACATCGACCCCTCATACACCTTGGGCGATGCGGCCCGTCGACGCAGGGAGATTCTGCACCAGCTGGAGCAGGATGGCATCCTGCACGACAATCAGACCTTGCCTATTCCCATGCTCGCACGCCGTGTGGCCGTAGTCAGCAGTGCCTCGGCAGCAGGATATGGCGATTTTTGCAACCAGTTGGAGAATAATGACTATGGTTTCCATTTCGAGCTTTCGCTTTTCCCTGCCGTGATGCAAGGGGCGAGGGTAGAGGAGACGGTGATTTCTGCCCTGGAAAGGATTTCCAGAGAACAGGACAGGTGGGATGTGGTGGTCATCATTCGTGGTGGTGGGGCTACAAGCGATTTGGCCGACTTCGACAGCTATCCGCTTGCTGCCTGTGTTGCGCAGATGCCCTTGCCTATCATTACGGGTATTGGGCACGAACGCGACGAGACTGTGCTTGACCATGTTGCCCACACCCATCTGAAAACGCCGACAGCCGTTGCCTCATTCCTGATAGAACACATGGCAGATACGGCTGTGCGCCTTGAGGAACTGGGACGGAAAATAGGAATGAATGTTACAGAACAGTTGACCAAGGGACAGCATCGGATGGAACTTTTGGAACAGCGTTTCGTCCACGATGTTTCCAATATACTGGTGAATCAACGTCACCGCATCGATATGCTGGATTTGCGGCTCAAGGGTGTAAACCCCGATTTGCTTCTCCAGCGTGGATATAGTATGACCCTTGTTGATGGGCGTTTGCTGCGCGATGTGTCCCAACTTGCAGAAGGGAAGGTACTGACGACGCGCATTGAGCACGGGGAGATAAATTCAATCGTACAATCATGGAAGAAAAACTAACCTACGAACAGGCTATGGCCAGACTGGAAGCGTTGGCCACAAAGATGGAACAGGGGACAATGCCCATAGACGAACTGGCCGATCGTCTTCGTGAAGCGCAAGGCTTGATTAAGTTTTGCCGCGAGCAACTCTATGCTGCTGACAAGGCCGTGCAACAGATACTTAGTCCCGAATAATGATTAATTCAGAAATTATGTGTACCTTTGCATCGTATTTCTAACTTTCAACTTTGATTTTTCAACTTTGAACTCTAAACTCTAAACTTTGAACTTTAAACTTTTAAAATAGGTATTATATGGAAAAGATTGATTGGAAGAACCTTTCTTTTGGTTACATCAAGACCGACTACAATGTTCGTTGCTACTATCGCAACGGCAAGTGGGGTGAGATTGAGGTTTGCAGTGAGGAGACCATCCCCATGCACATGGCAGCCGTCTGTCTGCATTATGGACAGGAGGCATTCGAAGGCATGAAGGCATATCGTTGCCCCGATGGCAAGGTACGTGTGTTCCGTACGGAGGAAAATGCTGCCCGTATGCAGTCCACGGCACGTGGTTTGGTCATGCCCGAAGTTCCCACAGAGATGTTCAATGCCATGATTGATCGCGTGGTTCGTCTCAACGAGCGTTGGATTCCCCCATACGAGAGTGGAGCTACACTTTACCTTCGTCCACTCCTCATTGGTACCAGTGCTCAGGTAGGAGTGCATCCCTCTGAAGAATACCTTTTCATGATATTCGTAACTCCCGTAGGACCATACTTTAAGGGCGGTTTTGCTACGAATCCATACGTTATCACACGCGATTACGACCGTTCGGCTCCCCTCGGAACAGGTTGCTATAAGGTGGGTGGAAACTATGCCGCTTCCCTTCGTGCCAACAAGTGGGCACACGAACAGGGCTACTCTTGTGAGTTCTATCTCGATGCCAAGGAGAAGAAGTACATCGACGAGTGTGGTGCTGCCAACTTCTTCGGCATCAAGGACAATACATACGTAACTCCGAAGAGCACCAGCATCCTTCCCTCCGTGACGAACAAGAGCCTGATGCAACTGGCCGAGGATTTGGGTATGAAGGTTGAACGCCGACAGATACCCCTCGAAGAATTGGAGACCTTCGAAGAGGCAGGTGCCTGTGGTACTGCAGCCGTTATCTCACCCATCCAACGTATCGACGACCCCGAGACGGGTAAGAGCTACGTCTTCAGCAAGGATGGTAAGCCAGGCCCTGTAAGCACCAAACTATTCAATAAACTCATCGCCATCCAGTATGGTATCGAACCCGACACACACGGATGGACAAGGGTGGTTATTGAATAGAACGGGAGTTAAAGGGGAGTTATGCTCACTTCGTTCGCGGAGGTAAAGAGAAGTTAAAGGGACAATACTTTTGCAGGTTGAATCATCCAGTCTAATACTATCGTCCCTATAACTCCTGAAACGAAGGCTCTTAACTCCCTTTTAACTCCTCTTTAACTCCTATTCATTTCCACAACCTTTGTGGCCGGCATTTCCTGATTTCGGCGGTCTGTTTGTGTAACGACCTTGGCAGCCAGTTGCATGAAAGCATTACCCTGTGGAGTGCTAGGGTCAAGAGCAACAGGGGTACCATGGTCGCCCTGTTCGCAAATGTCCTGTACGACAGGTATCTGTCCCAGCAGGGGCACATTCATTTCCTCAGCTAATTGTTTCACACCCTCTTTCCCGAAGAGGTAGTACCGTTCGTCGGGGTGCTGGGCAGGTGTGAACCACGACATATTCTCTACAAGTCCGAGGATGGGGACATTCACCTTTTCATTCTGATACATGTTGATGCCCTTTCTGGCATCGGCCAAAGCCACTTGCTGGGGAGTCGATACAATGACGGCTCCCGTGATGGGCAGCGTCTGCACCAAGGTGAGGTGGATATCCGAGGTGCCCGGTGGGGTATCGAGGATGAAGTAGTCGAGGTCGCCCCACGAGGCATCGCCAATGAGTTGCTTCAGAGCATTGCAAGCCATGCCGCCACGCCACAATGTCGCTTGTTCGGGAGATACGAAGAAACCTATTGACAGCACCTTCACACCATATTGCTCCACAGGAACAATCAGGTCACGCCCTTCTATGCGTTCGGAGTAGGGACGGGCATCCTCTATCTGGAACATCTTGGGTACCGAGGGCCCGAAAATGTCGCAGTCGAGCAAGCCGACGCGAAGCCCCAGTCGTGCCAAGGCTACGGCCAGATTGGCAGCTACCGTGCTCTTGCCCACACCGCCTTTGCCGGAACTTACGGCAATGATATTCCGTACGCCAGGCAACAACTCAGGAATATCGGGGCGCGGAGCCTGTAGCGATTTTGTCTTTATCTCTACCGTTACGTCCTTCGATACGTAGGCATGTATGGCCGCTTCGCAAGCCTTCACCATGCTCTTCATAAACGGGTCTGTAGGCTTGTCGAATATGAGTGAAAACGAAACGTGCATTCCGCTAATGCGCAGGTCGTCCTCTACCATTTTCATCTCCACCACGTTCTTGCCCGTGCCTGGGTATCTTACCGTGGCCAGAGCATCCATTATCAATTTAGGGTAAATCGTCATATTGAATGTCAAATGTCAAATATTGAATGTCAAATATTGAATGTCAAATGTTAAATGTAAAATGTTCCGCATTCAAGCAAGTTTGATATTGTTCTCGCTGCTCATTCGTTTGGCTCTGCACTCGCTTAATCGCAGACTTCAATTCTCAATGCTCAATGTTCAATGTTCAATGTTCTAACCGGACGGCTTTTAGCCTACGCTTGGCTCGTCCAAGAATGTTCAATTCTCAATGTTCAATTCTCAATGTTCAATTCTCAATGTTCAATTCT
>CAMVOK010000022.1 GCA_947169115.1 uncultured Prevotellaceae bacterium
AACTCTTTCTTTCCACAGTTCCATTTCTTTTCGCATCTTTTCCACAACAACTTTTAGGGGTTTCACGGTATCTCTTTTATTTGTTATTTCCTCCAGTCCATGAAGGAATATAAACATAGAATTAAATGTATTTGAAACTTCCCATCTCCCTTTTCCTCGGCCTGATGGATGAGAAAGAGAAACGGTCGGAATGTTGTAAATCCTACCTACTTGCGCTTTTACATTACTGAACACCGGAGAGAACTCAATAACACTATTCTCAAAACCCAATACCATTGCTATTTCTTGAAAAGCATTTGTGTCTAAAAGAATGATACGTTTCGGCCGCAATATCTTAATTAAATCCAATGTGCTTCTTATCCCATCTTCCATCAATTCTTTTGGAAGGTCCTTACTATTTTGTGACTCAAACGGAGATAGGTTCGTCCATACTGTTTTCTCGTCATTATCGATACTGTCATTATGGCGAAAATCATCATATCCCATAAAAAACCTTGCACCTTGATTATATTTCCACTTCTTATTAATTGTTTCATCATCATTGAATCGTTTCTCCCAATCATGATTCCCTTTTAAAAATTCTTCTACGGTAAGTTTCCTTTCTCCATTATTTAAATTACCTTGGGGATTGATACCAATTATCATCAATTCGACGGTATCATTAATGGAATTTAGGGGAGACTGTGTGTAATAATGGGTTTTAAACTGTTCTGACAACTTGTTAAATCGGGGAACATACTCATTTGCCCAAATTACAATCTTTTCTTGAATATTCATAGTTGTTAAATTTTAGGGGTTAATCATATTTCATTATAATGTATTAGGGTGATAGTGTCTTCATCCAACTTATATTGACCTGCGAGCAAATCATTCAGAATTCCTTCTTTATCATAATAATTAGGTTACTATAATTTCTCTCCTATTATTCACGCACAGGTCGTTCCTTTAGTTGTTCCTCTGGTTAATCAGGTTCACTACTACCTTTACCATCACATCCTTTTCCTCTGTTTTGCTCTCGGCAATCATCAGGGTGAGAGCAACAAGAGTGTTGTCTGCCAGTCGCTTCGAACCATCCTCACGATAAAGGATGCCGTTATTGTTGAGGAACCAAAGGAACAGCGTGGCGGCAATGCGTTTGTTCCCGTCGCTGAAAGAGTGGTTCTTAGTGACGAGGTAGAGCAACATGGCAGCTTTCTCTTCTACGCTGGGGTAGAGTTCTTCGCCCCCAAAGGTCTGATAGATTTGTCCGATACTGCTCTTGAAGGAGTCATCCTTCTCATTGCCAAAAAGAACAGAGCCACCAAACTTTTCACGCAGATGCAAAATCTCCTTCATCGCGTTTTCGTAAGTGGCATGGAAAGATTCTTCTTTTGTGGTTTTCTCGATGGTCAGTCGTTCATAATCGTAGTTGTCTAGGGTATCAAGGGCGTATGTGTAATCCTTCACCACTTCGAAGAGGGCGTTTGTCTCGTCCGTGGAAAGCAAGGGCTGGCTTTGGATGGTACGACCGAGCATCCCTACCAATTGGCGCAACTCACCTATTTGCTCGCGATGTATGCGCTGATTGACAACAAAGCCCTTGATAAGATAGTCTTTCAAGACTTGTCTTGCCCATATACGGAAAGCTGTACCACTTTTGCTCTTTACGCGATAGCCAACGGAAATGATGACATCAAGGTTGAAGTATTTTATTTTACGGGAAACAGTTCTGTTCCCTTCTTGTTGAACTGTCAAGTATTCCTTGACTGTTGCGGCTTCTTCCAACTCACCCTCCTTAAATACATTCCCGACATGAAGGCTGACATTTTGTTTCGTGGTTTGGAACAGCTCAACCATTTGAGCCTGTGTGAGCCATACGGTTTCATCCTCCAACCGGACATCTATCTGTGTCTGCCCGTCCTCTGTTTGATAGATTACGATTTTATTTTCTTCCATAAATGCTGATTCCTTTTGCAAAGATAGGTGTTTCCTCGTTTGGGTATAACTCTTTTACAATATCTCTCTTGCTATCCATGCACAAGCTTCGGCATCGGCGAGGGCGTGATGATGATTCGCCAAATGATAACCGCAGGCAGCGGCTACGGTATGGAGTTGATAGTTCTCCAAGTCAGGAAGCACTCGTCGTGAAACACAAAGAGTATCGTAAAACTCATAGTCAGGGTAGTCCATCAGATAGACGCGGAACACTGCCTTCAGACACCCCTCATCAAATGGCTTATTGTGAGCAACGAGCGGTAGCCCTTCAATCAGAGGTTCAATCTGAGCCCATACTTCGGGGAATACAGGGGCATCTTCCGTATTTTGACTACAAAGACCATGCACCTGAGAGCACCAGTAGTTATAGTAGTTAGGCTCTGGTTGGATAAGGGAGTAGAACGAATCTACGATCTCACCATTACGCACAATGACGAGACCAACGGAACAAACCGAAGAACGCTCATTATTAGCCGTTTCGAAATCTATTGCTGCAAAGTCTTTCATACGCTAAATTAAGAATTCAATAAGTTTTGAATTTCAACGATTTCTCTCTTAATAGCAGCTACGATTTCAGCTTCAGAGGCACCATAATCCAAGAAATGCTTTCGTCCAAACCAAGAATGCAATTGCTGTTCTTCTGAAGTATCATATCCTAAGGTGTTTAATACTTCAATGAATTTATCAAACTGAATATACTTTCTATATCCATTAGAAGAGTAATAATTATAACCACGAAGCATTTGAGGACGACAGCCTATATATCCATCTTTTAAGACCGACATTCCTATGCCTTCTGTTATTACGAATCTATTAGGTTCATATTCTTGATAACCAGTTTCTTTCAATTGACGAGTAATGGATTCTGTGATTTTTAACAAATCTGTGTTTGTAAATTTCTTAGGTATATCAGCTAATGCCTTATCCAAACCCATAGGTTGCAAAGAGTTCTGTTTAAATTGCATTCTCGCCTTGATGCTCGTAGCCGAATACTTGCCAAACAACATCAAATATTGCGGATGCACATATTTATTTTCTGAGATATTAGGACTAAGGTAATTCATTCCTAACATTAAAGAAGCATCAAGGAATCTCTTTGCTCTATCTGCATAGTATTTGTCAAATGCTAGGCCTGCAAAGCCAAGATATATTGGCGCTTTCAATTGTGAAATGTTATTTTGTATAATCTCTTCTTCTGATGCAAAAGGGAATTTGTTCTTTTTATGCAATTCCAATGCTTTACCCAGGTCTCCTTCTCTCAGATAAAAAAGATTGAAGATTTGAACTACACCTTGCAAATCATTTTTGTTGCTTTTATCATAGTAATAAGCAAACAAATCACCAACACAATTCATGGTTGAGTCTGGCGAAAACTCAAACCAATCATACATGGTGTTATTGAAGAACGATAATAATTTCAAAGTTTTTTTATCAGTAACTTGACATTTGGGAGCAGCTGTGCCCGGATTTTTCATTACAACTGACCCTATTATATCCCATGAATTACCAAATTGAAGCAGAGTTCTCCACCTAAAACATGCTCCTTCTTCTAAATAATGTGTATATACTTTCATCTTAATTCTTATTATATTTATTCCACATTCTTTCGATCTTACCGGCAATTTCCTTACGGAGCCAGAGAGGTTCCAGCACTTCCATATCCTCACCGTTCCAGAGAAGTTCTTGCTGGAAGTCAAACTCAGGACGGAGATTGAAGGTAAAGATACTGTACTCTTCGTTGCGCTCTATCTCTTCCTGCGACTCGTGCATCTTCAGGTCACGGATATAGTTGGCCTGTCCCGCCGAAACTTTCAACTTAACAGGTTGGATTTTAACAGACTGTTCAGCAATAATTCCAAAGCAACCATCAAAGAACTCCTCTGCTGTCCAGTCCTTCGGCATTTCAAATGTCTCATCTGTTGCATGAAGATATTTGATACGATCCAGGGAATAGATACGTGGGCCTTTCTCATAATAATAGGAATAGGTGCTTCGAGCTACCATATACCAACGCTGACGGAACAATTTTACACAATATGGTTGCACATCGAAGTTGTTCTCCTCGTCCTTCCAATAACTGTGGTAGGTCATGTTGAGCACACGGTTTTCCTTCATCGCCTCAATGATGGGTTGTAGCTAGTCTTGACCAGACGGCACGTATTCCAGAATAATACGGTCTTTGATGCTCTGGCTGTTAGCCAGGGCGTTGCTCACACAGAAAGTGTTGTGGAGCCACGAACGGAGCCTGTTCTTGCTGATGTCCTCCTCGTTCTCGATGAAGTAACGGTACCCCCCACGGTTCTCATTGACAATATTGATACCGAACATATCCCAGATGACATAACGCCAGTTGTCGAAGGTTCGTTTGGGAATTTCCACACCTCTACTGATGTCAGCACGAAGCCACAGCTCGTTCAGTTCCTTGAACGAGATCTTACGTTTGCGATATATGGTTTCTATCACCCAAACGTATCTGGTTATCAAGCTTTGTCCTCTGTCGTTGTCCATATTTCTTTGTTTTTTCTGCAAAAGTATGACAAGGATACGCCAAACTATGGCAGAGGTTTGAGAAAAAATGGTTTTTTAATCTCTTTTTCCTTCCATCTTCTCCTGCATATTATTGACGAACTGCTTATAAGACGGAGCCTTGTCTACGACAAACTCCATATATTTCTTGTAGCATTGCAAAACTATATCGGCATCTACCTCTTTGTGCTGTAGGCAATAACCAAAACTTTTTGTTGCAAAAGTAACAAAACTAACTTTACTTGATGCATATTTTGCAAAATATTTTCATTTTCATAGCATATAATTATAACGGCGAATGGTGCGAATCACACGAATTAACACTATTTCGTGTATCGATATGTAAGAAAAAGGGGATGTGTCAGGTTGAAGTGACACATCCCCTTGCTATAGGGTGGGTATGTTATTTACTGATAGAACTTGTAGCGTTCATCAACAATCTTGGCCTTGCGAGCCAGAACTTGCATCATAGCGTTGAGGCTACGAGCATAGGTGGAGGCCAGTTTGGTCTCTTCCTGTTTCTGGTCGAACTTACCCTGAAGTTTGTTCTTGTTCAGTACCTGGAAGGCATAAACAGCACCATTGCCACGTACGCCAGTGACGAACTGACCTTGTTTGGCTGCACTTACAGCACCGCTTAGGGCGGGTTCGCTGCTGGCTACCTTCTGTACGAAGACAGGAGCTGCGAAGGTGATGTGGCTAACCGTATCCTGAACAGCACCGGCAACCTTGGCAACCTCGGCCACACTCTTCATACCCTGAATCTTCTCGATAATCTGGGCAGCCTTCTTGTCTTGGATGACTTCATCGCGGAGCATCTGGTTGAGGTTTTCTTCCTTGATGTCACGCATGCCCTTCTTATGGATGTCGGTCAGCATGACAACCAGCAACTGGTCGTTGGCATTGCCAGCCTCGTACAATTCGCTAACCTGACCAACCTTGGCCTTGTCAAATACCCAACGGAGAGCATCGGTGGTACCACGTACGTTGGCAATGTAGTGGTCGCCAGCAGTTACGTATTGAGCCGTCTGGACATTGTAGCCCTGACTGGCAGCGTTAGCCTCGATGTCTTCCATCTTTTGGTTGGCAGCCAGGAAAGAACTGAAGTTGTTCCAAATCTGGTTATGGGTGTCCTCGCTGAATTCGATAGGGCGCTTGATGATGGCAACATCGTACTTGTCGATGATGTTGCGGCGATCGGTGACGTTCAGAATGATATTTGAGCTGTTGAGCTCCAGTTTGCGATAGGTTCCGGCAGGTGTGTTGAAGATGGCTTCTACAAAAGCCTTGTCGTCATCGCGAAGAGTAGAGCGGTCAACTTGTGCAGAGGTCAGCCACTGTGCTTCGGCACTCTGGTTGTATTTCTTTGCAAGGGTGTCAATGGGGGCACCGGCATTGAGGGCAGTCAGAATGCTGTCAGCCTTCTGCTTAGCCTCGTTGTCGTTGCCAGCTACTGCAAGCACACGGTATTCAACAGAGTCAGGCTGTTGTATCTTGGCAATGTACTTCACAACATTCATGGTGTTCTCGGCTACGTTCTTGGTAGGACCAACCAACGCACCGGGAGCCAAAGTGTCAAGTTGATTGGCAATGTCGGTGGGGAGAGACTTGCGACTTACGGGGACGCCGTTGTAGCTGATGTTGGAACGGCTCTCGCGAACAATGTTGGCAATGTTCTCACCAGTCTCCAAAGAAGCCTTGTACTCGTTCAGTTCCTTCTCCAATTCTGCTTCATCGGCTTCACTGGCTGTCACGGGCACTACAATGTATTTGATGTCGCGTGCTTCTTCCTGCATGTCGAACATATCGGGGTACTGACGCTTCATCTCATCGTATTTTGCCTTAATGTCGGCATCGGTAGCTTCAATATCCGTGTCCTTGATGGTGGTGTAGGGAACGGCAGCCAGCAATACGGTGCTCTCTTCGTTCTGTGCCTCGAATGCGGCCTTGGCACTAACGGGGTTGGAGAGGATGCAGCTGGAAAGCAGGGTCTGGTATTTCTGGCTGAGTGCTTCTTGGCGTACTTGCTTCTCAATTAGTTTCCAATATCTGTAGTACTGAGCCATGGCATCCTTCTGTGCCTCGGGATATTCGGCATTGTTCTGGATTTCCTCATAGTTAGACAGGAACTGCTTCAGGGTGTTCACGTCGAACATGCCTGTTTGAGGATTGGTGAAAGGAGTTTGACGAAGAATACTGCTGCTGCCCGTGTTGATGATATTCTCAACTTCGGCATCAGTAACAGTCAGACCAAGAGCCTTGGCCTCGTGTTCCATAATCTTCTGACTAACATAGTCGTTCCAGACCTGGTCGCGTAACTGGATGGTTTGCGCTTCGGTGAGGTTCTGATTGCCGTTGCCTAACTTCACGGCATTCTCGTACTCGTCGTACAGTTCGTTAAACTCTTGATAGTTTACGTTTTTGCCGTACACCTCACCGATAACCTGTCGGCTTGCGTTACGGCTGGAGGAGAGGGCACGAACCAACTCCTCTGCAATGAAAGCGAACAAGGCAAGACCCAGAATGAGAATCAGGATGGTGCCTTTGCTTCTGATTGTTTGTAAAGTTGCCATAATTTGATTTTATTGTTTTTTATGTTAAATTCGCATTTAAGCGCACAAAGATACGAAAAAGAAATTAAAAATTAAAAATTAGAAATTAAAAAATGCTCAATTGACGACTTTTAGGCGAACGAGTTCGATTTTGGTTGTGGTATTTTTCACAATCTTGAACTCCCAGCGGCCGAATTTCACCACTTCGTTGAGTTTGGGGAAACTTTGGTATTCGTGTAGGATGAGTCCGCCTAAAGTGAGGTATTCTTCGCTTTCCGGCAGGTCGAGGTCAAAGCGTTCGTTAATGGTTTCGATTTCCATACGTGCGGAGAGCAGGTATTCGCCTCCACCCAGTTCCTTTGCCGTATAATTGTTGTTGTCGTGTTCGTCCTCGATTTCTCCAAAGACCTCTTCCATTAAATCTTCAAGGGTGACGATACCGCTTGTGCCGCCAAACTCATCCACAACAACAGCCATGGACTTCTTTTCCTGCATGAATTGTTTCATCAGACGTTGAGCCGTCATGGTTTCTGGCACAATGGGGATTTCGCGTATGCTTTTAGTCCAGTCTTCGTTGGCCTTGAGACGGAACATTTCGCTGGAATGCACGAAACCTACGATATTGTCGATATCTTCCTTATAGATGATGATTTTGGAGTGCCCACTTTCGATGAACTGGTTCTTGAGAATGTCGAGGGAGGTGTCAATGCTGACGGCATCGATTTCCGTACGGGGAACGATACAGTCGCGGATTTTAGTAGAACCGAAGTCGAGGGCATTCTGGAAAATGCGTACTTCCTCACTGATTTCGTCCTCGTTTACTCCGTCCATATTGCGCTGTATCAAATCGTCAAGGTCAACCTTTGTGAAGGTCTTGTCTCGCTGGGCTGGTTGAACCTTGGCTCCCATGACCCATAGCAGTAGTTTGGAGAGCGAACTCGTGATTTTGCTGATAGGAAAGAGTAAAATGTAGAATAAGTAGGCTGGCAGGGCAAAGGCATTCATCATGCCATTGGGGTTGAGGTGGAATATGGTCTTGGGCAGGAATTCTCCTGTGACGAGAACGATGGCTGTGCTGATGATAGTCTGGATGGCCAGTTGCAGGGTGTCGTTGACGGTAATGCCAGTAGATTGCAATATATATACGTCAATAATCTGGGCCATGAGTATACCATAGATGACAAGTGCTATGTTGTTGCCAACCAAAAGGGTAGAAATGAAGTTGTTGGGATGCGTATAGAATGTGTTGAGCACACGGGAGGTTATGCCTTCTTTGTTGGCCTTGTCCATTTCGACACGCAACTTGTTTGAAGACACAAAGGCTATTTCCATGCCTGAGAAAAAGGCAGAGAAGAAGAGTACTATGATACAACTAATGATTAACATTGAATTTTATTCAGGGAATCGTGTTTGTGGTTTATGGGGTGTGTCTTTTCTCTTTGGGCTGTTTTTCTAACTTTGTGGGTTGTGTGGCAGCGACGGCTGCAGCCGTATCGGTGGGAACTTCTTCGTTTTTGTTGCTGCCATCGACATCGCTTACGGGAACAGCCCCAATGGAGTTCGACACATAATAGTCTGTCATTTGTTCGTTGGAACGGAAGTCTGTGCCTTCCAGTTCTTGATCCGTAGTCTTGATGCGCATGTATTGGTTGCTCCACATCTGATGCTGGTTCATGTCCCAGAAAAGTTCTTCTGTACGGAACAGGGTGCCTTCGATGTTACGGATGACAACACGTCCGTGAAGTTCCCACAAACGCTGTTCGTGCAGATAGGCAGTGTCGGCCTGTACGTGCAGGTCGATGTGGAACGATTCGTCAAATCGCTCCATGAGCAAGCCTTTCATGAATTTCCAGGTGGGAGGATTGGTGTGGGTGTAGATGTCCCATTCCTCAGCTATCAGTTTGTAGCGCAGAACGCCGGAGTCGCTAATAAGTGTGCTGATACCTCGCGAACGCATGAATGCCGTGGAGTCGGCATCGTTAATGGCTTCAGCTATGTGTTCTTGGTCACCGGCACAAGAGGGTAGGAGTGTGAAGAATGAAGAGAGAAGAGTGAAGAATAAAAGTAACTTTGCCAGCTTGAGATGAATGCTCCCTTTGCTGTCATGTGAATTTCTGATTTCCATAATGTAAATCTTGTTTTTCACTCTTCACTTCTCACGCTTCGCTATGATTACTGGAACTTCCATTTCATGAACCATGCTTCGTTGAAGGTAATACCTAAATGTAGCATGAGGTAGTTCTCTTTGATTTGTCCTTTTACCCCAGGTACCCGATGTAACCATTCAGCAGATACGTTGATGAGGGAACGGGTTGATGTCTTCAGGGGGAGGGCAGCACCTGCCGTGAGACCATACTCCCATGGGCCATTGTCGCCATTTACGTTCAAGTATGACGAGGAATATGAAAGACCCATGCGATAGCGGATGCGCTCGCGATATTTTCTGCTTAGTATGTTGTGGACATATTCTGCACCCGCTGAGATGCGGTGGCGATTCTTGTATTGGTCTTTGACGATTCCGATACCGCTACCCGTGGATGTTGCATAGGAGGTGGGGACACGACAACCCTTCCATCGTTCGTAGCCGTAGTCAAGGCCAATGGTAAGTTTGTCGTTTTGTTGCCATGAAGCACCAGCGCTTATGGTATAAGGTAAATCAAAGGCTTCAGAGACTTTGTTGCTAATGCTGTCCCCCAGACTGGTGTAACGTAGGAGTTCTACGTCACTCTTAATGCGATGCCCAATTCCTGCGGTGGCTCCGAGGGTCAGCTTTTGGTCGGAGCTAATCTTGATGGGGTATTGAACACCGATGTCCAGTCGGAAGGTTTTCAGGTCGCTCGACCAGACTTCATTTTGGGTGTTGTAGGTCTTGCTGAGTTCTCCACCTTCATAGAAGGACTGTGCCAAGCTGTGGTTGTAATCGCCCCAAAGGTAACCGATGTTGGCTCCGATGCTAAAGTTTCCAAAAGGGCTCCAACCTGTACCGATATAGAGCTCGTGTAAGCCTCCATTCCCGTAATAGGTGGTAAGTGTGGTTATGGGTTGGAGAGATGTTGGAGAACTTCCTACCCGATTGGATGTGTTGAAATTGTAACCGATGGTCGAGAAAGGTACGAATCCCAATGACATACCTAAATTTTGGGTGATACGGAAACCAGCGTTGACGTATTCAAGCGTAGTGTTGTTGACCTTGGCACTTGTGCCGTTTCCTGACATGCGTGCCATTTGTAAGCCCATGCCGATATCGAAAATAAAGGTTAGTGAATCGATATCGGAATAAGAGGCGGGGTTTTGCTTGTTCACTTGGGTCTTGCTCCTGAATCCTTGCGCAACGCCACTCATGGCACGGTTGAAGCCTTGTGACTGGTCACAGGGAAGCCCTAAGCCGAAACGTGAGTAGGAGGAGTTGCAGCCGTTGGTCTGTGCTGTGGATGTTACAACGGACAACAATGTCAGGGCGAGTCCGAACAGTCTCTTTATCTGAGTCATAAATTGTATTCCAATATTCGGTTAAGTCCTCGGGGGACGATAAAATCGTCTGCAAAGATACAACTTTCTTTTGAGATACCCAATTTCTTGGCGTCTCCGCCCGTTAAAAAAACTGAAAGGTTGTCATATTTCTCTTGAAAATGACGGATATACCCCTTGATTTCCAGTTGTACACCCAGTATGGCACCACTCCTCAGTGCTGTTTCGGTGTTGTATCCGATTTCCGGTATTTCACCGAGTGTATCAATCAATGGGAGACGGGCGGTTTGGTTGTGCATGGCTTGGAGACGCATGTTGAGTCCGGGCGAGATGTTTCCTCCCCAGTAGTTTTTCTTGCTGTCGATGAAGTCATAGGTGATGCACGTACCAGCATCAATGACCAAAATGTTTTGCCCGGGTAATTGTTCGTGAGCTTCTACTACAGCTGCCAGTCTGTCTGTACCTAACGTTTGGGGTGATTTGTAACATACGTTTACGGGGACAGGCGTCTGACCCGTCATTTTCAGGACAGGGCAGGGGAGACTGTCAATGCAATCCAGGGCTTCGCTGGTTAGTTGAGCTGTGGCGGATATAATGATATGTTGAATGGAATGCCTGGAGACAAACGCCTTCAAACCCGTTAACAGGTGGTCAGTGGTGGTGTGCGCTTTGATGTCTTCCTGCTCAAATACCACAATTTTCGTGCGTGTGTTACCTATATCAATAATGAGGTTTGCCATATATCTCAGTTTTCGTGGCTGCAAAGATACGATTTTTAATTTTTAATTTTTAATTTTTAATTATATTTCGTACCTTTGCGCGACTATTTGTGCATTATATATGAGGAAAATCCTGTTTCTCATGTTGTTTTTGTTGGCCTCAATGGGGCTTAAATCCCAGACGGCTTCGGACAGCATTGTGGCCAGTTTGCTCACGTGCTCTCCAGGCACTGAGACTTATGCTCTTTATGGGCATACTGGTTTGCGTATGCGCAATGTTACTCAGGGATTGGATTTGGTGTTCAATTATGGTGTGTTTGATTTCCGTCGTCCCAACTTTACTTGGCATTTTATTTTGGGTGAGTGTGACTACGAAGTAGATGGCTATCCTTTTGAGGTGTTCATGCAGGAATACTACTTGCGAGGCTCGTCGGTAGTGGAACAGACTCTGAATCTTTCGATGGAAGAGGCGAACCGCCTGTATGCCTTGATGATTATCAATTGCCAGAAAGAAAACAGGACCTATCGCTATAACTTCTTGCAGACTAATTGTACAACGAAAGCACGGGACCAGATTGAAGAGGCCGTTGACGGCAATGTGGTATATGAGGAACGTGAGGAACATGTCACTTATCGACAATTGTTGCGCAGACAGACAGAGCAATATCCATGGTCGGAAGTAGGGAATGACCTGCTTCTGGGAGCCGACTGCGATACTGTACTTTCTGACCGTGCGGCTCAGTTCCTTCCCCACCAATTGATGGAGTATTTTGCCCAGGCTCAGATATATGATGCTCAAAACAATCGTAAACCATTGGTTGCACGTACTCAGGTGCTTCTGGAGGGACGGCCTCAGTCTGTACCGCAGGTGTTTCCTCTTTCTCCATTGGAGGTTGGATTGTTGACTGTCGTTGTCTTTGTGCTGATAGCGTTGCTCGAGTTCTGGTCTAAGAGGATGTTTTGGATTTGGGATATACTGGTAATGGTGGTGCAAGGTCTTGCCGGACTATTGCTGTGCTTTATGTTCCTGTTTTCCGAACATCCCACGGTGGATTCGAACTGGCAAATATGGCTTTTCAATCCCCTTCCACTCATTTGTATGCCTTGGGTGGTGAAGTGTGCGTTTCGTCATCATCGTTGCCTCTATCATTACCTGAATTCCCTGTCATTGGTACTATTCTTGGTATTTATGATGTGGATTCCGCAAAGTTTTTCTGCCCTAACATTGCCATTGGCATTGGCTTTGTTGACACGTCCAGTAAGTTATTTGATGCATTATAGTCGTACGACAAGTCAGTCGCATAGTGAGAACAAGAAAACGAATACTCCCCGATGAAACCATCCGCACAATATAGCATACTTGCTTCCTTGGCCTTACTAATGGGGCTTGTGGGGGCAGAGGCTCAGACGGCTTCTGCGGTTCCTCGTTTGGTGGTGAATGTTGTTATTGACCAATTGCGTACCGATTATCTGGAGGCTTTTTCTCCTCTTTATGGAGATAATGGATTCCGTCGTCTCATGGGACAGGGTCGTACATACGACCAGGCTGAATATCCATTTTCTACGCCTGACCGGGCATCGGCCGTGGCTTGTTTGATGACAGGTGCAGTGCCCTATGAGAATGGTATTGTCGGAGAACGTTGGCTTGACCGTGCTACCTTGCAGCCTGTTGGCTGTGTGGATGACAAACAATCAACGGGTCATTTTACTCAGGATTGTGTTTCTCCCGTTAATTTGGCCGTAAGCACAATTACGGATGAACTGAAGGTGGCAACCGAGGGAAAAGCCTTGATATACAGCGTGGCACCCAACAGCGATGCTGCTCTTTTTGCTGCGGGACATGCAGGTGACGGGGCATTCTGGATAGACAATCAGACAGGACAATGGTGTACAACATCCTACTATAATAATGTTCCCGGTTGGCTGTCTTATTATAATCGTAGTCGGAATATTGAGGGAGCCATGGCCTCAATGGCGTGGGAACCCATAAACGATTTCGTTGGCGGATTCAGCTATTTTGTTTCGGGAGGAATGAAGAAACCATTCCGTCACCAGTTCCGAGGAGAACGTCGTTACCGAGACCTAAAGGCCAGTGCTCTGGTCAATGAGGAAGTCAATCGTTTCGCTTCCCATCTTTTGCAAAATGGCCTGTTGGGGGTTGATCCCATCACAGACGTGCTCAGCGTAACCTATTATGCTGGCAACTTTGCCCACCAGACGACAACAGAGTGCCCCATGGAAATTCAGGACACTTATGTTCGTCTTGACGAGCAACTCGCCCAGCTTATCGATATGGTGGAACGCAAAGTTGGACGCGAACACATGCTTTTTGTCGTAACGGGAACGGGTTATAGTGATACCGAGCAGACTCGTGATGAGCTTGGACGATATCGCATACCTTCGGGAGAGTTTAATATAACACGTGCCCAGCTCCTGCTTAATATGTATCTGTCTGCAGTGTATGGTCAGGGGCAATATATCGAAGCCGCCTTGGGCAGTGAACTATACTTCAATCTCAAATACATAGAGAATAAGGGCATAAACCTCAGTGAAATGCTGGAGCGAAGTGCCGACTTCCTCATACAACTCTCGGGCGTTCGTGACGTATATACCTCTCAGCGTCTCGCCCAGGGGGCTTGGATACCAGGAATACGTAACCTGCGCAATGCTTACAACCCCAAATGTTCGGGTGATATCATGGTGCAGGTAGCTCCAGGCTGGACTCTCGTTAATGAGCAGACCAACGAGCGCATAACCCAACGTGATACTTACATGGGATTCCCTCTTTATTTCTATGGTCTTGACATCAAGCCAGAGACAATAAAGATTCCCGTGACAATAGACCGCATTGCTCCTACGCTGGCTCGCTGTATGCGCATCCGTGCCCCCAATGCCTGTTCTGTAGCTCCCCTTCCAGGGATAAGATGACAAGGGCGTGGGTGAGAGATTATAGGTGACTTTTACCTGGGCTCCTACAAAACAAGACGAAACTTTTCACCTGTGGAAACAAAGTAAATTTGAAGTAATACATTAGTAAAATATGAGATTTATAGATTTTTTGAGTAGTATTTTCGGCAACAAGGCTCAGCGTGACATGAAAGCCATACAGCCTCTTGTGAATCAAGTGAAAGCTATATACCCCGAAATACAAGCTTTGTCAAATGATGAACTACGTGCTCGTTCACAACAGATAAAGGAACAAGTGCAACAGGCTCCTGCCGAACTGCGCCGCCAGATTGCTGATTTGAAAGCAAGGATTGAAGAGACCGAGATTCAAGACCGTGCTCCCATTTTTGCCCAAATCGATAAGTTGGAGAAGGAGGTGCTTGATGTTTTGGAAAAGGCACTTGAGGAAGTACGTCCTGTTGCTTTTGCCATTATCAAGAGCACGGCCGAACGTTTTACAAATAATGAGAATGTTGAGGTTACGGCCACTGATTTTGACCGCGAACTGGCAGCTCGTCATGATTTTGTGGACATAGATGGCGACAAAGCCATTTATCATAACCACTGGGTGGCTGGTGGAAATGAGACGGAGTGGAATATGGTTCACTATGATGTACAGCTTTTCGGTGGAACTGTGCTTCATCAAGGTAAGATTGCCGAGATGGCGACAGGTGAGGGAAAAACCTTGGTGGCTACCCTTCCTGTATTTTTAAATGCCTTGACGGGTAATGGTGTGCATGTCGTTACGGTCAATGACTATCTGGCCAAGCGTGACTCGGAGTGGATGGGGCCTCTTTACATGTTCCATGGACTCTCCGTGGACTGCATTGACAAACACCAACCCAATAGCGAAGCGCGTCGTAAGGCTTACATGGCCGACATAACCTTCGGTACAAACAATGAATTTGGTTTTGACTACCTTCGTGACAACATGGCTACAGATCCGGCAGATCTTGTACAGCGTAGTCACAACTATGCCATTGTCGATGAGGTGGACTCAGTCTTGATAGACGATGCTCGTACGCCACTGATTATTTCTGGTCCTGTGCCAAAGGGCGAAGACCAACAGTACGAGCAATACCAGCCATTGGTTGAGAAACTTGTTGGTGTACAGCGTCAACTGGCTACTCAGTATCTGGCTGAGGCCAAAAATCTTATTGCCCAAGGCCAGCAGAGCAACGACAAGGAAATTCTGGCCCAAGGTTTCTTGGCACTTTACCGAAGCCATAAGGCACTTCCTAAGAACAAGCCTCTCATTAAATTCCTTTCTGAGCCAGGGATTAAGTCTGGCATGCTCGCAACAGAGGAAATCTACATGGAGAATAACAATAAACGCATGCCCGAGGCTGTAGAACCTCTCTATTTCGTGGTCGATGAGAAGCAAAATAGCGCAGATCTTACGGATAAAGGACATGCATGGCTGGCCAACCAGGTTAATGACAAGGACCTCTTCGTTATGCCAGACATTGCCATGCAGATGAGTGAAATAGAGAACTCAAGTTTGCCCGAAGAGGAACGTCTTGCTCGGAAGGACCAACTTTATACGGACTATGCCGTCAAGAGTGAACGCATGCATACCATTCAGCAGTTGCTGAAGGCATACGCCATGTTCAACCTTAATGAGGAATATGTCATCATAGATGGAGAGGTGAAGATTGTTGATGAACAGACGGGACGTATTATGGAGGGACGTCGCTGGAGCGATGGACTGCATCAGGCTGTCGAAGCAAAGGAACATGTGCAGATACAGGCCGCCACGCAGACTTTTGCCACCATCACACTTCAGAACTACTTCCGTATGTATCACAAACTCGCGGGTATGACAGGTACTGCCATCACTGAGGCTGGTGAGTTCTGGGACATCTATAAACTTGATGTTGTAGAGATTCCTACGAACCGTCCAATAGCTCGCAACGACATGGATGACCGTGTTTATAAGACCCAGCGTGAGAAGTATAAGGCTGTTATTCAGGAAATCGAGCGTATGCGCAATAGTGGTCGCCCCACTCTCGTAGGTACCACGAGCGTCGAAATTAGTGAGATGTTATCCAAGATGTTGCAAATGCGTAAGATTCCTCATCAGGTGCTCAATGCCAAGCTTCATCAGAAGGAAGCCGACATCGTGGCACAGGCGGGTCAGTCAACTTTGGGCAAGGTAATGGTGGATATGCCGGATGGTACGAAGAAGGAAGAGGAACGTATGCTGGGAGCAGTAACCATTGCCACCAATATGGCAGGACGTGGTACTGACATTAAACTTTCTCCCGAAGTGAAAGCGGCCGGTGGACTTGCCATCATCGGTACGGAACGTCACGAGAGCCGTCGTGTTGACCGTCAGCTGCGTGGTCGTTCGGGACGTCAGGGAGACCCGGGAAGCTCTGTCTTCTATGTGTCTCTGGAGGATAAACTCATGCGCCTTTTTGCCTCGGAGCGTATAGCCAGGGTCATGGATAAACTTGGATTCGAAGATGGTGAGATGATAGAGCATCCCATGATATCGAAGTCAATCGAGCGTGCCCAGAAGAAGGTAGAGGAGAACCACTTCGGCGTACGTAAGCGTTTGCTGGAATATGATGACGTGATGAATAAGCAGCGTACGGTCATCTACGAGAAGCGTCGCCATGCACTCATGGGCGAGCGAATTGGTATGGATATTGCAGACATGATATGGGATCGTGTATGCCACATTCTTGAGAACAACGACTTTCAGGGCTGTCGTGAACGCTTCCTTGAGGTGTTTGCCATGAACTTCCCCCTTTCACAGGATCGTCTCGAAGGTGGTAAACTCGACGATTTGGCCGAAGAGGTTTACCAAAAGGTTATGCTCCGTTTCAAGGAGAAGACAACACTTATGGCTACTAATGCGCATAAGGTCATTAAGCACATTTATGAAAGCCCTCAAGGTCAGCAATATGAGAATATTCGCGTTCCGGTAACTGATGGTCGCCTTGTCTATCAGATTATGGTGGGCATGAAGGAAGCTTATGAAACACAGTCGCAAGCCCTTGTCAAGGCTTTTGAGAAGGCTATCCTTCTCCATACTATCGATGAGGCTTGGAAGGAAAATCTGCGTCTCCTCGATGAGTTGA
Organism: uncultured Prevotellaceae bacterium; assembly: GCA_947169115.1. Taxonomy (GTDB): domain Bacteria; phylum Bacteroidota; class Bacteroidia; order Bacteroidales; family Bacteroidaceae; genus Physcousia. Next base: position 17,275 of record CAMVOK010000022.1, read on the forward strand.
AGCATTCTGTTCAAAATGCTTCTTATGAACAGAAAGACCCGTTGCTCATCTTCAAACTTGAGAGTGTGAAACTCTTCGACGATATGGTTAATCGCATCAATAACAAGACCGTTAGTGTTCTCATGCGTGGTCAGGTGCCCGATGTCGATTTGCAGATGACACAAGCTCCCATTCAGGAGACTCCTCGTCGTCGTCCCCAATATACTGAGAGCCGTAATGACCTCACCGATCCTCAGCAGCGTGAAGCAGCGGCCCGTGATACCCGTGAGCAACAAGGACCCGTTCAGCCGATTATTGCTGAGAAACTGCCAGGCCGTAATGACCCATGTCCATGTGGGTCAGGTAAGAAATTTAAGAATTGCCATGGACGAGGATTGTGAAATTGTAAAATTGTGAAATTATATCATGGAACCGACACCACAGACTATCCAACAGATTGAGCGCGCCATCCGTAAGGTAGCAGACAACTTTCCTCCTACGGCAGATGCTGTCATGACCGACATCCATCTTCAGGTAAAACCCTCGTCAGGTGAACTCCTTGCTTTTGATGACAATGACTGTGAAATCACCCGAGTTGTTGTAGAACAATGGATTGAGGCCAAAGACGACAATTTCTACGATGAAGCTGCCAGTCAACTCTGTCAATGCCTTGAGCAAATGCGGTCCACGACGCTCGAAACTATGGCTATCATGCATCCCTTCTCCTTTGCTCTTGTGGATGAAGATGGGGAAACTTTACGTGACCTATATCTTGTTGATGATGATACACTCATTCTCCATCGTGACCTCTTGGAGGGGCTTGATGAAGACCTTGACCAGTTCCTTCGAGAACTGTTGAGTTGATGGAATTCTCTATTATATGGGGGCTCTAATGTGGTAGTACGTTGGAGCCCCTTTTCCTTTGATATTGTAATCTGAAAAGGTAGGAAAAACGCAAAAATCACGTTTTTAGAGGCTTTTTTCTTCTCTTTTTTAATTAAAAGATGCAAATTCTGGACTAAATAGTTGCCAAATATGTGAAAAATGTTTAATTTTGCATCTCATTTTGGGTTTTTAAGGTAAAAAGAAAGAAAAAAACAATAAAATATTTAGGAGAATTATATGTGTAGAAGACTAAGTTTGTTTTTAGTCGGTCTGTTCCTGTGTGCAGGTGCGGTACTGGCTCAGACAAAAATTTCAGGAACTGTGCTTTCTGCCGATGATGGCGAACCGTTGCCTGGTGCTACAGTGACCGTGGAGGGCACGAAAACCAGAACGGTTACAAACATTGATGGTAAGTTCACATTGACCGTTTCAACCAAAAATCCTGTAGTCGTGGTATCCTTGGTGGGTATGACAACACAGCGTGTAAAAGCCAAAGACGGCATGCGCATAGTCCTTCAAAGCGAAGACCGTCATATGCAGGAAGTCGTTGTTACGGGTATTCAACAGACTGACAAACGCCTATTTACTGGTGCTGCCACCAAGGTGGATGCGGATAAGATTAAGTTGTCGGGTATGGCTGATGTAAGCCGTTCTTTGGAAGGTCGTGTTGCAGGTGTTCAGGTGACCAATGTGAGCAATACTTTCGGTGCTTCGCCCAAAATCCGTGTACGTGGTGCAACTTCAATTTATGGAAACTCCAAGCCTCTTTGGGTAGTTGATGGTGTTATTTATGAGGATAATGTGGACGTAAGTGCTGACGACCTGGCTTCGGGTGATGCCAAAACGCTGATTTCTTCTGCTGTGGCTGGCTTGAACTCCGACGATATTGAGTCGTTTACAGTCCTGAAGGACGGTTCGGCTACCTCTATATACGGTGCTCGTGCCATGGGTGGTGTGATTGTCGTGCAGACAAAACGCGGTAGTAAGGGACGCGCGAGTGTCGGTTACACAGGTGAGTTTAGTACGCGTATGAAGCCAAACTATCGTAACTACAACATCATGAACTCTCAGGAGATAATGAGTGTTTACAAGGAGATGGAGGATAAGGGATGGCTTCAGCTGGATAATATGGTAAATGCCCAGAATTCGGGTGTCTATGGTTATATGTACCAGCAATTACGTGGTTACAATACTCAGACAGGTACTTATGGATTGGAGAACACCTTGGCTGCCCGTAATGCCTATCTGCAGGCTGCGGAATTCCGCAATACGGATTGGTTCGACCTTCTCTTTACGAACAAGGTGCAACAAAACCATTCTGTTAGCATATCTGGTGGTACAGAGAAGTCACAGAACTATTTCTCTATGTCTGTACTTACCGACCCGGGACAGTTTGTTAACCGTAGTTCGGTAAACCGTTACACGTTCAATGGCAATACTTCTTACGATATATTGAGAGGTGTGAAAGGTGCAGACCTGCTTAGCATAAAGTTGGCAGCACAGGGAAGTTATCGTAAACAGGAAGCACCAGGTACTTTAAATCGTACCACCGATGTAGTAACGGGTGAGGTAAAGCGTGACTTTGACATCAACCCCTTCAGCTATGCACTGAACACCAGCCGTTGCTTGGATCCCAATGTCAACTACACTCGCTTCTATACGGGCTTCAATATCTTTGACGAACTTGAATACAATTACAACGACATTCAGGTTACGGAGTTGATGTTCCGCGGTGAATTGGAGTATAAGCCCATTAAGTCTGTACGTTTGGCAGGTCTTATTTCTACTCGCCTCTCGCATACGCGTCGTCAGCACAATGTGATGGACAATTCGAACCAAGCTAATGCGTATAGGGCTGGTACTGATGCACAGGACGATAACTCGACCATCCGTGATAGTAATACTTTCCTATATACCGATCCAGATGATGACCTTGCACTTCCGGAGAGCATATTGCCTATAGGTGGTATAAAATACCAGTACGACGATAACATGCGAAGCAATAACTATCGTTTTACTGCCAATTATAACAATGTATTCAATAATTTGCATACATTTAATGGATTGGTTGGTACGGAATATTCATCTGTGCGCCGTACATCCACAAACTGGACGGGTTGGGGCTATCAGTATAATAATGGTGGAATTGTCCATACCCCGTATCTTTGGCTGAAGCAGATGAACGAGGAGAATACGGATTATTTTAGTGAAAGTTATACGCTAACCAATACGCTGGCTTATTACGGAACTGCCAATTACAATTTTGACCAGCGTTATACCATCAACGGAACCATTCGCTATGAAGGCACGAACCGTTTGGGTAAGAGCCGCCAGAGCCGTTGGCTCCCAACATGGAACATTTCGGCTGCCTACGACCTCAGCAATGAGAAGTTCATGCAGAATACCAAGGACTGGCTCTCACAGTTAAAGATTCGTGGTAGTTACTCTCTTACGGCCGATACAGGTCCATTGTGGGTAACTAATGCCACCACCATCTATAAGCCGCGAAACAAATGGCGTCCAACAACCTCTTCTGCGGAGTCTGAAATTTACATCGATCAGATTGCCAATAGCGAGTTGACCTACGAAAAGAAACATGAGTGGAATGTGGGTGTCGATTTTAGTTTCCTCAGAGAGCGTATTGCGTTGACTGTCGATGTGTATGGACGTAACAACTATGACCTTATCGGTCTTACCTATACCCAGGGTGCTGGTGGTGAGATATCGAAGTACGCTAATGTGGCCGATATGTCCTCTCACGGTGTGGAATTGGGCTTAACAACAGTGAACCTTGATAAGTCAGGTTTCCGTTGGACTTCCGACTTCATATTCTCTAACGCAAAGAACAAGATTACCTCGTTGGCAGTGGGTGGAACTCAGGCTTATCAATTGGTTACGGGTACTGGTTATGCCATTGAAGGATATCCCGTACGTTCTATTTTCAGTTACCAGTTTGCTGGATTGAACTCAGAGGGTCTTCCTATGGTCATTAATGAAAGTGGCGAGAAGACCGTGGGTGATGTGAACTTCCAGGAGACAGAGAATCTCAAGGATTTCTTGGTTTATGAAGGTCCCTCCGATCCCACCTTCTATGGCTCGTTCAACAACACCCTCACTTATACAGGTAAATGGGGTCGTATCAACCTTGACCTCTTTATTACATATGCTGGCGGTAATGTGGTGCGTCTTGACCCTGTTTTCTCAAGTAGTTACAGCGACCTCTCGGCACTGCCCCGCGACTTCAAGAACCGTTGGATGATTCCTGGTGATGAGGCCGTTACGACTATTCCGGTGATTGCTTCTCGTAATCAGATTGACCGATATGGTTCTTATACGCTACGTACGGCTTATAATGCTTACAACTACTCTACAGAACGCATTGCCAATGGCAGTTTCATTCGTCTGAAGGAAGTGGCTCTTACCTATGAGTTCCCCAAAACGTGGCTCGAGAAGACAAAATTTTTCAACCGTGCTTCTATTAAGGTGGCCGCCACCAACCTCTGTCTGCTCTACGCCGACAAGAAGCTGAATGGTCAGGACCCTGAGTTTATCAACTCTGGTGGTGTGGCAACACCTATTACCAAGCAGTTTACTGCAACCTTGCGTCTGGGATTCTAAAGATTGAACATTCTTGCTCCACGTTGTTACGCAAGCGTCTCTTCGGGTCGAGCGGAAAATTGAAAATTGAATTATATTTAAAAATGGTAATTATGAATAAATATATAAATAGAGTGTTGTGGGTACTCTTATTCTTCACTCTTCATTCTTCACTCTTCATTCTTACATCTTGTGATGATTTGGATGAGGCTCCAGACAACCGCACAGAAATTGATAACAAAGACAAGGTGGGCAAGTTGCTGACTTCTGCATATCCATTGTCAACTCCAGCCCTCATTTGCGAATTGTCAAGCGATAATCTTGTTGATGACAATGTTGTGGTTCCTGCTACCCATAATGATGCTTACTATAAGTTCCATGAGGAAGCCTATTATTGGCAAGATATTGAGGATTATTCAATTGGAGACGACGATACTCCCTATCAGGTTTGGGAATCCTATTATTCTGGTATTTCGGTATGTAACCATGCCATTGAAGCCATGTTGGCCATGAGCAGTGACCCTGCACACGATGCCGCACTTTCTCATTCGTGGGGTGAGGCTCACGTGTTGCGTGCCTACCTGCATTTTGTTTTGGTTAATGTCTTTGCCGAAGCCTATAAGGACGATAGCCGGAGTTCCGCAGATCGTGGTATCCCATACGTTACGAAATCGGAGTCAACTGTACATGTGGATTATAGCACATCAGAGTTCTTGCATGATGTGAAGACAACCTACGATTTGATAGAAAAAGATCTTCTGGAGGGTATTGATTTGATAGACGACTCCAAGTATATGGTGCCAGCTTATCATTTCAACCGGAATGCGGCCAATGCCTTTGCTGCACGTTTCTATCTCTTCAAACGCGACTATACGAAGTGCTTGAAATATGCAAATGCTGCGTTAGGCGAAGTTCCTGTGCTCCGCAATTGGCAGACTATCAATAAGAATACTTTGTCATCGAAGGTCTTCGACTATAATGATGAGAAGCAATCTTGGAATTACCTCATTCAATCAACTTATTCCAAGCAGTGGCGTATGCATGTAAGCAGTGCACGATTTGCTGTTAATACGGGGACCACATTCAAGGATGCTAATGGAAAAACATGGCGTGTTCCCTCTACGATGGATGTAACGGTATGGGGACCCGGTCCTAACTGGTCTGGTACCTTGCCTGCCTTCTCTGGTATGGTTTACATCAATGGTGCTGGTCAGCAGTATGGCGCTTGGCTCTTCCGTCTCTACGAGTATTTCGAATATATAGATAAGATTGCGGGTATTGGCTATGTTCATCAGTTGTATCAGCCCTTTACGGCTGACGAGACGTTACTTTGCCGTGCCGAGGCAAAACTCTATTTGGGTGACCAAAGTGGAGCTATTCAGGATTTGGACATGTGGACCTCTTCGCATCTGGTAACCACTACGCTGACTCTCGACAGAATCAAGACAAGATACAGACGTACTTCGGCATATAATGACTATGTGAGCGAATTACATCCTGCTGAAATGGGATTTGAGAAGGTACTGACAGATAATGACTTGAGTGTCTTGGATTGTATTCTGCATTTCCGTCGTATCGAGACCATACATGAGGGACTGCGTTGGTTTGATATCAAACGTTATGGTATTAAAATATACCATCACTATCGTAATGCGCGTGAAGATGACATTCATACCGATTCTTTGACCTGGGACGATCCACGCCGTGTGCTTCAGCTTCCCAATAATGTAATCGAATCGGGATATCCAGGTAACCGTCAGACGAGTTCTGCTGGTGGAGCGAGTGGTAGTGGCTATGTAGTGTCGGCTCATATAACCCCTCATATAGAGTTATATAAGGATAATAATTAAAAGGAGGCTATGAAAATGAAAAAAACAATATACATTCTGAGTGTTGTGGCTGTGCTCATGAGCATGACCTCGTGCAGAGACAATGATGACTTTTCCGCATCCATTTTCGACACCACGATACCTGCGGTTGACCCCACGTCGGCAACAGCTCCTTTCGACCAATGGCTCTATGAAAACTTTGTTGTCCCCTATAACACGGAGATACAATACAAATTCAATATGCCAGCATCGAAGCTGGAGTACCAGTTGGCACCTGCCGATTACAAGAAGTCGCAGTTGTTGGCACACTTTATCAAATATCTCTTCTACGATGTTTACACCAAGTATGCTGGTGACGAATTCATGAAGAAATATGCACCCCGCATTTTCCATTTCATCGGTTCTGCTGCCTATTCTCCAAATACTGGTACTGAAGAACTGGGTTATGCTTCAGCCGGTGTGAAGATAACGCTGATTAAGGTCAACGAGATGAAGTTGTGGACACCTACCAATCAGTATTCAGAGGCAGATATGGATATACTTAATGAATATCAGTTCCATACCATGCATCATGAGTTCTCGCACATCCTGCATCAGACGAAAACCTATCCCATAGATTTTGGACAGGTTACCCCAAACGACTATGACGGGCGTGATTGGCAGAAACGTGACTCCGTAAAGGCACATTGTCTTGGTTACATCACCCATTATGCTTCATCGGCTATTTATGAGGATTTTGTCGAGACTCTCTCTTGTGCAATTACCAATAATGATGTGCGTTGGATGAATACCATTATTGATGCTTGTGCTAATGGCGGTCTGAAGGATGGCGACAAGAAGCGTGTATATGACCTGATTGATTCGCTCGACATTCAGGGATTGGACGACCCCACGAAGCCATGGAACAAATTTAGGATAATGAAGGAAACTTGTGTGGATAGTGAAACGGGTGAGGAAACCGAACGCTTTGTACCCGATTTCCATGTAACTGATGCAAGATCTCATCAGGAGGATACGCAAACATTGAAGTATGAGGAAGTGAAGTCCTTTACATCTTTCCGCGACTATCTCGATGGCTGGGCAGTAATTGATAATAACAGAGATTCCGAAGGTATGAATGCCATTTTGAAGAAGTTTGAACTTGCTACGAAGTGGTACACAGAAAAATGGGGACTTCACCTTTTCGAGATACGTAAGGAGGTGAAGGCTCGCCAGAATAACATCAATACTTTCGTACGTGATAATGTTACGATTTACGACTTACAATAATGACTTAAGGACATGTTTATGAAAAGAAATATTTTTTCCCATCCTTGGTATATAGCTGTTGCTGCGTTGTTCCTTGGCGCATGTACTTTCGAGCAGGATGACCTTTTCGATGAAAGCGCATCCTTGCGTATTAACCATTTCAGCGAGGATTTGAAGAATCGTTTGGTTACACAAAGTTCAAATGGAAATAATGGTTGGGTCATCCAATATTTCGTAGCAGGAACAGATGATGAGACTTATGAAGGTGTAAATCTTTTGGGTAGCTTTGATGCTAGCGGTAAGGTTACGTTGGCAGGTAATCATCGTTTCCTGCGCGATGGAAATGCCAACAAATACACCGAAAGTGTCAGTTTCTATGAACTATTGAAAGAAGAGGGTCCTATTATCTCATTTAATACCTGGAATGATGTGTTGATGGTTTTGGTTGACCCTGTCAATCCAACAACAGGGGCTCATGACGGTGTAGGAATGAATGGTGACCAGAACTTGGCTTTCAAGGCGTACGAAGGAAATAGTATCCTGTTCCGTGGTGAACGTCATGGTGCGGAAGTGCGTTTCGTACCCTGTGACCGTCCTTGGAACCAGTATTATACCGATGTTGATGCCTTTAAAAAGAAAATCACGAACACTACAGTGACTAATTACTACGTTATCAGTGGTCGGGACACGATGTATCTCTCTGGCTTAAACAAAGGCGTAGTAACCTATAAGGAACGTATAGTTGAACCATTGGAGTCGAAGATCCTCACTTGTGTATTCTCTCCAGATGGTTTCCGTCTGAATCATGTTGACACGATTGGTGTTAATACCTTCCAAGAGTTTAAACTTTCTGAAGATCAGACCCATCTTGTTAATGAAAATGGTTCTGTCAAGGTCTCTGCATGTTGGGATGTTTACGTAGCTAACCACAGTGCCGTTTGGAAGTTTGACAAGGATTTGTTCTCTGCTGAGCAGAACGACCTGTTCAATAAAATTGATACTGAGGTTAAGAAATTCAATAAGGACTATAGTTTAGAGAGTCTGGGTATTGGACAGACGACAGGTGCGAACAAAGTTAGTGGTTTGGTGCTGACCTTCTATACCAATGCGGCTAAGACCAAGACGAATATCGCTGGTGTCGCTTTCACTCAGAGCAGACCGGCAAGTGGCCAGTTGAAGATTGAGTACAGTGCAGAGGATAAGATAGACAAGAATATGGGAAGTATTGCCAAGAAGGCTCCTGACGTAGAGACCTATGCCCGTGCATTTGCGCAGATGCTCAATGGCACATACAATGTAACTCCTAACGACTATTTCCTTCCTACGGGGGGTGATTTCACAGCAGTAAATGGTGGTATAACATTTAGATTGAAATAGAATTAATAAACATTTTTAATTAATTAAAAGGGTAAAAACTATGAAGAAATTTTTACTTCTTGCTGTTGCTGCCCTTATGGTATGCACAGCTAATTCTCAGCCTCTGAAGAGGCAAAATACTGGTAAGTTCCAGGCTAAGCATCAGGTTGCCGTTGACAAGAAGGCAACTTTCAAGCAATATACTGTTGCTGGAGAGAAGCCTGGAGTTAAGGCTTTTGACAAGGAAACTCCGAATTTTAAGGGTCTTGTCAATGTAAAGGACTTCAAACCGGCCTTCGAGCAGTTCAAGGACGTTCGTGCTGCAGGTACTGTTCTGGAAAAGTACGAGGGCTCGGGTACGCTTCGTTCGTCTAATGAAGCTGTTGAGTGGGAGATGTACACAGGTACGGCTACGACAGATAACGAAGAAACGGTTAACGTGATCCGCGATTTGATTCCAAACATTTTTGGATATGAGAATGGCGTGACTGTAAGGTATACCATCGAGGATGGTAACATTGTCATTCAGCCCACACTGGTTGCTACTCTCCCCAGCGAGAAGGCTCCCAATGGTACCAACTACTACATCTTCTTGGAGTCTGCAACCAGCAGCGATGGCTCAATTACGCTGACTTTGGACGAGACCGGAGCCATTACTGGTTCTTATGGGATAATTTATAGCATCTATCCTGACGAGGTCTATAACTACGATGATTGGGTGGCTACTTATGATGGTATCAGGGGTGCTCAGTATAGTATTCCTGGTGTTGTCAAGACACCTGAAGTTAGTTTTGAAACAGGTAATCTTATTCTCTTTGCTGGTCTGGGCTTAAATGGCTACTCTTATGGCAGCAATTTGGCTATGGCTGGTGCATACGCTCCTGTCAACTTCGTGAACCGCACCGCAGACAAAACTACGGCCTGGCAGTGGACAGCCTATGATGCAGATGATGAAGAAGGGCTTACGGCTTATGCAACGGGAGTGAATAAGGATTTCGCTGTTACTCTTCAAGGTAATACTGTTCTTCAGAATGTTCAGCTTGTTGGTATCAACCAGACGGCTGAGTCTGAACCTTTCATTTTCGGCGTGGGTAAATCTAAGGAAGATGATGGCACTGCTCACTATGAGAATTGCTATATTTATGCTACTGGTACCGAGAGTGATTTCATGTTGAATAAGGAGACTCCAGCCATAATCACTCGTCAAGACCCTGATGGTGACCTGACATTCTATACGAACTGGGGAACACCAGATATTTATACTACCACTTCCATGAGCAAGATTTATATGTATCATGAGAAGCCTGCTGCACCTCTTTATATTACGGGCATCACATTGCCAATGGTTAGTTTCTCTGCCAAGGAAGGCTTTAACCTCCATATCAAGATTCAGAAGGTTTCCTATCCTGCAGGGTACAGCAAGCCAGTTTTGGGCGAAGTGATTGCCGAGGGTGATGCTTCAGAGGAAAATATCAATGACAACTTCAGTGCTGGCCTTACTGCTGTAGAGTTTCCTCTTTATAAGGAGGATGAGGATGGCATGAGCACCGAGTTGGACTATCTTTTCATTGACGATGAGTTCATGGTTATTATTGAGGGATGGGATAATGAAACGTTCTCTGGAATCCTTGGCTGTCAAGCTGAAACTCTGGACAATGCCAGAACATCTACTTGGTTCGAGAAGAGCGACGAACCCGAAAGCATGTATTCTTATACTACTTGGAAGACCTCTTTGTTCATTGGTTTCTTGGGCGCTACCTATGGTTACCTCTATACCGAGGACAATACCGACCTGACTATTCCTACCACTGGTGGAGAGGCTACCATCCACGTAGAACCCTTGTTGGTAAATACAGACGATGACGACAATCTCCTGACTGACCTGTGGGTTGAAGACGAGGAGAATTTCCCCGAGTGGGCAGACGCCGAGGTTGTTAATGAGAATTATGTATTGAATGATGATGGTTACCTTGATGAGTGCAGCTTCGACTTAAAGATTACGGTGGAGGCTCTGCCTGATGGCGTTGAAGGCCGTTGGGGACAAATGATATTTGCTCAGGAAGGTGCTTTGCTGAAGGTTACAGTTGCTCAAGGCAATGTAGATGGAATAAATGACATCACCAGTACTACAGCCTCAACCCAGAAAGTTTATGGAAACATCTACAATATGGCAGGTCAGCGTGTAAACGCTAACTATAAGGGACTTGTAGTTAAGAAGGGCAAAAAGTACATGGCTAAGTAAGTCCTTCACACTTTAATACAGTAAACAAATAAGGAGCGCTCTCGAAAGGGGGCGCTCCTTATTTGTTTCTCTTCGTTATGAAGGATAGTAATCTTATCCTCGAAAGATTAGTAATGTTCGGGCTTTAGGATTAGTAATCCTCCGTGCGAAAGATTACTAATCCTTTGTGCTTTACTTTATTTGCTTAAAGCTTTCAGCGTATCGCGCAGGGCTGCAATCTTACTTTCTGCGTCGCTCAGTTTCTTACGCTCCAGTTCTACGACCTGGGCAGGGGCATTCTGCACGAAGCGCTCGTTGGATAGTTTCTTCTGTATGCCAGTCATGAAGCCCTCCAGACGTTTGATTTCTGCTTCTGCCTTCTGAATCTCAGCTTCTGCATCAATCAGGTTACCCAGAGGCACGGCATACTCTTCAGTACCTACCAGGAAACTTTGCGAGCCTTCGCCCTTCTTCTCCACATACTTGATTTCCGAAAGGTTGGCCATCTTCTTAAGTGAAGAGTGAAGAGTGAAGAGTGAAGAGTTGGAGTTGCCCTTGACTGCTTCCAGTACGAGTGGTTCCTTCTGTGCAATGTTCTTCGAGTTGCGCACAGCACGCACGCCGCTGATGATTTGCTTGGCCTGTTCGTACAGTGCCAGCAACTGGCGGTCGTCGTCTGTCAGGGCTTCTATCTTCAGGGGGTGTACCATGATGCTGTCACCCTGTTCACGTTCTGCGAGAGCCTGGAAAAGTTCCTCGGTGATGAACGGCATGAAGGGGTGAATAATCTTCATCAGGGTCTCGAAGATGTCAAGTGTTGCCTCCAGTGTCTTGCGGTCGATAGGCTGTTGGTAAGCAGGCTTAATCATTTCAAGATACCAGCCTGAGAATTCATCGGTGAAGAGTTTGAAGGCTGCCATCAGGGCCTCGGAGAGGCGGTACTTCGAGAAGGAATCTTCAATCTCAGCACCCACTTCCTTAATCTTCGCATTCATCCAGCGTACGGCACTCGCATTAATCTCTGCATCCTCTGTCTTCTCTGTGCTCTCTGTGACTGTCCAGCCTTGAACTAGTCGGAAGGCATTCCATATCTTGTTGCAGAAGTTACGTCCCTGTTCGCATAGGGCTTCGTCGAAGAGAATGTCGTTGCCGGCAGGAGCAGCCAACATCATACCCATACGGACACCGTCGGCGCCAAAACGTGCGATGAGATCCAGAGGGTCAGGGCTATTTCCCAGAGACTTCGACATCTTGCGACCTATCTTATCACGCACGATACCTGTGAAATAGACATTGCGGAAGGGCATCTTGCCTTCGTATTCGTAGCCAGCCATAATCATGCGGGCTACCCAGAAGAAGATGATGTCCGGGCCTGTTACCAGGTCAGCCGTGGGGTAGTAGTATTTGATTTCCTCGTTTCCAGGGTTATTGATGCCATCGAAAAGGGAGATGGGCCACAGCCAACTGCTGAACCAAGTGTCCAGCGCGTCCTCGTCCTGTCTGAGATACCAGCCCCTCTCCGACTCCCCCGAGGGGGAGAGTTTCTTCAGGGCGGGATATTGCTCTAAAGCCATTTCGTATGCCTTCTCTTCGCTTTCGGCTACCACAAAGGCACCGCGAGGGAAAGCCTCCCCCTCGGGGGAGGTTGGAAGGGGGCTCTTGGGTGTTATATAGTAGGCCGGAATGCGATGCCCCCACCAAAGTTGGCGGCTGATACACCAGTCCTTGATGTTCTCGAGCCAATGACGATAGGTGTTCTTGTATTTTGTGGGATAGAACTTGATGTCGTCGTTCATGACAGGGCCGAGAGCAATCTCTGCCAAGTGCTCCATCTTCAGGAACCACTGCATGGAGAGCCGTGGTTCGATGGGCACACCAGTGCGTTCCGAGCATCCTATCTTGTTGTCGTAATCCTCAATCTTTTCCATCAAACCGGCAGCCGTCATGTCTTCGGCAATCTGCTTGCGGCAAGCAAAGCGCTCCATGCCAACGTACCTCTCCAACCCGATAACAAAATCATCGGACACTTTCGTTTCTGCCAGTGATTTCTGCTGTGCGGTAGCGATGCGTTCGCTGAGTGTAGCATCGTCGTTGAAGATATCGATGGCTTCGAGGTTGTATTTCTCGCCCAGCATATAGTCGTTGACATCGTGGGCAGGCGTAACTTTCAAGCAGCCCGTACCAAACTCTATGTCCACATATTCGTCCTCAATCACTGGGATTACGCGACCTACGACAGGCACAATAACTTTCTTTCCCTTCAACCATTGGTTCTTGGGGTCATTGGGGTTGATGCACATGGCCACGTCGCCCATGATGGTTTCGGGGCGTGTGGTGGCCACCACAGCATAGTAGCCCTTCTCGTCCTTATGAATGACGTTGCCCGGAGTTTCCGGAGATTTCGGAGAAACTGGAGTTTCCGGGGCAAGGTAATAGCGCATGTAATAGAGCTTTGTGTGCTCCTCCTTATAGATGACCTCCTCGTCGGAGAGTGCAGTGAGTGCTTTAGGGTCCCAGTTGACCATGCGCACTCCGCGATAGATGAGTCCCTTGCGATAGAGGTCGCAGAAGACCTTGATGACGCTTTCGGAACGAGGGCCGTCCATGGTGAATGCCGTGCGGTCCCAGTCGCAGGAGCAACCGAGCTTGCGCAATTGCTTGAGGATGATACCTCCATGCTCCTCGGTCCATGCCCAAGCGTGTTTCAAGAACTCCTCACGTGTGAGGTCGGTCTTCTTGATGCCTTGTTCTGCCAGGCGGTTCACAACCTTGGCCTCCGTGGCAATGCTGGCGTGGTCAGTGCCAGGCACCCAGCAAGCGTTCTTGCCTTCCATGCGGGCATGGCGGACAAGGATGTCCTGGATGGTTTCGTTCAGGACGTGTCCCATATGGAGCACGCCTGTCACATTGGGAGGTGGAATGACAATGGTGTAAGGCTCGCGGCCGTCGGGCTTTGAGCTGAACAGTTTGTGGTCTAACCAATATTGATACCACTTGCCTTCAACTTCGGCAGGGCTATATTTTGTTGCTAATTCCATGTAGGGATTTAATGGGGTTAATGGGGTTAATGGGGGCTTACTTGAAATCAAAGATGCTTGAGAAGCCAGTCATGTCGAAGACCTCGCGAAGGTCGTCGCTCATGCCAGTAATATACAGGTTGATGCCCTTGGGTTTTGTGGCTTTCAGCAATGCAAGGAATAGTCGTAAACCGCTGGAAGATACATACTCCAGACGTGTGCAGTCGAGAATGATGTCGCTACCTTCATAGCTGAACAAGGGCTGCATGTCCTGCTCTGTCTTTGCGGCGGCGGCTGTATCCAGACGTCCCTCAAAGATGGCCCACAGTTCGTTATCCTTTTGTTGGATGATTGTATTCATAAAAATATCGTTGTTTCAAATTTCGCTACAAAGATACGAATTAATTCACAATTCGCAATCCACAATTCATAATTTTCACTTTTCACTTTTCACTTTTCACTTTTTTATGTATCTTTGTAGGCAATTCTTATGTTAAAGAAAAGATGACGGACATCGTACTTTCCAGTTTCCTTAGTCTGTTTGCTTTATTTGGAAAGGAGGAAAATGTAGATGAAACACGAGCAAAGGATATGCTCGTGAGTTATCTTCGGCATCACTTTGGTATAAGAAATATCTCCACTTATCTGAATCTTTACAGCGACATGCGTGCTGTTTATGAGATGAGTGATAAGCTTGATGTGCAGAAGGTTGTCGTGTCTATTTGTGAGAAGTTGCATGGCAAGATTCGTGCCAGCGAGGAGATGATGCTTCTGCTCAGAATCATGGAATTCTGTGGCCTCAAGGAAGGGCAAGCTCCCCATCCGATGTTCCAGACTATGGCTACGGCCTTCAGTGTCCCCGATTCTTTGTTCGCCGACTTTGTCAATTTCGTATGCAGTCGCACCAGTGAGCGAGTTATGCTCTTCCAGCCCGAAGGATTTGAAGGAAACCTGAAGACTTTGTTGATGCCTTCTGGAATGCTCATCTTCACCTACCTTGGTCACGACCATGTGTTGCTCAACGATGTGCCCGTGCTTTCCGGAGCCTATCAGGTGTGGTTGCAGAGCAGTGTGCTGAAGGGCATAAACGGGAAACCTGTCTATTATTCGTCAATCCTTTCTGCCTATAACAAGCAGCAAGGGTTGGACGAAGGCAACAGCAAACAGGTGGAACTTTGTGCGCGCAACATCAATTTCCGTTTTCCCCATAGTGACATTGGAATTCACAACCTGAACCTCACGCTTCGTGGCGGTGAGTTGATGGCCATCATGGGTGGTTCTGGTACGGGCAAATCTACATTGCTGTCGCTGTTGAATGGTAGCATTAATCCTCAGGAAGGCTCAATCACCATCAACGGGCACGATATATCTGAACCAGCCATTCGCGACCTTATCGGCTTTGTACCACAGGACGACCTGCTTATCGAAGAACTGACCGTCTACCAGAATCTCTATTATACTGCCCGACTCTGTTTTGCCACACTCTCAGAGCAAGAGATAGACCAGCGTGTGCTCAAAACCCTGAAGGACTTGGGACTGGATATCATAAAGGACCTGAAGGTTGGCTCTCCTATCAATAAGTATATCTCTGGCGGGCAGCGCAAGCGACTGAATATCGCTTTGGAATTGATACGCGAACCGGCTGTGCTGTTCCTTGACGAACCCACATCGGGACTATCCTCGGCCGACACAGAGATGGTTGTCAACCTGCTGAAAGAACAGACCTATAAGGGTAAACTGATTGCAGTTAACATACACCAGCCATCGAGTGATGTTTATAAGCTCTTCGACCGCCTTCTTCTGCTTGACCGAGGTGGGTATCCCGTATTTGATGGTAATCCCATTGACGCCATTACCTACTTCAAGGAAGCAGCCAACTATGCAGATGCTGAAACCAGTGCCTGCCCGACTTGTGGTAACGTGAATCCGGAGATTGTGCTTAACATCATCGATGAAAAGGCCATTGGCAGTAATGGAGAGATATTAGACCAACGAAAGATGAGTCCGCAAGAGTGGCACGAGCTCTATTTGGAAAGACAACCTGCTATGGCAGAACCTAAGGCAGGCAGTGTGCCTTCCTCTGACTTACGTAAGCCCAATCAGCTTCGCCAATTTGCTATCTTCCTGCAACGTAATATCGCAGCAAAGGTAACCAATGTGCAATACCTCTCCATCGCTCTGTTGCAGGCCCCCATTTTGGCCGTTATCTGTGCCGTGCTTACCCGTTATGCTCCTCCCAGCGGCTATACCGTAATGGACAACAAAAACCTGGTGAGCTATTTCTTTATGGCAGTTATCGTGGCCACATTCCTTGGTATGAGTGGTAGCGCCGAGGAGATAATCAAAGACCGTACCTTGCTGAAGCGTGAGAAATTCCTCAGGTTGTCATACGGCAGTTACATTTGGTCGAAAATCATCTTCATGGCAGGTCTGTCGCTCATTCAGACTGTGCTCTTCATTTTGGTAGGCAATGCCATCATGGGGTTGCATGGGATGTTTGGCATATGGTGGATAATTCTTTTTGCAACGGCCTTCTTAGCCAATCTTACAGGCCTTTTGTTGTCGCAATGCCTGAGCTCCGTTGTAGCCATCTATATCAGCATTCCCATTCTGCTGATTCCACAGATTCTGCTTTGCGGATTGGTGGTAAACTTCTCCGATCTCACGCCCAAGAGCACAACAGGCAATGTGCCGCTCATCGCCGACCTCATTCCTTCGCGATGGAGCTATGAGGCTTTGGCCGTGACCTCCTATACGGACAACGCGTACGAGCGTCCATTCTTCCAACTGGACAAGTATCGTCAGGAACATCAATTCTATAATAAGGGATACCTCTATGAACTGCAGTCACAGCTCGAGACGATGCGCGAAGAGGAGCGACAAGGCAAGGCTGTCGATCCCGCTCACCAACGTGTAATTGAGTGTAACCTGCCCGTACTTTCAACGTTCTGCGGCATGGAGCCCTATCGTGGTGACGGTTCCTATGAGTCGCTGAACAACTACTTGGAAGAGGCTGAGGCCATACTCTCCAAAGCGGAGAACGAGGCAACCCTCAAGAAAGACGGCTTGGTGTCGGACTTTATTCGAGAACATGGCAAGGAGGCATTCCTTGAGCTAAAGAAGAAAAACTATAACATCAGGCTTGACCAGTTTGTGACCGGAAGTGACCAGCCACGTTTGCTTGACGTCATTGATGACCATATTGTGCCTCGTAGTGCCATCATATTCCTGACCCCACAAAGCAAGATTGGCAGGGCTCCGTTCTATAGTAGTGAGAAAGTGTTAGGCTCGTGGCACATCAAGACGCTTTGGTTCAATCTGGGCGTGTTGCTTTGCATGGCGATATTGACAACTTTGTTATTGCTGACCGACACCCCAGGCCGATACATAAGAGAACGACAGACATCATAGCAGAATGCTTATGATGACATCATACAATTAGGAACTAAAAACAAATAATTAATTTATTAATAACAAAAAAACAAAACAATGAAGAAAATTTCCTTTTTCGCTGTTGCATTAGCAGCAATGACCTTTGTTGCATGTGGAGGCAACAAGAGTGCAAATGAAGCTCAGGAGGCTGAAGCTGAGAAGAACTTTGAGCAGGAGCAGGTAGAAGCAAAAATCAAGTTGGAACTCGACAGCCTTTCTTCTGAGCTGACCAAGCTGAAGAAGTTGCCATTCCTGGAGGTTGGCGAGAACGGTGTACAGTTGACAGAGCAGGAAAAGCAGGTGAAGCCCAACTATCTGCTGTCTCCCTCTGTGGCTGAGAACGCTACAACGCTGGCAGAGAAGTATCGTGCACTGAGCGCCCTCTGTGTAGACCAGAAGATTGCCGCTATGTATGACATGCCCACCGATGAGTATCAGGCTGCTATTGCCAAGTTGGCTGCCGACATCGACGACCCCTCTTTCAAGGTGATTGATGATGTAACGAACATTCACGAGACCAGCCAGAAACTCTATGAAGCCATGAATGCTAATGGCCGCATCAACTATTATTGGCAGATGGTAGCAGGTTCCCTCATCGAGGAGTTCTATGTGCTGTCGAATAATAGCGAGAAGTTCATCTCTGCATTCAACGACGAGACTGCCACCGCAACAACCTTCCGCATCGTGCTCCTGGACGAGGCTGTAGGTCGTCTGGCTTCTTATGATCCCGAATTCGAAAGCGTAGCCAAGGTTACTAGTACCTTGAAGCCTCTGGATGCCATCACCGTTGACCAACTGAAGGCACAACTCGAAGAGGTTAAGGAGAATGTGGCTGCAACCCGCAACGACCTTATCAAGTAAGAGATACGCTGATAACTGAAAAAGTAGAGGGGTGAAGTGTTAGCTTCGCCCCTCGCTTTTGTTTTTTACCCTAGTTTCTTACATAGGGTGAATATGTTCTGTCCATTCAGACGTTCGTATTTGATGTCATCCATAATGCTCCGCACCAAATGGATGCCTAAGCCACCGATGTCACGTTTGTCGGCTTCTTGGGTGATGTCCACTTCTCCATAAATCGAAGGGTCGAACGGTTTGCCATCATCGCTGATGACAAACTTCAGAAGTGTGTCATTCGCCTCAGCCTTGATGCGCACTTCCCCTTGTTGGTCTTTGGGATAGGCATACTCCATCACATTGACCACAGCTTCTTCAAGGGCAAGGTTCATCTTCATGGTGGTCTTTGGGTCAATGCCCAGTTCCTCGCAGATATCTTCCACAAAGGTGCCCAAGAGCGGAGTTTCCCGCACATCGTTCTGTAGCGTGAGTTGGCGCTCCAGTTTGTTCCCTGATTGTGTATTGGCGTACATGATGGCGAGCATTGTAAGGTCATCGCTTTGTTCTGTGTTGCCTACAAATTGGTGCACGGCATCGTCCACTGCCTTGATAAGTGGTTCGGGATAGGCTGAGGCGGTGGCCAAGGTCTGTTGCAATCGTTCTATCTTAAACAGTTGGTGTGCTTTGTTTTCAGCCTCCACCAATCCGTCGGTGTACAGGAATATGGTGGTGCCCGGAGTCAGCATGGTTTCTTGCGAGGTGTAGTCGCAGTCGGGCATTGTTGCCAATGGCAGGTGGCTCTTGACGGGAAGTTTTGCATAGGCTTCATCTGCGTTGGGATTTATCAACCACGGAGCATTATGTCCAGCGTTGCAATAGTGCAGACAGCCTGTAGCCAGGTCGAGCACCCCGACAAAGAACGTAACGAACAGACTGGCGCTATTGCCCTCGTTTAGCGAGTTGTTGAGGGTGGAAACTATTTCCTCTGGCTTTGTGCTGTGGGCAGATATGTTGCGGAAGAGTGACCTTGTAACGGCCATTACCAACGAGGCTGGGATGCCCTTGCCTGCTACGTCGCCTATGCAGAAGAACAGTTTCTCGTCACGAATAAAGAAATCATAGAGGTCTCCGCCTACCGCCTTAGCGGGGGTCAGTTTGCCATATATCTCAATGTCTGTGCGCTCAGGGAATGGGGGGAAGGTCTTGGGCAACATGGACATCTGTATGTTGTGGGCAATCTTCAGCTCGTTCTCTACGGAGGCTTTCGAGGCTGTGGTCCGCTTCAGTTCTTCCATGTAATTTGCAAGTGAGTGCTGCATGGTCTCGAACGAGTCGCGCAACTGGCGTATCTCGTCGTTGTGGCGGATTTTGGGTAATGGTGTGTCAAACTTACCTTGTGATATCTCGTTTACTGACTTGGTGAGGTATCGAAGCGGTTTGGTGAAATGCCAAATGGTGAATTGTGTGGTGAAGAATATGATGAGGCCACCAATGATAAGGATAATCAAAATGAATATACTAAGAACAATGGCCCATATATATACTACCGACCAATGCTGAACAACGGCTATCGTCCACCCAGTTTGCGGTATCGGGGCATAGCTGATGTAGTATGTGTCGTCTTCAGTCTTTATCTTGTCGAGCATGGAACTCTCGCCAGCCATCATCTTGCGATATACGGCATTATCCGACGTATCCGCTGTGGCCTGCACGACTTTCTTAAAGTTTTCTTTGAGTACAAGTTCTTTTTGGGGATGCGCAATATATTGACCATTCCGACCTAAAATGAAGCCATAAAAATACTTATCCGTGTCTGGACCGCCTTCTATGGAAAAGATTTCATAAAGGAGTATCTTTTTCATCTGCTCGTCCAACTGTTCCGAAAGCCATTCCAAGGGAATGTCCACGATCTGAACGCCGACTGCTTGTCCTGTGCGGCCGTGGATTGGTCTTACATAAGAACACATCATGAGGTTTGTGACATCCTTGTCATAGTAGGGATCCGACCAGTATCCATCCTCGCTCTCAATGCCTTTCGCATACCAATCCTGACTGAGATAGTCGTGCTGGGCAGAGCCAATCTGTTTGCGCTCTATGGTCGTACTGTCGCGAAAGTACACATAGGGCTCAAACCATTTCCCGTATTTGGAATAGAAGTTTGACTCAAATCCCGCGGCAAGGCCAATATAGTGAGGGTTCATCCGCAGTTCCTTCTCCATGGCTTCTAATAGTTTGTCGGGACTATCCAGGTTGTCTTCTATCTCATACACATTGTTGCGAGCTGACATCTCAACCGATTTCACCATTGTCTCCATCTTACCGTTGATATTGTTGATCATATCGCGGGCATGCGTCTCGGCTTGCAGCCTTTGCATGGCGATGACAATTAGCAGTACCAAACCAATAATGATAATGTTACAAAGGGTGAATATTAAGATGATGCGCCATGTAAGACGACGGGCAAATTTGCTTTTTCTCTTCTCGAACAGCATATTAAACTGATTATTGGACAATTTGACGATGTCGCAAATGTACAAAATAATTGTGAATTTGTCAAATTCTTTGTATCTTTGTGCTTCACATGTATGAAAACTCGTGTTTTTATTACATTGTTAAATCGCAAAATAGTTAAATAGTCCAATTAAATAATGCATACAAGAGAAGAAAAGATGGCCGCATTCGGGCGGGTGCTCGATGTGCTGGACGAATTGAGGGAGAAATGTCCTTGGGATAGGAAACAGACGAACGAGAGCCTGCGACAGAACACGATAGAAGAAACGTACGAACTTTGCGAGGCCCTGATCAAGGACGATGTGCAGAACATTTGCAAGGAATTGGGCGATGTGCTGCTGCATGTCTGCTTCTATGCCAAGATTGGTGATGAGAAGGGACAGTTCGACATTGCCGATGTCTGCCATAAGTTGTGCGACAAGCTCATTTTCCGTCATCCTCATGTCTATGGAGATGCGGTGGCTGAGACGGCAGGCGACGTGCTGAAGTCGTGGGAACTCATCAAACAGAAAGAGAAGGGTGGCAACAAAACCGTGCTGTCTGGCGTGCCAACGGCACTTCCTTCACTCATCAAGGCCGAGCGCATACAGGAGAAAGCCTGTAATGTGGGCTTCGACTGGGAGCAACGCGAGGATGTGTGGGACAAGGTGCAGGAGGAACTGGGTGAATTGCGTGCTGAGATTGAAAAAGGCAACCGTCAGCGTAGTGAAGAAGAATTCGGCGACTATCTATTCAGTTTGATAAACATGGCTCGCCTGTACCACCTTAGTCTGGATAATGCGTTGGAAAATACGAACCAGAAGTTTATCCGTCGTTTTAATTACGTGGAAGCCAAGGCCAAGGAGCAGGGACGTAACCTGAAGGATATGACGCTTGCGGAAATGGATGCCTTATGGAATGAGGCAAAAAAAATCTCCCACCATTCCTCGAAACAGTAAAATAACAAAGCAACATAAGGAAACCTGTTTCGATGAAACGCGGAGGTGGGAGATGGCTATACTTCCTTTTTCTTTATTTGGGTCTTTGAGGTCTTTCGTGCTTTTTATGCCCATGATTACTGGCACGCTGTAGCATTTCACGGTGGAAGGCGTCGTCGGCCAACATCACTCGATAGGCTTTCTGGGCAGAAACGGCCTTACACATCTTCTTGTAGTAGGTTTCTTCTATCTCTGCAAAATCTTCGTGTATGTCGATGATTTTCAGGAGTACCTCTTGGCACTTTTTCTCATCGCTACAAGCGTTGAAGTTCTTTTTCGTCTTGAATTCTTGTTGTTTCAGTTCTCTTTGTTTTGCTTTCATCTCCTCGAAGATGGGCAGTATCTTCTCACTCTCTTCTTTTGTCAACTCTGCTTTCTGGCAGATGAAAGCCTCCCATTTAGCTTTAAACTCCTCGGGGTTAAACCTCGGATGTTTAGCCTCCTGTGCCATTGTACCAACTGCGACGGCCAGCATCAGGGCTACTATAGTTACAATCTTCTTCATATCCTCTTTCTTTTATTAGTCAGCTTCTGTCAGATATTCGGCAATCTCCATATTCCCCACCATGATGTAGTCAAGCGCATCGTTGTAATACTCCTCCTGGGCTAATTCGGCAGTGGTGGCTGTGGGCTGTGCCGTATTGCGGTTCCATAGCATTGCAGCACCGACACCGGCAACGAAGACCACAGCAGCGGCATAGCGCCACAATCTCGGCATGAGTCGGATGGTCTTCCGGGGCTGCTCTGCAGGTTGGGGCAGACGTGCCAAAAGCCTCTCGTCGAAATGCTCGAAGTAGCCCGAAGGTATTCGGAATGGATTTTCCTTTCCCGCCAGTTCCTGTAGTTTTATTTCTTCGTTTGTCATCATGTTATGGGTTCATTTGTCTGTTAGACGTTTAGTTAGATGTGAGGTTTAATCATTATGCTCAAAAAATCACATATTTTTTTTACGGCATGGTGATACGAGGCTTTCAGTGCCCCTACACTTGTCTGTAGCACCTGACTCATATCCTCATATTTCATTTCCTCGTAGTATTTTAGCAGGAATACCTGTCGTTGCTTGTCGGGTAGCTGTGCTATGGCCTCTTGGAGCTGAGCCTGAGTTTCGTCGCCGTCAAAGTAGGGGTCACTTTGCAGCGTCATGGCTACATGGCTTTCCTCGTCGTCCAGACTTACGGTGCTGTGCCGTTTCCTTTCTATGAAGTTTAGGGTTTCGTTGGTGGCGATGCGGTATAGCCATGTGCTCAATTTCGAGTCTCCCCTGAAGTTGTCCAGTCCTGTCCAAACTTTGATGAAGGTATTTTGCAGGATGTCGTCGGCATCGTCGTGGCTCAGCACCATACGACGGATTTGCCAGTATAGGGTTTCTTTATATTGGTCAACGAGTATGGTGAAGGCTTCCGCACGTTTGGCGGTGTCTTGCAGTCGTGTGATGAGTTCTTTCTCGTCGATGGTTTTCATTCTTTCTTTCGACACTTTTCGTAATGAAAGGTTTAAAGGTCATTCAAAAGTTTTTCTATGACAATGTCGTAGCCATAGGGATCCGGGTGGGCTTGCAGGGCACCATCGGGAGTGGGGTATAGTGTCCAGTAGTCGAGCCAAACGGGAACGGGAGTGTCATAGAAGAAATTGCTCATGGGCTTGGCATCGGGATATGCCTGTTTGTAACGTCGTCCTGCGGCTGATAATGGTGCCCGCTCCAGGGCTATACGAATGCGATCTACAAATAGTTCCGTAGGCTGGTTTAGGAAGAACAGGGCCATGTCGAGTGGGCGTTCTACCCGAATACATCCGTGGCTGATGGCACGATTCTGTCGTTGGAATGCACTATGGTTGTTCGTATCGTGCAGAAATACGGAAAAATTGTTGGGAAACCGGAATATGATGCGTCCCAGAGAGTTCGCCTCACCGTTTTCTTGTCGGATGATGTAGCGTGCACTACGCAACTCGGCAGCAGAGAGTAGGGTAGGGTCAATCTCCTCTTTGGTTTCCTTGTTGATGGCCCGATAACTGTTTCTGGCAAAATAGGCACTGTCGCCCACATGTCGAGGTATGATTTCCTTGCGTACGATGGTCTGTGGAATCACCCAGTAGGGATTGAGTTCCACCCATCGGATTTCGCTGTGTAGCAGAGGGGTTTTGTGGCTTTGGTTGCCACAACATACCCGCATGGTAAGCATGCTGTCACCATTGACGGCAGTTAGTTCTTGGGTAGCCAAATTCACCCAGACATAGCGTTTCTTGTTGATGGGACGGGGATAACGCCAACGGGCGCGCTCCATGTTGATGCGAGCCAGTCTGGCACGAACTGTGTCCCCGTTGTCCCGTGCCTGCCGATAGGCGTTGTGCAGTAGGTCGTATAGTGTGTCTGTGGGTTGCACGGAACGCAGTAGTTGCCCAATCCGTCCGTGACGCGTCTCTTCCAGGGCATGATGCATAAAGCTGTCTGTTGCCGTCTCAGAACCT
The DNA here is from genome assembly GCA_947169115.1 of uncultured Prevotellaceae bacterium. Classification (GTDB taxonomy): domain Bacteria; phylum Bacteroidota; class Bacteroidia; order Bacteroidales; family Bacteroidaceae; genus Physcousia. The sequence continues at coordinate 41,627 of CAMVOK010000022.1, forward strand.
TGGTCGTAGAGTCGTCGGTATTGTACTTCCCTTCGCACCTCGCCGGCAGGTGGTTCATCTATCAGCAAGTGGTTAAGCCACTGGTGGGGATTGGTGAATCCATAGCGTTGTCCGCAAACGTAACGCAGGAGCGATTGGGTGAGCAGAAACTCCATCCGACCCATCAGACTACTGGCATCCTCATGGCTAAAGTCGTACTCATGCATACGGCGCAGCATTTGCCCCAAAGTGTCGGTATGCAAGGCATCGGGGTGAAGTCCTATGTCCTCGGCCTGTCGGATGCAATTGAGCAGGGTGTCTGCATTGGGGGAGACTCCCATTCGCGTTATCCAGATGAGGGGTGACGATTCGTTCTTGTAATACGAACGGGTAAATTTATCGGCATACATGGGTGTTCGGGTCACCTCGGCTGTGTGCCGGATTTCTTCCCGCAGTCGTTCTCCGTCAATGTTGTAGGTGGAGACAATCCACTCCTTCAGATCTTCGAGTTTTGTCGCACGTGTCCCGTTATGCCTGTTTTTGCAGGCTGTAAACCCACATGAGATGAGCAATAAGAACAGGAATGCAGAAATGCTGCGGTGCATGAACGGAGTTTATCGGATGGAAATCTTGCGTACCACCTTGCCGACTTTCAGAATGTAGCAGCCACGCTGCAAGTTGAGCGTCATGCTCTTGTCATTGCTGTCTATGCGGATGGTAGCAACTTTTACTCCGGTAAGATTGTAAACCTCCAGGGTCTCGCCGTCGGCACCCGTAATGTGTATTTTTGAGCCGTTGACGTTCAGTGTAACAGCTGAAAGTTCCGTCTCTATCTCCTCGTGGTCACCTTGAGCAATAAGGCTCATGGGCGCACCTGTCAGGAACAGAGCTAATGCAAGGATTTGGAACTTTTTAATCATGTTTTCTGTACACTTTTTGTAGTTTACCAAGGCAAAGTTATGTTTTTTTTCTTTACCGACCAAATTTTTTTTGCATTTCTTGCAATTTTTCCGCCGCTCTGGCGTTGACGGGGTTATTTCCTTATCTATGTACCACTCGAATACTCACTTCGTAGAGTAAATACAGGGGAATGGCAACGAGAATGAGGGTCATAATGTCGGGGGGCGTGATAATAGCAGAAATCATCATGATGACAATGAGTGCATGACGACGATACTGGGCCAGCATCTCGGAGGTGATGAATCCCATACGCCCCAGGAAGTAGGCGATGACGGGCAATTGGAATATCAGCCCCATGGCCAGTGTCAGACTGACAAATGTACTGATATAGGAATCCAGCGTAATATTGCTCACCACGCGGGCCGATACGCTGTATGTGCCAAGGAATCGGAAGGAAATTGGAAACAGCACAAAGTAGTTCATCAATACCCCCACAAGAAACAGTGCATAGATGATAACTGCGACGAGCGAGGAATATCGACGTTCATTATCATACAACGCAGGGGAGATAAAACGAAACAATTCAAACAATATATATGGCGATGCCCCCAGTAGTCCCAAATACACCGCTGTGGTGATGTGCGTCATAAACTGGCTGCTGAGGTCTGTGGCAATCAGATTTACATGGTATTCCTCGAAATGGAAGTCGAAGCCCATTGCCTGTATCGCATGCTCTATCCACCGATAAGTCACGAAGTCCCATTCGCTGGGAGCCAGCAGTAGTCGGAAGGTCTCGTCCTTGAAGCAGAAAACACCAACGGCAATCACCATTACAACACCCAGCACACGAAACATCATTTGGCGCAACACTTCCAGGTGCCCGCCAAATGTAAGTAATTCTTCTTTCTTTTCAACCACGAAATTACACGAATAGTACAGCCATCAAAGGTTACTCAGATTTTGAGGATTGTGGAAGTTCCTCTGTAATCTCTATCTCCTCTGTGTGCTCTGTGTCTTCCAAAGGAGGTTCCTTCATTCCCTGTTTGAAACTCTGTACGCCTTGTCCTAAGCCACGCATCATTTCGGGCAGTTTCTTTCCTCCGAACAACAGGAGGGCTATGCCACCCACGAGTAGTAACTCCGTAGTGCCGATAAACATCGGTTGAATAAACAAATTCTGCATAACTTATGTTTCCTATTTCTCTGTTTCAGATGTAACCAGGAATATCTCGCACGTATCGAAGTTAATCTCCCAGTTGCCGCCCTCGGCACTTTCCCACTGGTACTTCTGGGCCATGGTGTCCCACCATTGTTGGAATCGTGTACCCGTTTCACCCATATCCTTCACCAGTTTCTCATAAAGGTCTGCATTATCGGCGGTCACAATTTTGGCCAACTCATTCAATCCGTTCCTGCGTTCAAACAGCGTTTGAATCTCGTTCTTCTCTACTACGGTCACATGACCAACCAATTTCTTCGTTACCATTCTTCTCTTTTGTCAAAAGGGTCTAAATAATCTATTTCCTTAATCTCTGTGTCGGGCATAAATGTACCATGCTTGCGGATGTTGGCCAATAATTCACGACTGGCATTGCGCTCTAAATGGGCTATCACGCATTGCTCGCGACTGGGTGTGTTCACTTCCAATGTCAGTTTACGATTTAGCCAAATGCAACGGTGACACTGGTAGGCATCGCAATGGCGACATATCGGAGCGTACTCCAACTTATAGAGTTGTTTGTTCTTGACATCCAATCCATGCTCCAAGTCTCCGATACAGTCCTTCTCGTCCTCGTAATAGAAAGCAGGACAGACATAGAACTTACCGTTGGGTGCCAGTGTGATGGTCGTATCTCCAGCTCCACAGTTGTTCATTTGCGTAAGCATCATGCGGTCAGTCAGCAGGTTCAGCTGAGGCGTTTTGCCCTTCACGAACAAACGTTCAACTTCCTTGCCGATTTCTGCAAGTACGTTCTTATATGTCTCAAAGTCCGCTTCCGTGAATGCCTCCACATCCGTAAAGGAAATATTCACCCTCGGGGCATTAGCCAACAAGGTAAATATCTCCTTATATCTGGCGAAGAAATCATCCTTGCTAGTTCTTATCACGATAGGAACCTCTGCTTTTTGTGGCAACGTATCCCATTCGTTTACGACCAGCACATCTGCATCTTTACTCCCCTCCTTCGGGAAGGAGGGGTTAGGGGTGGTAGCGTTAACCAACTTAATCTTCGAATGGTCGATGCTTTCCACCACCTCGTTATATTCCTCTGGCAGTGGGCGTTCGGGATAGACAAACTGAATCATCAGATTCTCCTTCATCCCAAATCTAATCCCGTTCTTCAGCGTGTCGATGGGCATCAGTGACTTCCTCCCCCCGCTTTGGGAGAGGGACTGGGGGTGAGGTCGATAGTGACAATACGACGTACTCGCATCGTCTAATAGAATTACTAAGTATAACCACATAAATCAGCAGTATTGTTCATGGTAAGTTCTAAAAATTAATAATTATGAGTGGAAAATATTTCCCATAGTAGTTTTGCAAATACATTCCTCTCAAATTACGAAATATTTATAGACCAAAACAGATTACGGAGCATTGCGTACGGGACGAACAGAAAAGCCACCGTATCTATAATCGTAGGATATTCTTGAATTACTAGAGCCAATTTCCATATAGTATGCTTTGGTCGGCGTAGCTTTGACTATATTACGTGACCAGTAAAACCCCCAACCATATGCCCCAGCATAGTCGAGCGAATTGTTGAAAATAGCCCCAGCAATAGGCAGCATGATATAATTACCATTGGAACCAGTTACCATATAGATTTTTTCAATCTCAATTCTTTTCCACGTACATTTGTCTTTCAATTCTTGCCACTGAGAATACGAAGGGGTACGCCACTTATTTCCCCAGTTGACGGAAGCTACATCGTCAATCTGTTCTAACTCTGTTAAATTATCCTCAAATAAACTATATTTGGTTAATCGAACATCGTTTCCATACTTGTACGTTTGCCAACTATAAGTATTCTTCGTTTCTATCTCCCCCCATGCATATTTACCTCCATACTCGTAATCATTTACAGCACCAACATTCATGTTTGCCCATTGTGTACCGCTTGGCAACCCCAAATCCACAGCAACAACGCCTTCAGGAGTTTTGTCCTCCTCTATTTTGCTATTCTCATTCCCATTGATGTCATGTGTGGCCATTTGTGTTGGTGCCGGTTCATCGTCACCACAGGAACTCATTATCATGCAAATAATTCCTGTTACAAATACAACTACCATCCAAAGTTTCTTTCTCATAATAATAAGAGTTAAATCGTGTAATATTATCTAAGTTATTTTTTACGAACAGGTCGAACAGGCAAGCCTTGGTAATGTTCTACACGATACACTTCAGGCTTTGGTTTCCCAAACCAACTACTAAAGCCACAGATATATGCCTTGTCATGTTTGATCTGTTCTGAATAGGATTGATTAGACCAATATCCCCCAAAACTACCTACGTCAGATATGGAACTACCATAACGGCCCGCTGCCGGTAAAAAAATTGAAGTGTCATTTTTTCTACTTTTAACTAAAAAACCTGCAACATTATTCTGAGTTGTCCATGTCCATGTACATTCTCTAATAAGTTCTTCCCATTGAGCGTTTGAGGGATGACACCATTCCTCTCCCCAGTTTGCACGGGCTGCGTCTATTGAAGAGTTATATCTAACTTCAACATTATAACGATGTGAATAATTATCAGAAGTGTACGATTCTTTTGTTTTTGTTTCTCCCCAAGCGAAATAACAGCCATACTCTTCTGGCTTAGATGCTCCAACATTTGTCGTTGCCCATAAAGTACTACTTGACAAGCCCAAATCTACATACTCATGTTTTCCTCCATGTTTGTTGTATTCGTCATCATCTTTACATGAAACAAGGGTTAAAGTCATAGTCATTGCTACTATAGCCAATGGTTCCCAATAAAAAAATTTTTTCATACGATTTTAATTTTCATTTGTTTATTATATTCATTCTCACATTTATTATTCTCAACATATCTCCTGTTTTACTTTGCGTTTACTCTTCTCGTATTCCTCGCGTAATCCCTCCAACTCCAACTTGCGGTAGAGTTTGTTCCAATAATAGTTGTTGGCCCTTACCCTTGCTTTGTGCATTTTGCAGATTGCCGTAGCACGTTGATATATAGTTGGAGTGTCTGCCGCATCATAGTTTTCTCCCTGGCACCATGCACAACCGCTTGCCACTTCACAATCAATGCACTCCTTTGGCGATTGCGTGGTACGGTCCAGTGTCAGGAATGGGCGCAACTTGTTTTTGTCTATGCCGTCATGAACATTTCCAATAATGATAGGCTTCTTGTTTCGGAGTGAATATCCAGCAAAACGAGTACATGGATAGAAGTTACCAGCGGCATCAATGGAGAGCATCATGCCCGCACCGCACCAGTTTTGGTTTTCCTGTACCTTATCCATTGGTTTCCCGATATGCTCCGAGAAGAACGAACAAGTATAATCTTCGTAATACCCTCCGTCAATGATGGCATCTGCCAACTGCATTAGTTGCTCCTCAAAGCGGACATCATCACCTTCCTTCCATACATCTTCAAACACACAATTTATATTCACTTCATGAATGCCAAGGGAATAAAGATGCAGAACACTTTCATAGATATAGGGAATGTCTGCCGAACTTATTGTTACTTTTGTTCCTTCATTAGGGAACTGGGCTAACCATAGGGGTATATTTTTAATGACATCGTCATACGAGCCATGCTTTTCTTCCGGCCGTGGCATGACGCCTTGCTCCATCTCCTTCGTTTTCCAAATGCGGTTGAGGTCATGCTTCCGTTTCGTCCCATCGATGGTAATGCCAATACTCAAGTGTTCACGGTTCTTATTAATGAACCGCTGCACTTTTTCCGTATGGTAATTTATACCGTTCGTGGAAAAATTAAAACGATAAGAATTAAACCAATGGTGATTCCTGTAGAACATTTCTGTTTTCAGATAGTCACATATTGTGTCAATAAGTTCTATCTCCAAAAATGGCTCTCCCCCGATAAATTCCCAAACGACACTGTCCTCCTTAAACTCTGACTCATGGTCGAGGATATAGTCAATAGCTTGCTTGGCTACCTCCCACGTCATTCGCTCTTTCGAATTCTTCCCTACAAGGTAACAATACTTACAGGCTAATTGACAATCCTTTGTAACTATGAAAGTTATACTTTTTGAGAAGCCTTCCTTCCATGGTCTTTCCATACTTTTTATGGCTGACATACATCTACTATTTTGTGGCACCTGATGCTGTACCTACACACATATATTTACATGTACTTATACATAATTGTATGCAATTTGCCCGACAAGTTGAAGACCGAGTAGAAATATCTTGACATTGTGACTGGCAAGTTCGAGTGCAAACTGTCATACATTTTGTACAACCTTTTGTGCCTTGCTCTCCAGTGCTTGGATACGGTTCGTCAATCTCACACGATGTTAAAAATGATGGTAATATACTCAATGCAACTGCCGGAACAAGCAATCCTGCTGCCTTTTTGAAGAATTTTCTCCTGTTGATAATCTCTTCGTTGTTTGTTTTTTTCATAACCATTTGAGATTATAAAGTTATACCTATTTTTGTATAAAAATGATTTAACTTTTTGACTGTATGTTGAAGCCCGAAGTTAAAATCAAGTTTCTTATAATGGAATCCAGGACCAAATTCACAATAAAAATTGGCCCCGTTGGGTTTGGGGTGAATATAAAAGTCTGCTCCTATAGACAAGCCCAAAAATGGAGTAAAGTTATCTTTAAGTGGATAATAACCGCGCATATTTACATATGTTGCCATCAACCAAGGAAGATCTTGACCTTTGTAATGATGCGTATGCATATCAATATCTATCCCAAGGGCAACAGATGTGTATTGACTTAGTTGGACACCTTGTAATGTACCAACACCAATCGTTTGCGTGTAGGATTTTTTAGCTGACGTGTTGTACAAAAAATGCGTTACCCCCATATACTTGGGATCCCATTCCCATTTTTTTGTAGAATGTGATTGCTTTTGTCTATGTAGTTCCTGTTTATGTGTTATTGAAACACATTCTTGTTCTCTACCTTGCTGTGTATTTCCCAAATTCGATGCTTGGAATTGTTGCACATTTCCCTTTTTAGGAGTTTGGTCTTGTTTCGTACGATTGGGCTCAGGTGTTAAAAATTGTGCACTCACAAATCTCCTCTGTCCCTTATATCCAATCTCAGCCCAACCATTGTTGATGTTGAACACCTGGACATTCTCATCTAAAATTAATGAGCCTACAACTGACGCACGTGTTGATGGGGATTGCCTTACGTTGAGCTTTTGGACCGTAACCCGATAGTTTTTTTGTGACTTCAGGTACAAAGGGAAAAACAGCAGGAGAATACAGAGAATTCCAAATTTTCTCGCCATTTCATGTCTATAATCCATCTTTTTCACTTATAATTAACTACCGACAGACACCCCAGAATCGGCTAATCATGTTAACTGTAAGTTTTGAGACATATAGATACAAAAAGCGCGGGAGTCTTTGTCTCTGTTACTTGTCCCGCTCTTCGAGGCCTTCGCATTGCCTACTTGCCTTTGGACAAGCAACAATACAGAGGCCCACGCGTACGTATGCATACAATATACCTATATATAGTATATAGGCAAGATATGTAGAAGCATACCCTGTAGGCGTCCCATGTTGCTTTGTTTTCTGGCAAGTTATGGAGTTTGCGAAGTTCCGAAGAGCCAAAGAACAAAGCGTCAGAAGAACGCTTTTGTCATATATGTGCCCCACCTATTCGTTTCTGTACATTTCCTATCGGCAGCTACAGATCTGCACCACTCTTGGTGTCAGACGAAAGGGTTGGACATGGCAAAATTACAAAATAAATGTGAATGCCAAAACAATTTGGCAATAAAATTTGTGTATTCCCCGAAAAAGTTATGTTAGGCGTGCCTTCCTTTACCGTTTCCTATAAACCTTTAAGGGACTACGCCGAGACGATCGTATGCTCAGCACCGTTAGTTTTCTGGAGTTGTAGCGGAAAATGATGGTGAAGTCCATCAAATAAAAGAAACGTATATCTGATTGAGTGGAGGGACTGCTTGCTGTAGGCATTACGGAAAGCAACTGTAATTCGTCAAGCAGGTATTCCAGCAAACGACGACTATATACGTCACTCCCATTTCGTTCGTCGTAGAACTCTAATATCTTCTGGAGTTGGATTGTGCTTCTACGACTAAATTCAACAATTAGAGCCATTTTGCAAACATGTTTCTAAACTCTGCCATAGAAACTGTCTCCCCACGCTCCACCTCTGCCATTTCCTCCTCAATGTCGGGAGAAACTTGCAGTACACCGTTCACGATATGGGCATAAGCCACATCCTCTGGCTGTACCTGTATCTTAGGTTCGACCAAAGCTACGGCTGGTTCAGAGAGCGTCTGACTGCTATTGTTCTCTTCCTCAATTTGTGGGTATGGTTTGCTTCCTGTCATATTATGTATTTTATTGTACTTACAACCGTCATAACACGAATCTGGAAGCCAAAGTTACGAAAAGTCGAGAGCAAAACAAAATAAATACGTTTGTTTTTTTGCCGAGACGGAGTAACTTATCCAAAGTTACGTAATCGGAAGGTCAAAGACCTACGCTTGCGTAGAGTAACGGAGCAAGAAAAAACGAGAGAAAAGCCAAATTTATTTGAGCTTTTCCGAGTGCCATGTAGGTTCGGCAAAGCCCGAAGGGCTGATAAGATTACAGGCAGGGGTAGAACCCCTGTTAAAATGTATGCAGTATGCAAACCCCGAAGGGGTGGCAGAACTGTCTGTCGCCTTTTCTTGCACAGCAAGCGTAGAGCCCCTTCGGGTCGTCCGATTACAGGGCTAACGTTACGGCTTTTTTTAGCATGGGCTTTACCCCTGCCTGTAATCTGTTGCCCATTCTGGGCCTTGATGGTACGATTGCGTATAATTTGCCGACAAAAACAAAGTCTATGAATTCGTCGTAACCGATTACTTGCCGCTTGCCGTGCAAAAATTGACGTTAAATACTAATTCTTTTTCCTTCCTCGGCCAGTATGGTATTGGGGAATATCTGTTGTGCTTCGGCAAGCATTTGTGCTTCGTTTTCTATGCGTGCGGAGTAGTGACCGATGCAGAGTTGTCCCACTTGGGCTTCGAGAGCCACGCGAGCAGCCTCTTCCGTGGTGCTATGGAAGGTCTGACGGGCACGCATTTCGTCTCCCTTCCCAAATGTTGCTTCGTGGAACAGCAAATCCACACCTCTTACTAGGTCTGCCAGACCGGGTTGGGGAGCCGTGTCGCTACAATAGGCGAAGCTGCGCGTGGGAGACGGGGGCGTTGTCAGGCGTTCGTTGGGAATCAGTGTCCCGTCTGGCAGGGTCCAGTCCATGCCAGCCTTGATGTTGTTGATTTGACTGACGGGAATCTCGTACATGTCAATGATGTCCCGACAGATATGTCTTTGTCCGGGTTTTTCGCGGAACAGAAATCCGCAACAGGGTACACGGTGACGCAGAGGTAGGCTCCACACCTCCATGGAACGCTCTTCGTGGATGAGCTGGTGCTGGGTGGTATCGACGGCATGAAAAACGACATGGAACTCCAGATTGGGACAAAAGAGATGGAGGGCACTCTGGAGGAACGGTTCCAGTTCTTTAGGCCCATGGATATGGAGGTCGAAGGTGCGCCCGAGCAGACTCATCGTGCAGATGAGCCCGGGGAGTCCCAGACAGTGGTCGCCGTGGGCATGTGAGATGAAGATGTGCCCGATACGCTTCATGCTCAGTCCGAGACGTGCGAAGCGCATTTGCGTCCCTTCTCCACAATCAATCATGAAGTTTTTGCCTCGTGTCGATAATACTTGACACGCAGGACGATGGCGCTGTGTCGGGTTGGCACTTCCGCATCCCAGGATATAGAGGTCTAAGGGTTCCACTCTTCTGTTGAATGTCAAATGTCAGATGTCAAATGTAAGAGAGACACGCATCGTATGCGCGTCTCTCTTTGTATGGAATTTCGTATAATGTACATTTGACATTATACATTTTACATCCTGTTAAGGATTTACTTCTCGCCTTCCATCTTAGCCTTCAGCTCAGCCAGAGCGTCGATGTCGCCCAGAGTGGTGCTGGCAGCTTGGTTCTGGATAGCGGGTGCTTCGGCCTTCTTGGCGTTGCGAGGAGCCTTAGCCTTCTTTTCCTCACGGGCAGCACGCTGAACATCTTCGTAGATGCGGCTGTGGCTGAGGATGATGCGCTTGTTCTCCTTGTTGAACTCGATAACCTTGAACTGCAGTTTCTCGTTGAGCTGAGCCTGACTGCCGTCCTCCTTAACGAGGTGCTTGGGTGTTGCGAAGCCTTCTACGCCGTACTCCAGTTGGATGACTGCGCCCTTGTCGAGCATTTCGGTGATAGTACCCTCGTGGATGCTGTCAACGGTGAAGATGGTCTCGAATACGTCCCAAGGATTCTCTTCGAGCTGCTTGTGACCGAGAGAGAGACGACGGTTGGTCTTGTCAATCTCCAGTACGCATACCTCCAGTTCGGCACCAATCTGGGTGAACTCGCTGGGGTGCTTAATCTTCTTGGTCCAGCTCAGGTCGCTGATGTGGATGAGGCCGTCAACGCCCTCTTCGATTTCAACGAAGATACCGAAGTTGGTGAAGTTACGCACACGTGCGGTATGCTTTGAACCTACAGGGTATTTCTCCTCGATGTTCTGCCAGGGATCGTCCTTCAGCTGCTTGATGCCGAGAGACATCTTGCGCTCTTCGCGGTTCAGAGTCAGGATGACTGCCTCTACCTCGTCGCCAACCTTCATGAAGTCCTGGGCACTGCGCAGGTGCTGGCTCCATGACATTTCGCTTACGTGGATGAGACCCTCTACACCAGGAGCGATTTCTACGAATGCTCCGTAGTCGGCCATAACGACAACCTTGCCCTTTACGTGGTCGCCTACCTTCAGGTTGGCATCCAGAGCATCCCAGGGGTGTGGAGTCAGCTGCTTCAGACCCAGAGCGATGCGCTTCTTCTCGTTGTCGAAGTCGAGGATAACAACATTGATTTTCTGATCCAGTTCCACAATCTCGTGAGGATCGCTTACGCGGCCCCAGCTGAGGTCTGTGATGTGGATGAGTCCATCTACGCCACCCAGGTCGATGAATACACCGTAAGAGGTGATGTTCTTGACAGTTCCTTCCAGAACCTGACCCTTCTCCAGACGGCTCATGATTTCCTGCTTCTGAGCCTCCAGTTCGGCCTCGATGAGAGCCTTGTGGCTGACAACTACGTTCTTGTATTCCTGGTTGATCTTCACAACCTTGAACTCCATTGTCTTGCCCACGAATATGTCGTAGTCGCGGATGGGCTTAACATCAATCTGAGAGCCGGGCAGGAAGGCCTCGATGCCGAATACATCGACAATCATACCACCCTTTGTGCGGCACTTGATGTAACCCTTGATGATTTCTTCCTTCTCCATAGCCTCGTTCACGCGATCCCAAGAGCGGCTTGCACGAGCTTTCTTGTGAGAGAGGATGAGTTGTCCCTTCTTGTCTTCTTGGTTTTCGATGTAAACCTCTACCGTGTCACCCACCTTCAGGTCGGGGTTGTAGCGGAACTCGCCAGCGGGGATGATACCATCGCTCTTAGAGCCGATGTTTACGACCACCTCGCGCTTGTTGATAGAGATAACTGTGCCATCAACAACCTTGTGGTCGTCGATTTTGTTCAGAGAGCCTTCGTAAGCACTCTCCTGAGCCTCGCGGCTCACGCCAGTGTTGGCATCACCATTGGCATAGGCTTCCCAGTTGAAACCTTCCAGGGGTGCGACATTTTTGTAATCTGCCATGTTAAATAATTGTTTGTTAAGTAATTAAATAGAGTTAGACTTTATGTTGATACAAACTCGGGCGCAAAGATACGAAAAAGTCGGCGATTTGCCAAATTTTTAAAAAATATTTGCGTTTTCCCATACTTATTCGTACCTTTGTGAGGATGAACATAAAAACAATGACTATGGGAAAGATTAAGACAATTGGAATACTGACCTCGGGCGGTGACGCACCGGGCATGAATGCGGCCATCCGTGCCGTGACGCGCGGAGCCATTGCCAGTGGTTTGCGTGTAATGGCCATCTATCGTGGCTATGAAGGTCTGATAAACAATGAAGTACGTGAGTTCCATACCGAGGATGTTTCGGGCATCATCGGCCGTGGCGGTACGATTCTGAAGACAGCGCGTAGCAAGGATTTCATGACCGTTGAGGGTAGGCAAAAAGCCTATGATGTGATGGTGGCTCGTGAAATTGATGCTCTGGTGATCATTGGCGGTAATGGGTCGCTCTCAGGTGCGCGGCAATTTGCTCAGGAGTTTGACGTCCCTTGCATCGGTTTGCCGGGTACGATTGACAATGACCTGAATGGCACCGACTTGACCATAGGTTACGATACCACGTTGAATACCATCATGGAGTGTGTTGACAAGATTCGTGATACGGCCAATTCCCATGAACGTATCTTCTTCGTTGAGGTGATGGGGCGCGATGCGGGATTCTTGGCTCAGAACAGTGCCATTGCGGCAGGTGCAGAGGCGGCCATCATTCCAGAGGACTCTACGGGTGCCGACCAGTTGGAACAGTTTATAGGTCGGGGTATCCGTAAGTCTAAGTCCAGTTCGATTGTCATTGTCAGTGAAAGTCCGAAGTGCGGTGCCATGTATTATGCGGAACGCGTGAAGAAGGAATACCCTGAATATGACGTGCGTGTCAGCATTCTTGGCCATTTGCAACGTGGTGGAAGCCCGTCGGCAGGCGACCGCATTCTGGCCAGCCGTATGGGGTGGGGGGCCATACAGGCACTATTAGACGGACAGCGAAATGTGATGATTGGCATTCGCAATGACGAAATCGTGTATGTTCCTTTCTCTCAGGCCGTAAAGAGCGACAAACCGTTGAAGCAGGACCTCATTACCGTCCTCAACACGCTGTCGATATGATTGGGGGAGTTTAGAGGTTTAGTAATCGGACGCCCGTAGGGCTACGCTTGCAGAGCGAAGCGGGGCAAGAAGTTTAGAGGTTTAGAGGATTAGAAAGTGAGAAGTGACCTCTTCTCACTTCTCACTTCTCTCTTCTCACAAAATTAAAGTTTAAGAGGTTTAAGGGGAGCTTTTAGATTCTTCCGTTCGGTCAACCTTATGTCGGGCTTCCGTCAAAAGGTTGACCGAGCTTCGTCATAAGGTTGACGAGCCTTGGTCATAAGGTTGACGAAGCCTCGTCAACCTTATGGCAAAACGAGGGTGTCCTTTTGGGGCGTTTCAGACTCTTTTTCCTCGCGCGCATACCATATTATTATATACGCGCGCATAGGGGTGACAACCTGTCAAACCCTCATTTTCGTCTGCCATATTGTCGTGAGGCACTTGATATAGGTCAATAAAGGGGTATTTTTATGCTAAAAAACATATTTTTGTTTGGCTGTTCTCTTCAAATGGTACTAACTTTGCATCGTCATCTAACGAAAGACCTCCTGGCGAGGAGGTAGAAAAAGAGAAAAAAGAAACACAGTTATTAAGGTAAAAAGATTGTTAGCTATGAAAAAGATGATGATTTTGGTAAGCACCATCATGATGGTAGCTGCCAGTAGTAACGCAAAAGGTGTAGTAGAAACAAAGCCCTTCGAGGGCGTAAACGTGAATATCCCTGCCCGTGTCCGCTTTGTGAACGGCGAAAACTACGAGATGGGAGTTCGCAGTACCGATAGCCTTGCGGCCGAGAATGTACTTTGGTCTGTTGACAATGGAGTGCTGAATATTCGTTCGCGAGTGCAGAACCCCGAAGAGCAATCTGCAGAACTCTGCATCACAATAGTGGCCCCCGTGGAGCCTAAACTTACGGTGGGGAGAAACTACGAAATCTCTTCTAAGAAGGGTAAAATGAAGACCGAGACGTCCAAATAACCCTTAAATTAAAGAATTATTGAAAAAAAACAAGTAAAAATTTTGGTAGTATGAGAAAAAGTCGTACCTTTGTACCCGCAAATCAGGAACAGAGGTTCCGACAGGGCGCTTAGCTCAGCTGGTTCAGAGCGTCTGCCTTACAAGCAGAGGGTCGGCGGTTCGAATCCGTCAGCGCCCACAAAACAAAATGATGGCTCCTTAGCTCAACTGAATAGAGCATCTGACTACGGATCAGAAGGTTGTGGGTTTGAATCCCGCAGGAGTCACATCTTTTTGTTTGCGAAAGCAGCAGATTGCGAGAGGGTGGTTACCAGAGTGGCCAAATGGGGCAGACTGTAAATCTGCTGGCTTACGCCTTCGGTGGTTCGAATCCATCACCACCCACGTCTTTGACATAATGCGGCAATAGCTCAGTTGGTAGAGCACAACCTTGCCAAGGTTGGGGTCGCGAGT
>CAMVOK010000023.1 GCA_947169115.1 uncultured Prevotellaceae bacterium
ATTCCGAGGGAGCATGCCGTACGGGACTTTCCCATATTTGCGGGTGCAAAGGTACAACTTATTTTTAATAATACAAAATTATCAATTTCAAAATTCAGGTTTTATGCATTCAAATACAATTGTGTGCTGATTTTTGATTGTCTATTTCCAAAATCCAATAAATTATTGTATCTTTGCGCGCATGATTGAAAAAAGACGTTTTGATACGCAGCAGGCTCGCGCCTACTGCATGAATTATGGCACCATTGTGGGCATAGTGTGCTGCATTAGTTTCCTATGTGCCGTATATGGTTTGCGCCATCCCGGTTTGAGCTTGGTGAGTAACATTGCAGGACTGATGGCTTTTGTGGGAGCAGGACGATTGATTCGCCGTTTCCGCCGTCAGGTAACTGAAATATCTTTTGGCAGGGCTTGTTGGATGGCCTTCAGCATTTATTTCTATGCCATACTGCTGACGGCAGCGGTGCAATATGCTTATTTTGCCTTTCTCGACCACGGAATGCTTGCAGAATACATTCGAATGACATTGGAGACCGAGGAATTCCGTAATTTGCTGACTTCCATGGCAGGAAACGAGGACATGAACGCAATTGTAGAGAGTATGCTCACTCCCCTACTATCGCCAGTAAAAGCCACCATTCAGATGTTATGGATGAACTGCACCATTGCGCTGATACTGATTCTCCCTACGGCATTTATGGGAATGAAATTGAAAGTTAAAAGTTGACACCAAACAACCAAACGACCAAACAACCAAACGACTAATGGATATATCGGTTATTGTACCTCTTTATAATGAGGAAGATTCACTGAGGGAATTATACGACTGGATAGAACGGGTGATGACCCAAAACAACTTCTCGTACGAAGTAATATTTGTAAATGACGGAAGTACTGACCGCTCTTGGCAAGTTATCGAAGAATTGCAAGTGGAACACCCGGAAGTAAAGGGTATCAAGTTCCGTCGAAATTACGGCAAGAGCCCTGCCTTGTATTGTGGATTTGAGCGGGCAGAAGGTGACGTTGTCATTACCATGGATGCAGATTTGCAGGATTCGCCCGACGAGATTCCCGAGCTCCGCCGGATGATTGTGGAAGACGGCTACGATTTGGTGAGCGGTTGGAAGATGAACCGCAGTAAGGGCGACCCCCTGTCGAAGACCATTCCCACCAAGTTGTTCAATGCCACGGCCCGAACGGTAAGTGGCATCAAGAACTTGCATGACTTCAACTGCGGACTGAAAGCATACCGCAAGGATGTGGTGAAGAACATTGAGGTGTATGGTGAGATGCACCGCTACATCCCCTACTTAGCCAAGAATGCAGGCTACACCCGAATTGGTGAGAAACCCGTCCACCACCAGGCTCGTAAGCACGGTAAGTCGAAGTTTATGGGTTGGAACCGCTTTGTGAATGGCTATCTGGATTTACTTAGTTTGTGGTTCCTCGACAGTTTTGGCCTGAAACCTATGCATGTCTTCGGCTTCGTGGGAACACTGATGTTCATGATTGGTTTTGTGGCAGCCGTGGTTGTTGGTGCAAACAAACTATATTGTCTGGCTGCAGCACTTCCTGCCCGACTGGTAACCGAGAGCCCCTACTTCTACATTGCCCTGACGATGATGATATTGGGTACACAGTTGTTTGTGGCCGGGTTCCTGGGCGAACTTATCAGTCGAAACTCATCCGAACGCAACAAGTACCAAATAGAAAAGGAGATATGAGGTTTCGACAGGTCGGGATGTCCATGGGAGTAGGATTGTTCCTGCTTTTCCTCATAGGTTGCGAAAGTATAGACTGCACGTTGAACAATGTGGTCACATGCAACTATGCGTTCTATTCAGCCGACGGTCAACAGGTGAAGGTACTCGACACACTGACAGTGACCACCGAGGGCAGCGATTACATCCTCTACAACCGAGGCACGAATGTGGCGACCTTGTCTATGCCCATGAGCTATTGGCAGGAGGCCGACACACTCAACTTTTCTTTTTACAACGCCGAGGCGCAGGCTACGCAAAATGTAGTGATAAGAGTAAAGAAGAGCAACACGCCCCACTTCGAATCGCCAGATTGTCCCACGACCATGTTCCACGAACTTTTAAGCATCGACTTCGACAGTCCTACTCAATGTGTCGATTCTGTTGTTATTTCCAACGCTGCTGTTAACTATGAATCTCAGGAGAATATCAAGATATATCTTCACACTGCTACTGAGTAGTCTGCTTGCCCAGCCTGCCATCGGGGCGAAAAAGGTGGAAAAGATACCCAAGGCTCCCGTATTCTGTGGTGCTGCCGTGTTTGCCGACCTTTCTGGTCCCGTCATGAAGGTTGTAGGAAGCAAATTCGACCAAATGGAAGTTGGTGCCCGACTGAACTTCCGTGACCATTACTTCCCCCTATGCGAACTGGGCATAGGCGAATGCGACCGCGAAGGGCAGGAAAACAGCAACCGATTCCACACCCGGGCTCCATACTTCCGTGTGGGTATGGACTACAACGTAAACAAGAAACATAATGGCAATCGACTGATGATTGGCGTACGATATGGGTTCAGCGCGTTCAACTACGACTTTTCCGACCCGGCATTCAGCGATCCCATATGGACAAGTTCGGCACAGACGTTCAATATGCTTAATCAAAAAGGACGCATGCAATGGGCCGAATTTTCGGTGGGATGCGAAACGAAATTATGGTCGTTCATCCGCCTCGGATGGAATCTCCGCTACAAGGCTCGCATCCATCAGTCTATCAGTGAATATGGTGCCCCCTACTACACCCCAGGATTCGGAAAGAACGGAGGCAGTACCTTTGGGGGAACCGTGACTCTCATATTCGACGTGGGAAAAACTAAGAAGGATTAAGGGTGAAGGGTGAAGGATTAAGGGTGAAGGATTAAGGGTTAAGGGTTAAGGGTTAAGGATTAGGGATTAGTGCGCAGCCATATTATTATGCATTATAAATTATGAATTATGCATTATAAAAGGGATTATTTATGGAAAATGAAAATAAAAGATGGAAGTGGCAATTGCCCTTCTTATTACTACTTATAATCGGAACGGTACTCATTATCCGACGCCACCAACCGCATGAAGCACCTTTTCAGAAAGAAGAGGGGATGATATTCGGCACCGTATTTCACGCTACCTACCAATGCGACTCCTCGCTCCACCAGGCTATCATGGGGGAACTTCAGCGGGTAGATGCCTCGCTGTCGATGTTCAACCCGAACTCTACCATCAGTCTCATCAACAAAGGTGAAAGCCAAGAGGCCGACTCACTGCTCCGTATTGTATTCAGGCAGAGCCAGGAAATCAGTCGGGCTACAGACGGATGTTTCGATGTGACTGTGGCTCCGCTCGTCAACGCCTGGGGCTTCGGCTTCAAGAGCGGTGCCCTACCCGATTCGTCACAGGTTGACTCTATCCTGCAATTCGTGGGTTGGCAGAAAGTCACACTAACAGGCGACAAGATAGAAAAACAAGACGAGCGCATAGTCATGGACTTCAGTGCTATTGCCAAAGGCTTCGGTTCTGACCAAGTAGCATCGTTCTTCAACAGTCGAGGCATACAGAACTACATGATTGAAATCGGTGGAGAGATTGTGGTCAAAGGACACAATCCCAATGGCAAGGATTGGCATGTTGGTGTGAACCGCCCCATCGAGGACAACACAAGCAAGAATCAGGAAATACAGGCTGTAATCCCCCTCACCAATTGTGCTATGGCCACAAGTGGAAACTACCGTAACTACTACATCGGAGCCAATGGCAAGAAACTCGCACACACCATTGACCCTCATTCGGGCTATCCCGTTCAGCATAGCATACTTTCCAGCACCGTGGTTGCTCCCACCTGTTCCATGGCCGATGCCTTTGCAACATCCTTCATGGTTATGGGACTGGAAAAAGCTCAGCAGGTTTTGGCCAAGCATCCCGAACTGCAAGCCTACTTCATCTATAGCGACGGAAAGGACGAGGAGTTCAAAGTGTGGTGCACCGAGGGTATAAAGGAAAAACTCGACAATCAATGACAAACGGCAAACTGCACCTCACTTTGGCCACGCTTCCCCTGTTTCAGGGAGTGGCTGCCAATGACTTGGCTCATGTGCTCGAAAAGGTATCTTTCGAACGGAAGGTACTTCCTCGGGGAGCAACATGGGTGGAACCAGGTGAGGTATGCCAGCATTTAGTATTTCTTACTGAAGGTTGCCTGCAGAGCACAACTCAAAGAGAAGGTTATTCCTTCTCGGAGTTTCTCGAGGCACCCAACGTGATTGAGCCCGACATCCTCTACGGCATACAACGCCTGTACACCAGTCACTACTCCGCAGCTACAGACTGCCAGTTGCTGATGATACCTAAGAATGATGTTGGAAGATTACTTTTTGACATCGAAGTATTTAGACTAAACTATCTCAACCTACTCTCCACATTGGCATGGAGACGCCAAGAGGCTTGCATACCCAGTCCGTGCCCTACCCTGCGCGAGGCCGTCATCCACTTCTTAATCTCGCACGCCAAGTACCCCAAAGGAAAGATGACATTCGACATCCGCATGAGCGACATCGGGCATTATGTGGGAGCCTCACGCGTTTTGGTTTCTCAAACACTCCATAAGTTACATGCCGACGGGCTCGTAACCATTGGACGTAATTATATAGAGATTCCATGGGTGGAAAGATTTAAGGATTTAAAGATTTGAGGATTTAAGGATTTGAGGATTTGAAGATTTAAGGATTTGAAGATTTAAGAGAATGGAAGAAAGAAAGAATCCGTTTTTGGAGAAAACATTTGGAACGCAATACGATACCATACCCTTCGACAGCATCCGCTTTGAAGACTATGAAGAAGCCATGATGGAAGGAATGAAACGCGACGATGCTGATATCGACCGCATCGTAAACAACCCGGAACCGCCAACCTTCGAGAATACCATCATTCCCAAGGGAGATCGAACATTGACACGCGTTTCCAACACCTTTTTCAATCTATTGAGTGCCAATACCAACGATAAATACGACGAACTGGCACAGAAGATGTCGCCCATCCTGACCGAGCACGGCAACAAAATCATGCTCAACCATGACCTGTGGCTTCGCGTAAAGGCTGTACACGACAACCACCGCCCTCTCTCGCCAGAAGAGAATACCCTCTTGGAAAACATGTACCAAGGGTTTGTTCGCCACGGTGCCCTGCTTTCCGACGAGGACAAGAAACGCTTCACACAACTTCAAATGGAACTCAGCCAACTCACCTTGCAGTTCCAACAAAACATGCTCAAGGACACCAACGCCTTCCAACTCCATATTACCAATAAGGAAGACCTTTCCGGACTACCCGACAGCCGAATAGAGGCTGCTGCACTGGCTGCCAAGGAGAAGGGTATGGAGGGATGGCTCTTCACCCTTCATGCTCCGAGCTATGGACCTTTTATGACCTACGCCGACAATGCAGACCTGCGTAAGCAGATGTACATGGCTCACATGACCATTGGCACACACCCGGGAGATAGCAACAACCTGCCCCTCGTGCCACGTATTGTCAATGTTCGCCGACAGCTTGCCAACATTCTCGGATACCCCACCTTTGCACATTTCATTCTCGAAAGACGTATGGCCGAGGACATTCAGCACGTAGAGAAACTGCTTTCCGACCTTCAGCAGGCTTACATGCCGGCCGCCCGTCGGGAAATGGAGGAGGTTACCGCCTTGGCACGCGAAACCCAAGGACCTGACTATGAGATGAAAGCCTGGGACTTCGCCTACTACAGCCATAAACTAAGGATGAGGAAATACGACATCGACAACGAGATGTTACGTCCCTACTTCGAACTCTCGCAAGTAAAGAAGGGAGTGTTCGGACTGGCCACACGCCTTTATGGCATTAGCTTCCACCAACGGACAGACATTGCCGTATATCACCCCGATGTGGAAGTATGGGAAGTAAAAGACGAGGAAGGAAACTATCTGGGCATTCTCTACACCGACTTCCACCCTCGTGCCTCCAAGCAAAGCGGTGCATGGATGACAACCTACAAAGAACAATGGATTGACGAGGACAACGGTAGCGATAGCCGGCCACACGCCTCCGTGACCATGAATTTCACCAAACCGACAGACACCAAACCTGCACTCCTCACACTTGGCGAGGTAGAAACCTTCCTCCACGAGTTCGGACACTCGCTTCATGCCCTTTTCTCGAAAGTACGATTCGAAAGCCTATCCTGCACCAACGTCTATTGGGACTTTGTGGAACTCCCCAGTCAGTTCATGGAGAACTACGTTACGGAACCCGACTTCCTCAACACCTTTGCCCAGCACTACCAAACAGGCGAACCCCTACCGAAGGAACTTATCGACCGTATCATCCGAAGCAAGAACTTCATGGCCGGGTATAATTGCATCCGTCAAGTCAGCCTTGGTATGCTCGACATGGCTTACTATACATTGACAGAAGATTTCAATGAGGATGTCATGGACTTTGAATGGAAGACATGGGAGAAACTGCAACTTATGAAACCCACAGAAGGGACATGCATGACCACACAGTTCGGACACATCATGAGTGGAGGATATGCTGCTGGTTACTATAGTTACAAATGGGCCGAAGTTCTCGATGCCGATGCCTTCTCAGTCTTCCAGCAACACGGAATCTTCGACAAGGCTACAGCCGACCGTTTCCGCAACGAAATCCTTTCCAAAGGAGCCACCGAGCACCCCATGACTCTCTACAAAAACTTCCGTGGACAAGAACCTACCATCGACGCCCTGCTTAGGAGAAATCAGATTATTTAATGAAATAAATGATAAATAATAGATATTAAATGATAGATATAAATGATAAATATTAAATAATAGAGTATTAATGATAGAGAATAAACAACAAGACCTCGACTTGCGCTACCTGCGCATGGCCTCCATATGGTCGGAAAACAGCTATTGCAACCGACGCAAGGTTGGAGCCCTCATTGTCAAGGACAAAATGATAATCAGCGACGGCTACAACGGTACCCCCTCTGGATTCGAGAACATTTGCGAAGATGAGAATAACGTAACCAAGCCTTACGTACTCCATGCCGAGGCTAACGCCATCACCAAAATAGCACGCTCTGGAAACAACAGCGACGGTGCCACTCTTTACGTCACCGATTCACCCTGCATCGAGTGTGCAAAACTCATCATCCAGGCAGGCATCCGTCGCGTGGTTTACGCCCGCGAATACCGATTCACCGATGGCATCGACCTACTGCGTCGTGCCAACATCGAAGTTGTGTTAAAAAAAATTGAAGAATGAAATCCTCACGTCTCACCCCCCTACTACTTGCCGTCAGTCTGGTCGTCGGCATACTCGTAGGAACCTTCTACGCCAACCACTTCTCAGGAAACCGTCTGAGCATCATCAATACGGGAAGCAACAAAATCAATTACCTGCTCCAGATGATTGACAACAAATACGTTGATACCGTTGACATGACGACCCTCGTGGAAGAGTCTATGCCTAAGATTCTTTCCGAACTCGACCCTCACTCGGCCTACATCCCAGCTGACGATGCCGAGGAAGCCAGCGAAGATCTCAAAGGCAGTTTCTCTGGAGTCGGCATCTCCTTCAACATGGCACGCGACACGGTCAACGTTATCACGGCCATCAAGGGAGGCCCAGCCGAACGGGCCGGCATACAGGCAGGCGACCGAATCGTCAAGGCCGACACCCTTAACCTTGTTGGCATCGACCAGCATCAGGTTGTGCGTCACCTCAAGGGAGAAGAAGGTAGCATCGTTCGTCTCACCATCCACAGACCTGGTCGCACTGCGCCCCTCAACATCAAGGTTGTGCGTGGCCCTGTACCCGTGAAGAGCATCGATGCGGCCTACATGATACAACCACAGACAGGCTACATCCGAGTAAAGAGTTTCGGCGAACAAACCTACTCCGAATTTATGGCTGCCATGGCACAGTTGCGCATCGACGGCATGCAAAGTCTTATTGTTGACCTCCGAGGCAACCGAGGTGGTTATATGCACATTGTCATCCAGATGGTCAATGAGTTCCTTTCTGGCAAACAGCTCATCGTTTATACCCAAGGTCGAAAATCACCACGCGAGGATTACTACAGCGATGGACACGGCTCCTTCACTCGTCTCCCCCTCGTTGTACTTATCGACGAAGGTTCTGCCTCCAGCAGCGAGATATTTGCCGGAGCCATACAGGATAACGATCGTGGAACCATCATTGGGCGCCGATCCTTTGGTAAGGGACTTGTCCAGCAACCCATGGAGTTCCGAGACGGTAGCGTAGTCCGTCTCACCATCGCCCGATACTACACGCCTTCTGGGCGTTGCATACAGAAGCCCTACCAACCTGGTCATGGCGAGGACTACGAGAACGAGCTCATTGCACGCTACGAACGCGGTGAATACTTCACCCCCGACAGCATTCCCCAGACGGGCACACCTTACAAAACACGTATCGGCCGTGAGGTTTATGGTGGCGGTGGCATCACCCCCGACATTTTCGTTCCCGAGGACACTACCCTGCTCACCACCTACTATCAGGAGGCAGTCTTTGGCGGACACCTACGCCAGTTTGCCTTCGACTATGCCGATGCTAACCGTACCGTCTTGAGGAAGTTCGATAACATGGCTGAGCTGAAGAACTATTTGCTCAAGCAGAACCTTCTGGAGAAGTTTGCCGCATACGCCGAACAGCAAGGTCTTCGCCGACGCAACCTTATGCTGTACCGTAGCCGTCCGTTGTTTGAACGTAATATTATCGCCAACATTCTCTACAACACTCGTGAGATGGAAGACTACATCCAGTATATCAACGAAAGCGACGTTACTACGGCCAAGGCCCTGCAAATCATTCAGGAGAGAGCTACCGTGCCTATTCTTGCCAAGTAGTTCACTGACCAATACGCACAAATAGAGAGCCTGCATCAGTCACTTGATGCAGGCTCTCTCTATTTGTGTGTATCTCGGTTAGGACTTATCCTAATTGCCGATTGTAGTCCACCATGCGGATGGCAGTGACGGCACATTCATCACCCTTGTTGCCCAGCATACCGCCGGAGCGAGCCTCGGCCTGTTCCATGTCGTTGCAGGTGAGAAGACCGTAGATAACAGGAACCGAGCCCTCGGCATTGAGGGCAGCCAGTCCCTGAGTAGCTCCCTGACAGATGTAGTCGAAATGGGGGGTGTCGCCGCGAACCACACAGCCAATGGCGATGACAGCATCGAAACGCTGACTACGTACCATGCGCGAAGCTCCGAACACGAGTTCGAAACTGCCGGGGACGGTCAGTATGGTGATGTCGGCTTCACGGGCACCGTTTTTCGTAAGTGTCTGATAGGCTCCGTCAAGCAGGGCTCCCGTAATGTCGTGGTTCCACTCCGATACGACAATGCCGAAACGCATACCCTCGGCTGAGGGTACGCGTTCGGGATCGTAATCGGAAAGGTTATGGAATGCGGTAGCCATTACTGCTTGGCTTTCTGGATATACTTGTCAATTTCCTGACCCAACTGGCTGCCACGGTAGTTGGCCTTTACCTCTTCGTAGAGTTTCAGGGCTTCTGCGGCATTGCCTTGAGATTCGAGTATCTGGGCGGCCTGTACGAGGAAGATGGGAGACAGAACGGCATTGTCTGCCTTCTCGGCTGCCTTGGTCAGGGTCTTTACGGCCTTGTCGTTGTCGCCAAGCTGGGCATATACATTGCCCAGAGCACCCAAGGCTGCGGGGCTTACCATTTCGTCGTCCTTGGCATCGAAGTCCTCGAGGTATTGCTTGGCCTCTTCGTACTTGTCCAGTTTGGCATAGGCAAGTCCGGCATAGAGTTTGGCCACGTTACCAGTCTTGGTAGAACCATACTGCTTGGCCACCTCCAGGAGACCGATTACCTGCTGACCGTCACCATTCAAGGCTTTCTCGTACTGGCCCTGCTGGAAGAGCTGTTCGCAAGGGTAGAGTGCCTCAGCGGCCTTCTGGTTTTTGCTTTCGCTCCAGTTGTTGAGCAGGATGCCTGCTACGAGTACAACGATTACGGCGCATACGCCAATGATGATTTTCTTCAAATTCTTCTGCAGGAAGCTCTCTTCCTGCTGTACGGCTTCCTTGGCCATACCTTTACTGTAGTTTTCTGCCATTTTATGTTAAGTTTTTTGTTGTTCTTCTCAAATATCGTGCAAAGATACGATAATTAATTAGAAATTAAAAATTAAAAAATAAAATATTGAGAAGGAAAGGGGAAAAATATGTATTGTGAATTATGCATTGTGAATTAATTTGTATCTTTGCGACCATTATGGTGCTTACTCGTCTTTCTATTTTAAATTATAGGAATATTGCCCAGGCTGACTTGGAATTGTCGTCTGGCATCAACTGTCTGATTGGGCAGAACGGTGAGGGAAAGACGAATCTGCTGGATGCCATATACTTCCTGTCGATGTGTAAGAGTTCCACGGGAGGGACGGACTCGACGTGCATACGGCATGGCGAGGAGTATATGATGTTGCAGGGGCAGTACGAGCGTGAGGACGGGTCACCCGAGGAAATCAGCTGTGGGCTGAGGATGGGACAGAAGAAGGTGTTCCGCCGTGGCAAGAAGGCTTACAAGCGGTTGGCGGAGCACATCGGACTGGTGCCGCTGGTGGTGGTGAGTCCGGCTGATTCGGAACTCATTGTCGGGGGGAGCGAGGAGCGGAGGAGGTTTCTCGACATTGTGATTTCGCAGTGCGAGCCTGCCTACATCGATGCCTTGATACGCTACAACAAGGCCCTGCAACAGCGCAACGTATTGCTGAAGATGGAGGGTGCGGAGCCTGACCCTGAGCTGCTCGACATTCTGGAGGAGACGATGGCGAGAGAGGGAGAGTTTGTCTATGAACGGCGGAGGTTCTACGTGGAGCAACTGGTTCCTACCTTCCAGCGTTACTACTCCACGGTGTCGCAGGGAGCAGAGCAGGTGGGACTGGAGTATGTCAGCCACTGCCAACGGGGGCCGCTGCTGGAGGTGATACGTCGCGACCGCCACAAGGACCGTGCCGTGGGCTACTCTCTGCATGGCATCCACCGCGACGAACTGGAGATGACGCTGAGCGGTTACCCTATCCGCAGGGAGGGGAGTCAGGGGCAGCGGAAGTCGTTTCTCGTGGCCCTGAAGCTTAGCCAGTTCGACTTTCTGCGCCGTACGGGAAGCCATACGACGCCCATATTGCTCTTGGACGATATCTTCGACAAGCTCGATGCCACGCGTGTGGAGCAGATTGTGCGACTGGTGTCGGGCGAGAACTTCGGACAGATATTCATTACGGACACCAACCGCGACCATCTGGACCAGATTCTCCGCCTCATGCCGGGGGAGCACCGACTGTTCCACGTAAAGAACGGGAACTTCGAGGGCTAACTGGGATTTCTTATAATAAAACACAGATTACGCGGATTTCACGGATTTATATCCTTTTTAAAACACAAAAACACGGATTGTTCCCCCCCCACACAAAAAGACGTTGAACATTGAAAAGGAAAAACACTGAGGCTTTGCACGATGTACTGCTCCGCTTCCTGCGCGAACAGGGACTCGAAACTCCGCTCAACGAGTATCGGGCCGTAGCGGCATGGCCCAAGGTGGCGGGCCCCGTCATCACCCAAATGACGGGCGACGTGCGCTTCAAGTCGGGAACGCTGTACATCAAGATTAACCGCCCTGCCCTACGCCAGGACCTTGCCATGGGACGCACCCAGCTGGCTCAGCGAATCAATCGGGAGGTGGGTGCGCAGGTGGTTAGCGAAATCGTTTTCTATTAGGGACTTACCTTTATCTTTTTGCCGTTTTTCTGCATGCTTTTCGGGAGACCGAACGGATGCTTACGAGGACTTCAAAAAATCCTCCTCATGATTTTACAAAGTCATTATAAGGATTTTACAAAGTCATTATAAGGATTATGCAAAGTCCTTATAAGGAGTTCAACAAGTCCTTATAAGGAGTTCAACAAGTCCTTATAAGGAGTTGTTCGAATGGTTATAAGCATCCCGACGGATGGTTCCGACCACCCCGACGGCGGCTGCCCACCACGGCACCGCGATGGTGGTAAGCACTGGACTGCTATGCTTACCACCACAGGACTGCAATGCTGGTAAGCATCGGGTAACGATGATGGGCAGCCCGATGTGGACTGCCCATCACCATGTCGGGGGAAAAGACTCCCTCTTCACGACAATATCGTCTGGAACAGCGTGGCCGTCTGGCGGCCTTCTATCCAGCAAGGCAACTGCGCCATGGGTTCGTAGCCCGCAGCACGGAAGAGAGCCTGGGCTGGCAGGTTGTCAACGGAGACGTAGGCATAGAGGGAACGGAGGCGAAGGTGGCGACGGGCATAGTCGGAAAGGCATTGCAGCGCTTCCCGCCCGAGCCCCTGCCGTCTCCACGACGGAAGCATCACGATGGACACCTCGGCACGCAGATGGCGAGGGTCGAAGTTGGTGAGGTCAGTCGCTCCGCAGGACTGCCCGTTGCAATCGACGACCAGACGCAACTCCCCATCCTGATAGATGTCGGCATGCTGCGATGCCAGATACTGACGGACGGAATAGCGCGAAAGCGGCTGCCCCGTGGACGACCACGGCCACAGGCTCTCGTCGTTCTCTATCTCGTAGATGAGCTGGAGGTCTTCCGGCTCCAGAGCCCGAAGCTTTAACTTATTCGAAGACATCGTTCAAGAGTATGAATTTACGGGTCTGAGGGTCGAAGGTTCCCAGCGAGAGGTTGCTCCCCTGCCCTGCTCCGCCAATGAGAAGCCGCAGGATGTGACCATAGCTGTAGGCACTGGTATCATAGACCACGTAGAGGGTATCGGCAGACGGCGTAAGGTCGAGATGTCCCTGCGGACGGCTCTTGGCATCACCTTCCACAAACGTGCTCACAAGTCCGTTGCGCCGACAAATATCGCGCATCGCGTCGAGGGCATCCTTCGTGCCAATGCACAGACAACCCTCAGCCTTCGGCCTTGAGGGGAACAAGGAGACCACTGGCGCTACGAGTCTCTGCCACGTGCGCTTCGTCATGTCGAGGGCAGCCCGAAGATAGACCGCAAGACGAATGAAGAGAGCCACCATGCGGTAGCGACGGCTGAAGTGCTTGTCGAAGAAGATAAGCATGGCCCTATAGAAGATGTGGACGTAGCGATAGGAACTCTTATGGGTGCTCTCGCCCTTATAATGCAGGATGGCCGTGGGAACGTATGCGTTGCGCCATCCGCCAAGCAGCAGACGGTAACTGAGGTCGATGTCCTCACCATACATAAAGAAGTCCTCGTCAAGTCCCCCCATTTGGGAAAGAGCCTCCCGGCGGAGCATACAGAAGGCTCCCGAGATGACCTCGATGTAAGCAGGTTCCTCACGATTGAGGTAGCGCATGTAGTATCGCCCGAAACGTCGGCTATGGGGGAACAATGCCGTCAGCCCCACCATCTTGCAGAAGGCCGTCCACGGGGTTGGCACCCCACGACGCGACTCCCACGCGAAACGCCCCTTGTCGCCATACATCGCACAGCCCGTGGCCCCCACCTCGGGATGATGGTCGAGGTAATTCATGCAATCCCTGAAGGTCTGTTCCGTAACCATAGTGTCGGGGTTCAGCAGGAGCACATAACGCCCCCGAGCCTGACGTATGGCCTGGTTGTTGGCCTTGGAGAACCCCCGGTTGTCGGGGTTGGCAATAAAATGCACCTCGGGGAAACGTCCCGACAAGTAACCTATACTGCCATCCGAAGAGTCGTTGTCAACCACAAATACTTCCATCTCCAGCCCCTCCCCCGCTGCAAAAACGGAACGCAGGCACTGTTCAAGATAGTACCGGACATTGTAGTTGACAATAACAACAGACAAATCCATCACTCAGCCTCCTCCTTTTCCTCCGAACGCGACTGACCAGGATGCACCGTAACCAGAAACATGGCCCAAAGCCCCATGAGGGCAACAAAGATGCCACTCGTCTCCTTGGTCGTAAAATAATAAAGAAGTCCCACAAAAACAGGGCAAAGAGCCACCACGAGGCGTATCACACGACCGACCTTGCGCTTCGTCAAGGCCACAGGTATGGCAGCGATGGCCAATACATACAGAAATACTTGTATTAAATAACTTGTCATAAGCTTACATTAAATGGAGTACGGTTGACGATGGAACGCCCCAGCGTAACCTCGTCGGTATATTGCAATTCATCATTCTGGGCCACACCACGGGCAATCACACTCACCTTTACACCACTGTCGGCCAACTTGCGATACAGATAGAAGTTCGTAGTGTCGCCCTCCATCGTCGGGCTGAGGGCAAGTATCACCTCTGCCACATCCCCCTCCCTGACACGCTCCACCAGACTCTGAATCTGCAAGTCGCTGGGTCCGATGCCGTCCATCGGGGAGATGACACCACCCAACACATGGTACGTGCCACGATATTGTTGCGTCGCCTCGATGGCCATCACATCCTGAATGTTCTCCACAACACATATGAGGGCATGGTCACGACGCGGATTGCCACAGATGTCGCAAGTTTCAGTGTCCGAGATATTGTGGCAGATATGGCAGAACTTCACTTCCTGCCGCAGACGTACAACACTATTGCCAAAAGCCTCCACAGCCTTCACGTCCTGCCGCAACAGGTGAAGCACCAGACGCATGGCTGTCTTCGAACCAATGCCCGGTAACTTTGCAAACTCCTCAACGGCTCGCTCCAACAATTGTGACGGATAGTGTTGCATCTTGTTTAATGGCAAATGTCAAATGGTAAATGGCTAAATGGTAAATGGTAAATGGTAAATGGCTAAATGGCTAAATGTTAGATTACTCCCTTGCTCGAGGGAAGTTGCATGTGTTCGACATCTCTACGGACAGCCATCTTCAGGGCACGTGCCATGGCTTTGAAGATACCCTCTATCTTGTGATGCTCGTTATCGCCCTCCGCCTTGATGTTCAGGTTCATGCGTGCCGCATCACTGAGACTCTTGAAGAAGTGCAGAAACATTTCCGTAGGCATCTCTCCCACTCGCTCGCGATGGAACTCGGCATTCCACACCAGCCAGGGACGGCCACCGAAGTCGAGCGCCACCTGACAAAGGCAATCGTCCATAGGCAGACAATACCCATAGCGCTCTATGCCGCGCTTGTCACCCAATGCCTTGGCAAGACACTCGCCCAAGGCCAGTGCCGTATCCTCGATGGTATGGTGCTCATCAACATGCAGGTCGCCCTTGCAATGTATGGTGAGGTCGATATTGCCGTGCTTGGCAATCTGCTCCAACATGTGGTCGAAAAAGCCCAGTCCCGTGTTGATGTCAGTCTTACCGTCCCCATCAAGATTCACCCGAACAAGGATGTCCGTTTCCTTCGTCGTGCGCCTTACCTCAGCCTCGCGCTCACCGGCATACACCGTTTCACATATCTTGCTCCACGTCATCGTCGGAGAGAGTATAAGCGACTTGCATCCCAAGTTACGGGCAAGCTGTGCATCACTCTCACGGTCGCCGATAACGTAACTATTAGCGATATCGAAGGTTCCGTCGAGATAGGGAGCCAGCATGGCGGTACCCGGTTTACGGGTGGGACGGTTGTCCTCGGGAAACGAACGGTCGATGTGTTGGGCATCGAACTCCACCCCCTCGCTATGCAGAATCTCAAGCATAAGATTGTGCGTAGGCCAGAAGTCAGCCTCGGGATAAGAGGCCGTTCCCAGTCCGTCCTGATTGCTAACCATAACAAACAAGTAGTCAGTATGCTGGCGCAGGAATCGTAGAGAGGAGATTGCCTCTGGCACAAACTGGAACTTCTCGAACGAATCTATCTGCTCGTCCTCGGGTTCCCTCAATATCGTACCATCTCTATCAATAAAAAGTATCTTCTTCATAATCTTTCATCCTTAATCCATAACCCTTCACCCTTCACCCTTAACCCTTCATCCTTCACCCATAACCCTTCACCCCTTATACTGTCTGAGTGCTGCCAAGAGTTCGCAATTCTCCTGGGGTGTACCAATCGTAATGCGAAGACAGTTTCCACACAAAACCACGCGATTGCGGTTGCGTACGATAATGCCACGGTCAACGAGGTAGTGATAAACGGCATCGGCATCTGTAACCTCGGCCAGGAAGAAGTTGGCATCCGTCGGATACACCTTCTTGCAGAACGGCAGGTCGGCAATCGAAGGCACGACATTGTTACGTTCAGTGCAGATAACCCCAAGCCACTGATTCACCTTGGGAATACTACGCAACATCTCCATGGCTCGCTGCTGGGTGAGCTGGTTGACATTATAGGGATACTTCACCTTATTGAAAAGAGCGATTATCTCGGGACTGGCAAAAGCCATGCCCAGACGAATGGCCGCACTGGCCCATGCCTTGCTGAATGTATTCAGTACAATGAGATTGGGATAGTGTGGAAGGTCGTAACGAAAAGGACGAACCTGTGTGAAGTCGCTATAAGCTTCGTCAATAACCACAATGCCATGGAAGTTATCAAGTACCTTCGTCACCTCTTGACGGGACATACAGTTTCCCGTGGGGTTGTTGGGCGAACAAATCCAAACGACCTTCGTGTGGTCGTCACAGGCGGCCAACAACTTTTCGGTATTCAACTGGAAGCCCTCGTCGAGCAACACAGGACGATACTCCACATCGTTAATTTCGGCACATACCTCATACATGCCATAAGTAGGAGCAATAGCCACCACGTTGTCCACCCTGGGTTCACAAAAGATACGATATACAAGGTCTATGGCCTCGTCACTGCCATTCCCAAGGAAGGTGTATTCCGCAGGGATTCCCTTCACTTTGGCCAGTTCGGCTTTCAGTTCCTCCTGTAAAGGATCGGGATAACGGTTCAGCGTACTGTTATAAGGATTCTCGTTGGCATCCAGAAACACACGCGCTGCCCTACCCTTGAATTCATCGCGGGCACAGCTGTAAGGCGTAAGCCGCTGGATGTTCTGACGTACTAACTTGCTTAGTTCAATATTCATTGTTATTGGTTATTTGGAAGTTTAGAGGTTAGGGAATAGTGCGCAGCCTATTATGCATTATGCATTATAAATTATGCATTAAATTAGGCTGTAATTTCCTTACTCTTCATTCTCAGCGTCATAGCATTCTTGTGGGCATCCAGTTGTTCACCAGCCGCCATCAGCTCCACGGCATGACCGATGGAACGTATGCCGTCGGCATTGAGTTCCTGGAATGTCACCTTACGCTGGTAACTATCAAGATTTACACCATTATAGGCCACGGCATAGCCATTGGTGGGCAGAGTGTGGTTGGTACCACTGGCATAGTCGCCAGCACTCTCGGGGGTCAGGTGTCCGAGGAAAACACTACCTGCATTTACCACCTTGTCGGCGAGTTCCATGTAGTTCCCTGTCTCTATGATAAGATGTTCAGGAGCATACTGATTGGTCAGACGCATCATCTCGTCGTGGTTGTCAACGAGAATTATCTTACTATGCTCCAAAGCCTGTATGGCAATCTCCTTTCGGGGCAGCAAGGCCAGTTGACGCTCCACTTCGGCCTCAACCTGTGGAATCAGTTCCTCGCTGTTGGTGACAAGCAGAACCTGACTGTCCGTTCCATGCTCGGCTTGCGACAAGAGGTCGGCAGCCACAAAGGCTGGATTTGCCGTATGGTCGGCCAACACTTCCACCTCACTGGGACCTGCCGGCATGTCGATGGCTGCATCGTGCAGCGAAACCTGCTGTTTGGCACACATCACATACTGATTGCCAGGACCGAATATCTTATAAACCTTGGGCACACTTTCCGTCCCGTATGCCATGGCACCGATGGCTTGCACCCCTCCTATCTTGAAGATGTTGCTGACACCGGCAATACGGGCGGCCACCAATATGGCAGGATTCACCTTGCCCTCACGGTTGGGCGGCGTACAGAGTACGATTTCACGACAACCGGCAATCTTAGCCGGAGTAGCCAACATGAGCACGGTACTGAAGAGAGGAGCCGTACCACCAGGGATATAGAGCCCGACACGTTCGATGGGGATAGCTTTTTGCCAACAGGTAACTCCGTTGGTGACTTCGCACTTACGCCCCTCAAAACGCTGCGCAGCATGGAAGGTATGGATGTTGCGGTGCGCCAGTTCCAACGCCTCTTTCAGTTCTGTACTGACAAGCGTCTCAGCCTCCTGCATCTCTTCTTCCGTGACCGCAAGAGACTGGAGACGAACATGGTCGAAGCGTTCTTCAAACTCACGAATCGCCTCATCTCCACGCTGACGAACCTCACTTAGCACACCAGCAACTATCTCGTTAAGCTGAGTGGCTTCTTTCGTTGGACGTCGCAATAATTCCGCCCACTCTTCTTCTTTTGGATATCGAAATATATTCATATAACCCTCTATTTCACCATTATCTTCCTTACCGTACCATCAGTCATGCGCACGATGTTCAAACCACGCTGAGGAGCCGATATAACCTGTCCTGCTGCATTGTAACGGGCAGAAACCATGTTCCTTGCAGTGTGAGCCACATCAACGATAGCATCGGCAGCAGAAACCCTGGACTTAGCAGCATTCAACACCTCTCCCGTCTCGTCGTCAACAACCAGTACAATAGCGTCCACCAGATGTTTCTTGATGGCGTTCTTCAATGTCGTCTTGGTTGGAGTCGTGATGGTATAGCTTCCATGATAAACAGAACCTGTCACTACATCCTCGTAGCCTTCCAGTGTCTCTCCCTTGTTCCTACCCGAAGCATAAGAACTGCCGATTACCACATCGTTGAAAGTCAGGGCTACCGAACTCTTTCCGTACTTGCCACCGCTGCAGAAGTCAACAATTCCAGGGGCATTACCCACCTGAGACTTAGAGTATTGGTAATAATAGTTGCTTTGTTTCCAGGCCGAAGTTGTGCCCGACAGACTGTCCGCAGTAAGCACATAGACCAACGACACTGAACCTGGAGTTACCAAGAACTCAACCTCTGCATTCACTTCCACTGCCGTTTCACCGGTATTCCACTGGGCTTCCACCCCAACCTCCACTTCGGGAAGAACCTTGTTCAACTCCTCAAACGCATCTTCGATGCCATAATTACCATTCGTAAAGCCATAGTAGGGATCGGCCTCTTCTTTACGGTCTATCATACAACCGGGAGCACCGGAAAGCCCCAACATGGGATAGTTGCTGTAATACATGGGGTCGCCACTATTATACTTGTGGAAAGCGATGCCCACAAAACGGTCGGGATAGTTTGCTTTCATGTATTCCATGCCAACCCATCCGCGCGGACAATAGCCACAGCCCGTACCTGTATATTCTTCAATAACCGTACGACGCTGAACCTTACGAATCAAACTCTTCAACATACCCGTGGCCGAGGCATCACCCTCGTATCTCTCTCCGTTCACCTTCTTTACAGCAACAGCCACAGGGTAACGACCAGGTTCATCAGGCGTAGTTCCAGCGATGGCGAAGGTCGCACTCTGGTTCAGTCCGCTCCCCAAAGAAAGGGCAACGTGGCGTTGTTCCGTCTTTCCGTCCACCGTAACGGCCAAGTCAAGGCTCTCAATGGCATTTGCACTATTGCTGACGATTGATACCGGCAAGCTATAAGCCTCATTGGCTACGCGGGTTGACTGTCCCACATAGGTCAAATCCACGCTATAGTCTGCCAAGCTTACACCTTCCAGTAACACCTGCATTGGCGAGGGAGGATATTCGGTACTATAGTCATCCCATCCACTGACACTCCCGTTATTGGTATAGTTGAGGTACAGAGCACCACTGGCCATTTCACCTGCCATGGCAATCGGGTAAGCAATACTACACGTGAACGAATAACCAGCATACAGTCCACCCTCTGGGATGGTTACAGGTTCCTGGAATTCAACCGTGAAATACTTGTTTGCCACAAATTTTCCCGTTGCCTCTGCCTCCGCAGCCTTTGTTCCGCTCAGAGTATTCTTGAGCCACACCGAAACACCCGTCATGCCAGTATCGAGAACAGGAATGTTAATGCCACGGATTTTGGCTCCTTTTAAGGTTCCGTTACCAGGGACAAAAATAGCAACATCAAACTTTACACCAGAAGAACCAAGGCCAAGTCCGGACCATCCAGTCTCTGCTCCATAGCCGAATGTCATGGTCTGTGCATTCATGGAAGGCACACAAGAAAGACAAACTATAAATATACATAACACTATCTTTTTCATTGTGTTATCATTTATTCATTAAACTCTTAATTTCTCTTCTTAGCTTCTAATCATCTCACTTTCTCACCCTCTAAACTTCTCACCTCTAATCCTATAATATCATTTTCTCCACAGGAACCACCAGTATGCCTTCAGCCCCCAGTTCCTTCAGACGACTGATTATTTGCCAGAAACTTTTTTCGTCGATTACCGTATGTACACTGCTCCAACCCGGCGTAGCCAAGGGCATCACGGTGGGACTCTTCATACCGGGCAATACGGCCACTACATCGTCCAGTTTGTCCGTGGGAACGTTCATCAGCACGTACTTTTTGTCCTCGGCATTCTTCACGGCCTCAATGCGGAACAGCAGTTCTTCCAGCGTCTCGCGCTTCTCTTCACCCATGCCTTTGTAACCGACGAGCAGGGCCTCACTCTTCATCACGACCTCCACTTCACGCAGGTTGTTGCTCACCAGCGTACCTCCACTCGACACAATATCAAAGATGGCATCGGCCAGACCTATGCCCGGACTGATTTCCACGCTACCTGTAATGACATGTATTTCAGCCTTGATACCCTTTTCCTGCATAAAACGTCGCAGAATATTGGGATAACTGGTGGCAATCTTCTTGCCCTCGAACCATTGTAGTCCGGGATAGTCCACGCTCTTGGGTATGGCCAGCGACAGGCGACACTTACTAAAGCCCAGTGGACGGATGATTTCGGCATCCTCGCCTCGCTCCTCCAGTTCGTTCTTACCTACAATGCCGAGGTCTGCCACCCCTGTGGCTACACTCTGGGGAATATCGTCATCTCTCAGGTAGAGAACTTCTACTGGAAAGTTCGTACTTTCCACCAACAACGTACGTTTACTACTCGGTATTTTTATGCCAGCCTCAGCCAGCAGAGCCATTGTATCCTCATACAAACGACCCTTCGATTGTACAGCTATTCTAAGCATCTTCTTATCCTTTAGTCATATATTGCGCGTGCAAAGATACGAATAAGCGAGCGAAATGCCAAATTTCTTTGAGCATTTCTTGGATAAACCAAGCGTAGACCCTTCGGGTCGTCCGATTACCGAGCGAGAGTATCTTAGAACGCAGTTCAGAGATACCAGAAAGCGAGCGAAATGCCAAATACAATTATCATTATATTCTTTATTATTTATTATTTAATATTTATTGCTCCGCGATGCTACGTAAGCGTAGCCTGCGGAGCAAAAACTCACGTTATTTTATAATAGTGCGAGAACTCATTGACGTATGGAAACAAGGATAATTATTTGGTGCTATGCAGGGAAATCCGTACCTTTGCAACGTATTACAAGAAAAGCTATTAACTAAAGAGATAAGAATGAAACGGTTACTTGCCCTTACCCTGGTACTGCTGATGGTTATTATACCCAGCCGTGCCGTATTGAAAGAGAAAGACTTGGCTCGCACTTTGGGCGTGCTGCGTGCCGAACTGGCAGCCGACTACGAGAAGCAACAAATGTTCATGCAGATGTACGAACAGCAGGGAGCCGCACAGCACCAGATTCTGGTATCGTACATGAACCAGTGCGAGCAGATAGGGCTGATGCTCTATTCCCAATCTACCGAGAACACGTTTGACATGGCTTACGCCTGCCAACAGGCTGTCAACCTATACCGGCAATTGAACGACAAGAACAAACGTACACTGCCTTACGATGAGGTTATCACACGGCTGAAACGTGAAATAGAGCGCTACGATGCCCTCATTGCCTCGCTGAAGAGCATGCCCCCAGTGGCCAAGAGCGACGAAGAGTTGTTGACGGAGAGCGACAGCATTTTGCTGAATGCCATCGACTCGCTGGCTTCACACATCGACTCGATGACGGAGGTTAACGACAGTCTGCCCCCCATGCCTCTGGCATCGAGTTTAGAAGAAGACGACAACCACGAACCTCTCTACCTGACAGGACAGCAACTGGAGGACAGGAAAATCTGTCTGGAATATGCCCAGAGCCTACGGGACAACATGGAGATATTTCTCGAGAACATGGAGGCCGAAAGCACCTATTACACCAGTGTACAGGAGAAAGTGACCAGTCTGAACCGCTATGCGCAGCAACGCTACAAGATTCTGCAAGACAACATATTCAAGAACGGAAGCACCAACTATTTCAGCATTCTGGGCGATTTGCCCCGCCACATCAGCAAGGCCCAAATGGCCATGAACACGAAATACGTGCCGTTTAAGGAGCATAACCACAATTATTCGGAGTGGCGTGGCGTGTCCGTACTCTTCATCAGCATCTTCGTGGTGCTCTATCTCTCCATTGCCCTGGCCATAGCCTACGCCATCGTGCGCTGGCTGCTTCCCAAACGGTGGCGTGGCAACGATGCCAAGACCCGCCGTCAGATGCTTGTCTGGGTGATAGGTACGGCCATCTTTGCCCTCTACGTGATGGGAGTCCGCAGGTTTGTCAATCGTAACTTTATCCAGATGAGCACGGGCCTCATCATCAACCTGGCTTGGTTGCTTGAGGCCATATTCCTTTCGCTTTATATCCGTCTGAAGGGTAAGCAGATGACTCACGCCGCCATCATCTATACCCCCCTGATGGTACTGGCTTTCATCGTCATCATGTTCCGCATTGTGCTCATCCCCAATGCCGTCATCAACCTCATCTTCCCCCCTGCTCTGCTGCTCTTCACCCTATGGCAACTATGGGTGGCCAAGAAACACCGCAGCGGGCTGCCCATGCTCGACATCGTCTATACGCACATCACCTCCCTCGTCATGGTAGTCAGCTGCCTTGTAGCCTGGGGGGGCTACACGCTGATGGCTGTTCAGATTATCGTATGGTGGACCTTCCAGTTGGCAGGAATCACCACCATCACCTGCCTCTACGACCTCATGGAGATGTTTGAGAACAGCTATCTTGTCCGCAAGATTACAGGGAAAAAGCATTGCGACTCTGTCACTGTCCAGCAAACCCTGCGAGCCATAAAACGTGGCGACCATATCTCCAAGACCTGGTACTACGACCTTTTCAACCGCACTATTGTGCCCATCATGGCCGTGGGTTCCGTGTTGGTGAGCATCTACTGGGCAGCAGAGATATTTGAGATGACGAGCGTCTGTCAGAAAGCCTTCTACACCGACTTTATCAACCAGAAAGACCTCATTCAGGTTTCCCTTTTCAAACTCTGTGACGTGGCTGCCCTCTGGTTCGTATTCAGTTACCTCAACTACCTTGTCCGCAGCATCTACGTCTATTACCGCCGATTGACCACCGAGGAGGGCGAGGTGCTCAACCTGACACTGGCTCGCAACGTGATAGCCATATTCAGTTGGGGGCTGTACTTCATCATCGTGCTGGTCATCCTAAACGTGCCCAAGTCTGGCATCAGCATCGTCACCGCCGGTCTGGCCACAGGTCTGGGTTTTGCCATGCAAGACCTCATCGAGAATTTCTTCTACGGGCTATCCCTAATGACGGGCCGACTGCGTGTGGGCGACTTCATCGAGTGCGACGGCATACGCGGTAAGGTGGAAAGCATCACCTACCAGAGCACTCAGGTCATCACGGGCGACGGCTGCGTCATCGCCTTCCTCAACAAGTCGCTCTTCAGCAAGAACTTCAAGAACATGACCCAAAACCACAACTACGAACTTGTGAGCATACCCGTAGGCGTGGCATACGGCACCGATGTAGAACAGGTACGCAAGATGCTCACCGACAGCCTAATGCCCCTCTGTCAGGAAACCAACGATGCCGGATTGAACTACACCGATACGGAACGTCCCATCAGCGTGCGCTTCGAGGACTTCGGCGATAGTAGCGTTGACCTGAAGATTCTCATCTGGATGCTGGTGTCCGAAAAGGCTGTCTTCACGGCTCGTGTCAAGGAGGTCATCTACAACACGTTGAATGAGAACCACATTGAGATACCCTTCCCGCAGCGCGATGTACACCTCATCAAATAAGTTTTTCTTGTATGCTGCAATTCCATCGCAGCCCTAAACACGCCCATGAAACCCTTCCTCCCCCTCTTAGCCTCCCTGTCGCCATTGGCCACCATGGCCCAGCAACGCCCCAACGTGTTGCTCATCATTGCCGACGACCTTGGGTACGGCGACGTCAGCGCATACGGCAGCCAAACCATATCCACGCCCAACATCGACCGTTTGGCCCACGGGGGAGTATGCCTGACCAACGGGCATGCGGCTTCGGCCACCTCTACCCCCAGCCGCTACGGACTGCTCACAGGCATGTATCCCTGGCGCAAGAAGACGAACATATTGCCGGGCGACGCCCCTCTCATCATCGGCGAGGAACAGTTCACCATCGGACGTATGTTCCAACATGCCGGCTACCGAACGGGAGCCATAGGGAAATGGCATCTGGGCATCGGACGGGGAATGATTGACTGGAACCACACCATCAAGCCGGGTCCCAACGAGATTGGCTTCGACTATTCCTGCATCCTGCCAGCCACGGTCGATCGTGTGCCCTGTGTTTACGTAGAGAACGGAAACGTCGTGGGACTTGACCCGAACGACCCTATAGAAGTAAGTTACCAAAAAAACTTCGACGGACAGCCCACGGCAATCACCAATCCCGAACTGATGACCAAAGTCACCTGGTCGCACGGCCATAACAATACGGTCATCAACGGCATTCCACGCATCGGCTTCATGCGGGGCGGACGTTCTGCCCTATGGAGCGACGAGAACATGGCCAGCTACCTGGTGGGGAAGGTCAAAGAGTTCATCGACCATCAGCCCACTGACCAACCCTTCTTCCTTTATTATGGTCTGCACGAACCCCATGTGCCACGCATCCCTCACCCACAGTTCGTGGGCAAGACTACCATGGGACCGCGAGGCGATGCTATTGTGGAAGCAGACTGGTGTGTGGGCGAGGTGATGCAGAAATTGGAAGAGAAAGGACTGCTGGAAAATACTATCGTCATCTTCACCAGCGACAATGGTCCGGTGCTCGACGACGGCTACAACGACCAAGCCGTTGAACTTGTGGGCAACCACGATATGAACGGAGGTTACCGAGGTGGGAAATATAGTCTTTTCGAGGCTGGCACACGCGTTCCCTTCTTCGTCTATTGGCAAGGACACATCCGCCCCATTGTCTCCGATGCCCTCGTTGCCCAGCAAGACCTGCTGGCCTCCTTTGCCGACATGCTCGGACAGTCACTGCCCGACGGACTCGACTCCGAAAACCACCTGAAGGCTTTCCTTGGCAAGACACGCAAAGGCCGGAAGGGCATGGTGGTAGAAGCCGTAGGCAGATTGGCCTACCGCACCCAAGACTATGCCCTACTCCCAGCCTACAAGGGTAGCAAGCGCAACATCACGGGCAACGAAATGGGCATCGTGGATACCCTTTCCCTCTTCAACCTCAAGGACGACCACATGCAGCAGGAGAACATCATCGGCAAAAAACCGAAGTTGGCACGGAAGATGCAGGAAGAACTGGAACGGGAGCGAAAAAAATAGTGAAATAATCGCCCCATGTTATTTTTACCCAAAATAAGGATGCACCCAAAAGATGCATCCTTATTCATACAATCAGATATTCTGCTAAGAATAATTAACGGTTGTTACGGAGTTTCAGACGCTGAACATGAGCCCGGCCTCGGTGAATTTCCCACATGTGGGTATCTCTTGGCTGCCCAAAGTCTTGCTGTGCCCGGGTTGCAGAAGATGATACCCCATCATAAGTATAGTAATTGCCATTATCGTTACTGAGAGTGCCGTTGGAATTCTGGCTATACGTAAGCGTTCCGTTATAGGTATAATCATCGCTGTACCTTGCCGTGTAATTTGTGGGCAAGTAATCCGGTCCATAACCAAAGAGTCCAAGTGGTGGCAGACATGTTGTCACAGTTTCGGCTGGCGCACTGCCATCTTCAACATAGTACCCCATTACACGAAGCCATTGCTTTGAAGTATTAACTTTTGAACCATAGGAGAAAGTAACTGACTCTGTGCCACTATCCTTGTCCCCATCTTCAACCTCATTCCACGTCTGTACAATGCTTGTTAACTTTCCATTCTCCCACGTGAGTACCGATTCAGAAGTCCAACTGCCAGAGTAGTTTTCACCATCATCATTGCCAGTATAGTTGCCCGTAGAGGTGTATTTCACCAACCGACCTTCAGCATTATAACTACAAGAAACTTTTTCCGTACCCTTTTCCCATTCACCATCATCGAGTTCTCTATCATCCCATGTGCTTGTGAAAGAACCAACAAAACCCTGGGCATTAAGCACAATACTTGAGGACTCACTCCAAGAATCATCACTATCTGCCCAACTCCAATTCAACACAAAGGCAGAACCGCTCAGGTCAAATACTCGCTGCTCCTCTTCTCCAGAATCCTCCTGAATCTTTGTCAGTTTTCCGTTTGAATCATAAGTATAAGACCACATACCAAATTGGGTAACACGGAAAGGTACCCCATTGGCATCCGTCAATGTAGGCGATGGAACTGCACTTGAGGCCACGCCACCAGCGTTGTCGTCATCGTCGTCTCCGCATGAAACGA
The DNA here is from genome assembly GCA_947169115.1 of uncultured Prevotellaceae bacterium. Classification (GTDB taxonomy): domain Bacteria; phylum Bacteroidota; class Bacteroidia; order Bacteroidales; family Bacteroidaceae; genus Physcousia. Next base: position 26,737 of record CAMVOK010000023.1, read on the forward strand.
AGCCAACGCACAAGAAACCGAGGCATAATATCGGCATCCACTTTAAAATTCTCCTTTTCATAATTTTTTTTAGAATTAATAATACCTGAAGATTTACTTCACCTCGTCGCAGTAATATATGATCAAACTCTCGAATGTGAAACTTCCTTCTTCATCAGTTTCCGATTCACTACGTCCTTCTGTGATTACCAATTGTTTGCCGCTGAATTTGACGGTTGCTGTACCACCGAGGTAGTCGTCGTACATACTATCATAATTCCATGAGTAGCGAATGATATTGTTGTCGTAGTCTTCCCATTTCCATGTAGAAACAGCCAGTTCATCACCTTCATATTTTACCATGTAAGTACCAGCCTTGGTAAAGACGACTTCCTTTGGCTCCTTTATCTCGAATCCAATCATATCGTCCACGTCCATTTCATCTCCGAACGTTTTTTCCAATTCTTTTGCGACATCCGACATCATCGCATTGAAGGTGGTGAATGTTTTGTCGTAATTGATATAGGTTCTACCGTCTTCTATATATTTTAATCTCATACGGAACTTGTTGAGATTCCACGAACGGCATAGGTCGTTGGTTTTCTGGCGGCTCTCACCGGCATCCACTTTCTCAACGGGAAAAGTATATTCAGAGCCGTTGTCGTAGGTAATCCTGATGCTCGTAGCGCCATCAGTGATGGCAAGACGTCCCCAGCCTTCGAGTATGAATTCCGTGTCGCTCACCTTTTGGAACTTGCCATGTACGTAGTTGTACCAATAATAGTAGGAACTCCGCGCAGTGGCCATCATCGTGTTGGGAATCCGCATCCTGCTATTTGCCTTTCCCGTAAACTCTGGTTTCACACTTGGCGTTGTCGTCTTGGTCGTGACGATGTACTCTCCGCTGGCGGTCAGTTCAATAGACTTCAGGTCGGCATCTTCGTCCGTGATGTTGTACTTGGCACTTACGGATTCGTAGGCTGGGGCATCCAGATTGGCCACAGCCTGTTCTTCACTTACCGCAACGCCATTGTCATCATCGTCTCCGCATGAAGCGAAGCCAGCGCACAAGAGACCGAGGCACAGCATCGGCATCCACTTTAAGATTGTCCTTTTCATAATTTTCATCTTTATGGTTATATTTATTTTAATAATATTTATAGCATAATTGGTTAGAAAAACGACAAGAAAGCATCGGGCGATGCCCTCTTGTCGTTAATCTATACTTTAGGTGTATGATTAGAATGTATAGCCAATGCGGAGGAGAGGCTGAGCGAAGAAACCAGCCTTCGTGTTACGACCAAAATATTCATCAGTAGGAGCTTTTCCTGTACCTGATACACCTTTCCATTCATAATCTGCATCTTTCTGCTTCAGGGTCTGTACACCCAAGCCAAGTTCAACACCTGCATAGAATCCTTTCCATACATATATGTCCATTCCAGCAACAACATTGAAACCAATACCCGCTTCTGCAGGAATATCTGTATCAGGACTAGTAAAACTATTCGTATTGGCATTTTTTATAGTCCACTCATCTGTACCAACACCTGAAACGGTCTCTTCGCCACTGGCAGAACGAGCAATCTTGATAAACTTAAACTCGGCTCCTACGTAAGGACTCACACGCTTTCCTGCAGAGAAATGACGTTCATAACCAATGCCCAATGCGAACTCGCTCTTTTTATTTTTATAGTTCCATTCAAATGCAGTTCCAGTTATAACCGTTTCGCCAGAATTCTTGTCCGTGTCTGAATTAAAACCAATACCCAGACGGATAGCATCGTTCTTCGTTGCAAAATAGCGAGCGCGTACTCCCACAGTAGCATTAAATGTAGAATTGATTTCCACACCGAAACTATTTTTTTCGGGAAGCAGACTTTCTTGTGCATTTGCAGCAACTGAAGCAATCATCATAGCTGCCATTAACATCATCTTTTTCATAATTTTTTAATTAATTTGGTTAATAATAAAGGTTATTTATGAAAATTTTTACAAAATTAACGCTTTATAGTACATGAGCCCGCTATATACTTGTCATAAAAAGAGACGCATTAGTCGCAATGTGAAAAATTAATGAATTTTGCAACTTTTCGCCAATTCCACCAAATCACTCTCTTAAAATCTAAAGAGGAAATCCATCATAACTGTCCTTTTATCTGCTCCCGTAGTTGCTCGGGCACCCCCTCCAAACTCACATGTCCGTTTTTAAACGGAAGTATCACACCTGAAATATTCGGTCTGACCTCCATAAGATGTGGCATATAGACTTCATGAATAAAGTCATAGTGTAGTACCTCTGATATAAGCAGAAGCCGTTCTATGTCTATGCTTTTGCACTCAAATATCCGATACACATTTGTACGCCCGCAATGAATCAGGCGTGCAAACTCCGCATAACTCATGTGGTTCTCGTCCACTTTCTCTTGGATGAGTTTCCCGATGTAAACGTTTTTGTAGTCAAAATACCCCATAATGTCCATCATTTAGCATATACAAAAAGCGAGGGGAACATTCCACTCATCTACTATCTGGTATCGCCAAACACCATTGCCAAAATGAATCGAATACAAACCCCACGCTGCATATACCACGATAGCACAGCACAAAGCTGCGTTCACACAGATACACAGAGCGGGCGTAACTCAGTTCTCATCCCTTGGCTTTCTGAAATTGGCGATTTCGACAGTAAGGATAAAGCGCTGAACGCCGTCGCTGCCCCCCCGGTTTCTCTCGGAGTGACGGCACAAAAGTAAGAATTAAATTCCAAATAAGGAAATAATAAGACTATATTTCTGCCACGAAGGGGGCAGATACGAGAAGCATAACCTGCATTATTCCTTATATTATATAATATGGTAGTGAGAAGTAAGAGGTGAGAGGTGAGAAGATAAAAGTGAGTAATCGGATGCCCGAAGGACTACGCTTGCAGAGCGTAATCGGACGCGAAACTACGCTTGCATAGAGAAACGAAGCAAGAAGCGGGGCAAGAAAGAAAGATATGGGCTATTCTCTTTGTTATGTCAGAAATAGTTACTACTTTTGGATGTGATTAAATTTTTATGAGCCATGGATAAACCCAAGGAAAAGAAACATTTTCCTGCCTGCTTCGTGGAACTGCCTCCCCAATGCGAGGGGCGCAGGGCACCGTTCTACTTGGCCACTGAGGAGTACATCGCCGACACGCTGCCAGAGGGCAGTTATTTCTTCACCTGGCAGATAGGGCGAACGGTAGTGATGGGTCGCAACCAAGTGGCGCATCAAGAGGTGAATCTTGACTTCTGCCACCGCGAGGGCATCGACATCATTCGCCGACGTTCTGGAGGCGGAGCCATCTTTGCTGACGAAGGAAACATCATGACAAGCCTCATCACCGAGGGCGGAGCCGTGGAAGCGCTCTTCGCTGAATATGCCGAGGCCGTAGCCGCTGCCCTTCGCCAACTGGGTGCCCCTGCTACGGTGGCAGGGAGGAATGACATTGTATTAAGTGGAGAGTGGAGAGTGGAGAGTGGAGAGAGGAATGGGGACAAGAATGGAGTAGCATGTCAAGAGGAAAAACTATCCTATCTCCACTCTCCACTCTCCACCCTCCACCAAGAAAGCACCCTCCACCAAAGAAAGGTCTGCGGCAACGCCTTTTACCACAAGCAAGACCGTTGCATTGCCCACGGCACCATGCTCTACGACACCAACCCACAACTGATGGAGGGAGCCTTACACCCCGACGTGACTAAACTGGAGCAACGGGGCGTGAAAAGCGTGCGCAGTCGCGTTGGTGTACTGAAAGACTACCTGCCCTTTGACGTCGCAACACTCCGACAGGAACTCCGCCACCTGCTTACCGACCACACAATCACCCTTACTGACGACGATGTGCGGGAGATTGAGCGTTTGGAACAACGATACTATAAAGAAGATTTTGGTGAAGCGTGGAATGGAGTTAGTGGAGAGTGGAGAGTGGAGAGTGGAGAGAGGAATGGGGACAAGAATGGAGTAGCATGTCAAGAGGAAAAACTATCCTATCTCCACTCTCCACTCTCCACCCTCCACCAAGAAAGCACCCTCCACCAAAAATTATCCCGTCGCATCGAGGGTTGTGGCATGGTGGAACTACATTTCCAACTCGAAGGCGACCTCATCCGTGAGGTACAAATACGGGGCGACTTCTTCGAACTTGGCGATGCAGAGACGGCTTTCCGCACTGCCTTTGTGGGGCAAGCCTTCACCCCCGAAAGTCTCCGCGAAGCCATCCATAAGCATCATCCCGAACGCACCATCCGAGGACTCAACGAGGCCGACATTACCAGTATCCTAATCAAACCATAGATTTCTACTCCACAGTTACACTTTTGGCCAGATTGCGAGGCCGGTCCACATCCTTCCCCTTGCACACAGCAATATGGTAAGCCAGTAGTTGCAGCGGAATGGAGGCAATGAGGGGTTGGAAGCATTCCAGCGTATCGGGCAGTTCAATGACATGGTCGGCAAACTTGCGGATTTGTTCGTCGCCCTCGGTTACGAGTGCCGTCACACGGCCTCCACGAGCACGTACCTCCTGAATGTTTGAGATGATCTTTTCGTAAAGGTGATCACGCGTGGCGATGACGAAGACAGGCATTTCCGAGTCGATGAGGGCAATGGGGCCATGCTTCATCTCGGCAGCAGGATAGCCCTCGGCATGGATGTAGCTGATTTCCTTCAGTTTCAGTGCTCCTTCCAGTGCCACGGGATAGTTATAGCCACGTCCGAGGTAGAGACAGTTCTTGGCGTATGTGAAGATGGGCGCGAGACGTTCTATCTGCTCGTTGGTCTTCAGTGCCTGTTCCATCTTCTCGGGAATGCGCGTCAGTTCTGCCACCATCTCACGGTACAGCTCACCAGAGATGGTGCCACGTTCCATGGCCAGACAAAGAGCCAGCATGGAAAGCACTGTCACCTGACCTGTGAACGCCTTGGTGGAGGCCACACCGATTTCAGGACCTACATGGATATAAACACCCGTCCGGGTCTGGCGGGGTATGCTGGCACCTATGGCGTTGCAGACACCGAATACAAAGGCACCAGCCTGTCGGGCCAGTTCTATGGCAGCCAGCGTATCTGCAGTTTCTCCACTCTGCGAGATGGCTATCACCACATCGTCGGGGTAGATCACTGGCTCGCGGTAACGAAACTCGGAGGCGTACTCCACTTCCACGGGAATGCGGCACAGGCTCTCGAAGAGTTGCTTGCCGATGAGACCTGCGTGCCAACTGGTGCCACAGGCAACGATGATGATGCGACATGCATTGACCAGCGTCTCGCGGTAGTCGATGACGGCAGAGAGCGTGATGCGGTCGGCCTCCACATTGATGCGGCCACGCATACAGTCGCGCAAGCAATTGGGCTGCTCAAAGATTTCCTTCAACATGAAATAGGGATAGCCCCCCTTCTCCAACTGACCGAGCGTAACGTCTATCTGCTTCACCTTCGGGTGCTGCGTCACGTTGTCGAGATTCACCACACGCAGGGCCTTACCCAATTGCAGAACAGCGATGTCGCCATCGTTAAGATACGCCACACGGTCCGTATATTCGGCAATAGGACTGGCGTCGGAAGCGAGATAGAAGTCGCCCTCCTTCCCCAGCCCGACGACGAGTGGCGAACTCTGTCGGGCACAGATGATGGTGTCGGGATGCTCGCGGTCGAGGATGGCAATGGCGTAAGCACCAATGACCTGATGCAGAGCCACCTGCACAGCTTCGAGCAACTCCAAGTTGTTGCTCAGCATGATGTATTCGACAAGCTGGACCAGCACCTCGGAGTCGGTAACACTCTTGAACTCGATGCCTCGACCTACGAGTTTCTCCTTCACTGTCAGATAGTTCTCGATGATGCCGTTGTGAATCAGTGCCAATCGTCCCGAAGCCGAGTAATGCGGATGGGCATTGGCACTGCTAGGCTCGCCATGGGTGGCCCAACGAGTGTGCGCTATGCCCAGGCTGCCCGTCGTGTCCTTATCTTCACAGAACGCTTCGAGGTCGGCCACCTTGCCCTTGGCCTTAAATACATTCAGTGCACCAGTCTCACTAATCATGGCCACACCAGCACTGTCATAGCCACGATACTCCAATCTTTTCAACCCTTTTATCAAAATGGGATAGGCACGTTGCTTGCCTATGTATCCTACAATTCCACACATATATCTATAAATTAAGAATTAAGAGTTAAGAATTATCATTTGACATTTACCATTTTACCATTTACCATTTGACATTTGCCATTTACCATTTAATAGGCTTGTTCGTGAACGCCTTTGACGGCGCGGCCGCTGGGGTCGTTAAGGTTGCGGAAGGCTTCGTCCCACTCCAGGGCGATGGCTGTGCTGCAAGCCACGCTGGCCTCGCTGGGCACGCTGCGGGCAGCGCTGTCCGACGGGAAATGCTCAGCGAAGATGCTGCGGTAGTAGTACTCTTCCTTGTTCTTCGGCGGGTTGATGGGGAAACGCTCGGCGGCATGCGCCATCTGCTCATCGCTAACGGCCTCGGCGGTTATCTGCTTCAAGGTATCAATCCACGAGTATCCCACGCCATCACTGAATTGTTCCTTCTGACGCCAGGCCACCTCCTCGGGCAGCATGTCGGCAAATGCCTCGCGGACTATCCGCTTCTCGATGGTTTTCCCCGGACACATCTTCGCCTCGGGGTTGGTACGCATGGCAATGTCGAGGAACTCCTTGTCGAGGAACGGCACGCGCCCCTCCACTCCCCAAGCCGATAAGCTCTTGTTGGCACGGAGGCAGTCGTAGAGATGGAGTTTGGAGAGCTTGCGCACGGTCTCCTCGTGGAAAGCCCTTGCCGACGGAGCCTTGTGAAAGTAGAGGTAACCACCGAACACCTCGTCGGCACCCTCGCCCGAGAGCACCATCTTGATGCCCATCGACTTGATGACGCGAGCCAGCAAGTACATTGGTGTGGAGGCACGGACAGTGGTAACATCGTAGGTTTCGATGAAATAAATTACGTCGCGGATGGCATCGAGTCCCTCCTGAATGGTGTAGTTGATTTCGTGGTGAACGGTTCCGATGTGCTCAGCTACCAAACGTGCCTTAGCCAGGTCGGGCGCACCCTTCAGTCCCACGGCAAACGAGTGGAGGCGCGGCCAGTAGGCCTTCGTCTTCGAATCATTCTCGATACGCATCTCGGAATAGCGTTCGGCAATGGCAGAGATGACCGACGAGTCCAGACCACCAGAGAGCAATACGCCATAGGGAACATCGGACATCAGCTGACGGCGCACGGCAGTCTTGAGACCGTCGCGGATGGCTTCCACACTGGAAGCGTTATCCTTCACGGCATCATACTCCATCCAGTCGCGCGTGTACCAACGTTTCATTTTTAACCCTTCTTGCACAGCAAGCGTAGCCCCTTCGGGTCGTCCGATTACACCCTTCACCCCTAATCCTTCACCCCAAAGATAGTGTCCAGGAAGGAAGGGTTCGTAACGCTCGCACTGCCCTTCGAGGGCTTTCAGTTCTGAAGCCACATAGATGGTGCCGTCGCTGTCGTAGCCTATATATAAAGGTATCACGCCGATGGGGTCGCGGGCAATCAGGAACGCATCGCACTCCTCATCGTAGAGCACGAAAGCGAAGATTCCGCTAAGGCTCTCAAGGAAGGGAATTACAGACCCCACCCCTGCCCCTCCCCTTGAAGGGAGGGGAGTGGCTGCGCGCCATTCGCGATAGAGGGCCAGAATAACCTCGCAGTCCGAACCCGTCTGAAACTCGTACTGCCCAGCGTACCGACGGCGTATCTCCTGATGATTATATATCTCGCCGTTCACGGCAAGCACCTGTTTGCCGTCGGGCGAGAACAAAGGTTGCCGACCGCTTTCAGGGTCAACAATGCTCAGTCGCTCGTGGGCAAGGATAGCCGAACCACCGCAATAAATACCACTCCAGTCGGGTCCGCGATGACGGATTTTCTGACTCATACGCAATGCTTTCTGACGCATCTCTGGCGTCTGCTGCTTCACTCTAAGAATAGATACAATACCACACATGATTATTTACAATTTACCATTTAACCATTTACGATTTACGAATTACAAATTACGAGCTATCATTTATCATTTATCATTTATTATTTACGAATTACTTATGCAAGCATGAATGAAACTCATAAAAAGAGGATGGGGATGCAGTACCGTCGAGCTGTACTCGGGATGGAACTGCGTACCGATGTACCAGCGGAGTATCGGGATTTCGACAATCTCCACAAGATCGGCAGCAGGATTGATACCCACACACTTCATGGCCGCGGCCTCATACTCTTCGCGGTATTTGTTGTTGAACTCGTAGCGATGTCTGTGCCTTTCCTTAATTATAGCCTTATCCCCGTAAGCCTCAAACACTTTGCTGTTTTCCACCAATTGACACTCGTAAGCACCCAGGCGCATCGTGCCGCCCATCTGTGTGATAGTCTTCTGCTCCTCCATCAGGTCGATGACGTTATGGGCCGTCTGAACATCCATCTCAGTGCTATTCGCATCCTTGTAACCAAGTACATTTCGTGCAAACTCAATGACCATCATTTGCATGCCCAGACAAATGCCGAAAGTGGGAATGTCGTGCGTGCGGGTGTATTCGGCAGCAAGAATCTTGCCTTCAATGCCGCGTGTGCCAAAGCCTGGGCAGATGACAATGCCCGTCATGCCGTCAAGCTGTTCGGCCACATTCTGACGAGTGATATGTTCACTATTGATGAAGTGCGTCCTTACCTTCCTATTATTATACGTGCCCGCGTGCGCGAGGCTTTCGAGGATACTCTTGTAGGCATCCTGAAGGTCGTACTTGCCCACCAATCCGATGTCGATAATCTCCGTCGCCTGTTTCCTGCATTCAAGGAAGTTGCGCCAAGGACCTAACTCCGGCGTCTCGCCGATCTCCACGCCCATCTTCTTCAAGATAATGGCATCGAGCCCTTGCCTTTGCATGTTCACGGGCACCTCGTAGATACTGGGTAAATCTTGGCTCTGAATCACCGCCGAAACATCCACGTTACAGAAATGAGCCACCTTTGCCCGCAGGTCGTCGCCCAGTTCATGCTCCGTCCGCAGCACTAACACTTCGGGCTGGATGCCCAAACCCTGCAATTGCTTCACGCTCGTCTGCGTGGGTTTCGTCTTCAGTTCGCCCGCTGCAGCAAGATAGGGCACGTAGGTCAGATGTACATTCAGCGCCCTTTGTGGTCCCAACTCCCATCGCAACTGGCGGATGGCCTCGAGGAACGGTTGGCTTTCGATGTCACCGATGGTACCGCCGATCTCGGTAATCACAAAGTCGAGCGGCTGCTTCGAGGCATTGAGCAAGATGCGACGCTTAATCTCGTCCGTGATATGAGGCACCACCTGAATGGTCTTCCCCAGATAGTCGCCCCGACGCTCGCGCTCAATCACGCTCAAGTAGATGCGTCCCGTCGTCACGCTGTTGTCGCGCGTGGTCTCGATGCCTGTAAAGCGTTCGTAGTGACCCAGGTCGAGATCAGTCTCCATTCCGTCCGCCGTCACATAGCACTCGCCGTGCTCATACGGGTTCAATGTTCCCGGGTCGATGTTTATATAGGGGTCGAACTTCTGAATCGTTATCCTATACCCTCTCGCCTGTAACAATTTGCCAAGCGATGCCGAGACAATACCTTTCCCTAACGAAGAGGCCACGCCGCCCGTGATAAAGATGTACTTTGTTTCCATGTTATATTATAAAGATAAATGTCCACATCAAAGTTTACTGCTTGAAGAAAAACGACACACCACACAAAAGATAAAACTTTTGTGAATTTGGATTCGTTGTCACCCCCACAAAAACAGGCAACTGATATTTCTTTTTGATTTCGAAATTCTTCGTAGCACGTAAGGATACATTCGTGACCGCGAAATGGCTTGTTCCATAAAGTGTTGTTCGCCAAGGAACAATACCAGCTGAGACTTTCCAATCGAGGCCTCCAAGACGGAAAGGAGCTGCTAACTCAAAATAGGTGGAATAGGCACGCTTACCATCCTTGTTAAGACCGTCATCGCCGGCAAAATAGGTGTACCATGTGGCCGACAGGAAACCAAAGTCATAGTCTACAAAGCCTTCAAAGATGTGAGTGGTCTTTTTGTTCTTGTATTGAAAGTAATGGCCCACAGAGAACCAATAGTCGGTAATACCTATATTAAATCCCTTATAGCCATAATTCAGCGTAAAATCCAGTTCCTTGGTGTCGTGGGCATCAGCGATACCAACACTGCCCCATGCCATCAGCCCCAGCCCTTTATAGCCGACTGCCAATGTGGGTTGCAGACTAACATTACCGAGATCCTGTCCGCGCCAAATGTATTGATTCACCAAATCGAGACCAAGCGTAGCAGAAACTTTCTCTTTCTCTATCGTTTCGTCTTGTGCCGACGCGGTGGTCAGGCTGGCCGCTGCAACGATTATGATGAAAAATCTTTTCATAGCGCTAATAAATTCAATTGTAACACGTTTCCCCATGTTCGTAAATGTCTAATCCTTCGTCTTCGATGCGGGAAGGAACGCGAAGTCCATGCAGTTTCTTGATGCCGTAGAAAAGCAATAAACCGCAAGCAGCAGCCCAGAGGTCGATGACAAGAATGCCGAATAATTGTGCTCCGAAGAATCCCCAACCATATCCATAAAGGGCCCCGTTTGACGTGGAGAGCAGACCTGTCAGCAGTGTTCCAAGGATACCACAAACGCCATGTACGGAAGATGCGCCAACGGGGTCGTCGATATGCAGGAAATGGTCGATAAACTCGATGGAGAATACGAGTACCGTTCCGCAAACAAGGCCGATGACAACAGCTCCCACAGGGGAAACGATGTCGCAACCTGCCGTAATACCCACCAGTCCCGCTAACACGCCGTTGAGCGTCAAGGAGAACGAGGGTTTCTTGTACTTCAGCCATGTGAGGAACATAGTGGCCACACCACCGGCCGCAGCTGAAAGGTTGGTAGTTAGAAATACATGACTTATGGCTATGCGGTTTACCTCACCGCTGGCTGCCAACTGCGAGCCAGGATTAAACCCAAACCAGCCCATCCAAAGGATGAATACGCCTAGTGCAGCTATCGTTAGATTATGACCAGGTATGGCTCTACTGCTTCCGTCCTTAGCATATTTACCTCGACGGGCACCAAGGGCTATGGCACCGATGAACGCCAATACGCCACCTACACTATGCACGATAGCAGAACCAGCGAAGTCGTGGAAAACATGGCCAAAAATCTGCATCATGAAACCGTCAGCGGCATCGTTACAGAGCCAGCCGCCACCCCATGTCCAGTGGCCCTCGATGGGATAGATGAACAAGGAAATGATGGCACTGTAGATAACGTACATCGAAAACTTAGTTCGCTCAGCCATAGCACCACTGACAATCGTAGCGGAGGTGGCACAGAAGACAGTTTCGAAAATCAAGAAGCCCTCAACAGGCAGACTCCCATTGTAGAAATTCAGGTTACCCCAGTTGGGCATCCCAATAAAACCTGCACCGTTTGAGCCAAACATAAAACCAAAACCCACGAACCAGAACAGCAATGAGCCGAACATAAAGTCCACAAAGTTCTTGAAAAGGATGTTAACCGTATTCTTGCCACGTGTAAAACCAGCCTCACATAAGGCAAAACCTGGTTGCATGAAGAAGACCAACATGGTAGCCAACAACATCCATACAGTATCTAATGAAAGTGCTATATCGTTCATAATAGTGATTCTTTAGTGTAACCTTTATTTTTTATCTCTTAGAACTGTGTCGCCGTGTTCGCCCGTGCGGATGCTCCAGACATCAATCATATCGCTGACGAAAATGCGGCCGTCGCCTACCTCGCCCGTGTGGGCAGTTTCAATAATCACCCGAACTGTGGGCTGAACAAACTGGTCACGGCATACGATTGTTAATGCCACACGCTCAATGACATCTGTTGAATACTGCACACCACGATAGATGCGTTCTTGTCGGCTCTGTCCAATTCCGTGTACGTCGTGGTACTCAAACCAGTCGATGTCAGAACTGAGCAATGCCTCTTTCACATCCTCAAACTTAGTCTTACGGATGATTGCTTCAATCTTTTTCATACCTTAAATATATTTTAATGAGCGTCCTATTTCTTCTTATTGCATAAATTTGTTGACAAAAGTACATCATTTTACAACATATTACATCATTTTATCGTAAATATCTTATATTTTATTGACATAAATCAAGAAATAAACACTTTTATGCTTAAAAAATATCATTCTTACTTGCAAGTACTATCCAAATGCTTAACTTTGTATCGTCAAAACGACAAAATGTCAGAATTTTTATCTATAATCTAACATAATAACACGCTGGACATGAAACAAGGACTTTATAACGAGGCTTACGAGCACGATGCTTGCGGTGTCGGTATGGTGGTCAATATCCATGGAGGAAAAAGCCACGATTTGGTCGATAATGCGCTGAAGGTGTTGGAGAACATGGAACATCGCGGTGCCGAGACGCGCGACAAGACGGGTGACGGTGCAGGTATCTTGGTACAAATACCCCATGAGTTTATCCTGCTTCAGGGGATTCCCGTACCCGAAAAGGGTAAATACGGGACGGGGCTGGTTTTCCTCCCAAAAGACGAAGAGCGGCAGAACAGCATCCTAAATGTGATGATAGAAGAGATTGAACGCGAGGGACTGACACTGATGCACCTGCGCACCGTGCCGACTTGCCCTGAAGTCCTGGGTATGGGTGCCCGTGAAGTGGAACCAGCCATCAAGCAGATGTTTGTAAAAAGAAGCCTCACCCCCGGCCCCTCTCCAAGAGGCGAGGGGAACTTTAAGAGGGAGGGGAGTGATTACAACCCTGTCGAAGAAGAAAAAGCGTTTGAGCGTACATTATATATAATAAGGAAGAGAATCGAGAATAGAGTTGCGGAATTAGCAAAGGCATCTACTCCCCTCGCCTCTGGGAGAGGGGTTGGGGGTGAGGCTGTTGATGACTTCTACATCTGTTCTCTTTCCACAAAGAATATTATCTACAAAGGTATGCTGACCAGCGGACAACTGCGCCGCTACTTCCCCGACCTGTCAAATCCCTACTTCACGAGCGGTTTGGCATTAGTACATTCAAGATTCTCTACAAATACATTCCCGAAGTGGAAACTGGCACAGCCCTTCCGTCTGCTGGCTCACAATGGTGAGATTAACACCATCCGAGGCAATCGTGGATGGATGAAAGCGCGAGAGAGCGTACTGAACAGTGAGGCACTGGGCAACATCAAAGACATCCGCCCCATCGTACAGGAGGGAATGAGCGACTCAGCCAGCCTCGACAACGTGTTTGAGTTCCTTATCATGAGTGGACTTTCGTTGCCACAGGCGATGGCCATCCTTGTACCCGAAAGTTTCAACGACAAGAATCCGATTAGCGAGGATTTGAAAGCGTTCTATGAGTATCATTCCATCCTGATGGAACCATGGGACGGCCCTGCTGCGCTTCTGTTCTCAGACGGTCGATACGCTGGAGGTATGCTCGACCGAAATGGCCTACGCCCCAGTCGCTACACAATTACAAAGCAAGGTATGATGGTGGTGGCTTCGGAAGTAGGTGTAATGGACTTCGAACCAAGCGATGTGGTAAGCAAGGGACGTTTGCAGCCAGGAAAGATTCTACTCATCGACACGCAGGAGGGCAAGATTTACTACGATGGTGAGATCAAGGAAAAACTTGCCAAGGAACATCCCTACCGCGAATGGCTCTCTACCAATCGTATCCAGTTAGAAAAACTGAAAAGCGGTCGTCATGTGGAGAACTCGGTAGAGAACTATGAACGTAAACTGCTCAACTTCGGCTTTGGGAAAGAAGATATTGACAAGACCATTATCCCTATGGCCACTGCAGGTCAAGAACCTGTAGCAGCAATGGGCAATGACACTCCGTTGGCCGTCATCAGCGACCGTCCACAAATCTTGTTCAACTACTTCCGTCAGCAATTTGCACAAGTGACAAACCCTGCCATCGACCCCATCCGCGAAGAATTGGTTATGTCGCTGACAGAATACATCGGTGCCGTAGGCACTAACATCCTGACGCCCGATGCATCGAACTGCAAAATGGTACGTCTGCCACAGCCCGTACTAACCAACACACAACTTGACATATTGTGTAATATAAGGTATAAGGGCTTTAACACGAAGAAACTGGCGATGACATTCAGTCTCACCCCCAGCCCCACTCCAAGGGGAGAAGGGAGTGATTACATTCAGGCCGGAAAGGACCTTCGCAACGCCCTTGAGAAACTTTGCAAGGATGCAGAGAACGCCGTGGACGATGGTTACAACTATATCATACTTACGGATAAGGTTGAACTCCTCCCCCAAGGGGAAGGTCGGGAGGAAACCTTCTACATTCCAAGTTTGCTGGCTGTCTCAGCCGTTCACCACTATCTAATCAGCGTTGGTAAGCGAGTACAGACCGCCCTCATAGTGGAGAGTGGTGAGATTCGCGAGGTAATGCATGCAGCATTGCTATTGGGCTATGGAGCAAGTGCCATCTGCCCCTACATGACATTTGCCGTGCTCGACGACCTTGTGAAGAAACACAAGATACAGGAAGAGTATGCCACTGCAGAGAAGAACTATATCAAGGCCGTAGATAAGGGATTGAAGAAGATTATGTCGAAGATGGGCATCTCCACCATTCGCTCATATCGTGGCGCAAAGATATTTGAAAGTATCGGACTTAGTTCGGACTTACTTCGGAGGTACTTCGGCACTGAGACCAGCACCATTGGAGGTATCGGACTGAAGGAAATCGCCCGCGATGCCATCCGTCTGCACAAGGAAAGCCTCACCCCCAACTCCGGCCTCACCCCTAACCCCTCTCCCAGAGGCGAGGGGAACTTTAATGGCGAGGGGAGTGGTTACCTACCCAACAACGGACAGTTCTCGTGGAGAAAGGATGGTATCAAGCACGCCTGGAACCCCGAGACAATTGCTAAACTGCAGATAGCCTGCCGTCTGGGTTCTTACGAGAAGTTCAAGGAATGGGCAAAGGCGGTGGATGAAAAGGAAAGCCCCATTTTCCTGCGCGACTTTCTTACCTTTAAGAAGGTATCTACTCCCCTCGCCTCTGGGAGAGGGGGTGAGGCTCCTACTCCCCTTGACGAGGTAGAACCTGTTGAAAGCATTGTACGACATTTCGTCACAGGAGCCATGTCGTTTGGTGCGCTTAGCATCGAGGCCCACGAGGCTTTGGCACTGGCCATGAACAAACTCGGCACACGCTCGAACACAGGTGAGGGCGGTGAGGACAATGCCCGTTATCACTCGGATGTGGATGGTGTGAGCCTCAGCAGCAAGACCAAGCAGATTGCCAGCGGACGTTTCGGTGTGACGGCCGAATACCTTGTGAATGCCGAGGAGATACAGATTAAAGTTGCCCAGGGAGCCAAACCTGGTGAGGGCGGTCAGTTACCTGGTTTCAAGGTCAACAAGATTATCGCCAAGACACGCAACGCCATCCCTGGCATCTCGCTCATATCCCCCCCACCCCATCACGACATCTATAGCATCGAAGACCTTGCCCAGCTTATCTTCGACCTCAAGAACATTAACCCCACCGCTGCCGTCAGCGTGAAGCTTGTGGCAGAAAGCGGTGTGGGAACCATTGCCGCCGGCGTAGCAAAAGCCAAAGCAGACCTCATCGTCATCAGCGGATCAGAGGGCGGCACGGGAGCCAGTCCGGCATCGTCGATGCGATTTGCCGGTGTCTCCCCAGAGATAGGTTTGGCAGAGACACAGCAGACACTTGTCATAAACGGCCTGAGAAACCAGGTTCGCTTACAAACCGATGGTCAGTTGAAGACCGCCAAGGATGTGATTATCATGGCTCTACTTGGTGCCGACGAGTTCTCGTTTGGTACACTGCCCCTCATCGTACTGGGCTGTGTAATGATGCGCAAATGCAACACCAACACTTGTCCTGTAGGAGTAGCCACTCAAGACGAACGTCTGCGTCAGCGTTTCATGGGACGAGCTGAATATGTGGTGAACTTCTTTACCTTCCTTGCTCAACAAGTGCGCGAATATCTCTCTGAGATGGGTGTTCACGGTCTTAAGGACATCATCGGTCACACCGAACTCATCGAAGCCACAGTGCCCGTCGCTTCTCCGACGGAATTTGGCGCCGAGAAGTGGCGCACCATCGACTTTGCCCGACTGCTACATAGACCTGACACAGACAAGGTTGCGATTAAGCGAGAGCAGAACCAAGCCCGTTTGGATTCAGCCGAGCGTGAGCAAGCTCGACCAGAGGTCAAAGCTCTTTGCTGGGATCGCGGTCAATATACGAAGGTCTGTGATGTAAAGGACGAAGACATCATCCGCGCTGCTGCACCCGCAATTGAGCATGGAGAGGAAGTAAGCCTCGATTATGCCATTCGCAATACCGACCGCGCTGTGGGAACCATGCTCTCTGGCGTCATTGCAAAGAAGTATGGCGAGGAAGGTTTGCCCGACGGCACCATCCGTCTCAAGTTCAAGGGTTCTGCAGGTCAGTCCTTCGGTGCCTTTGCCGTGCGTGGCCTCGACATTCGCTTGGAAGGCGAGACCAACGACTACTTCGGCAAGGGACTATCAGGCGGACGCATCAGCATCTTGCCACCTGCACGAAGGAATGACGACTTCGTGGCAGAAGACAACATCATCGCAGGAAATACGGGCTTATATGGTGCCACAAGCGGAGAACTGTATGTAAATGGTCAAGTCGGCGAACGCTTTGCCGTGCGCAACTCGGGAGCCATTGCTGTTGTTGAAGGTGCTGGCGACCACTGCTGCGAATACATGACTGGCGGTCGTGTCGTTGTACTCGGAAAGACGGGGCGCAACTTTGCTGCCGGAATGTCAGGCGGTGTTGCCTATGTCTATGACAAAGACCATACGTTCGACTATTTCTGCAACATGGACATGGTGGAAATCAACCTCGTCGAAGAGGCGACGCACCGAAAGGAACTCCTCGAACTCGTTCGCCGTCACTACCTCCACACGGGCAGTCCGCTTGCCGGTCGTATGCTCGATGATTGGAACCGCTACGTTGAAGACTTCATCCAAGTTGTCCCCATTGAGTACAAGCGCGTGTTGGAAGAAGAAAAGATGCAGGAACTACAACGTAAGATTGCCGACATGCAACGAGACTATTAGGCCCCACCCCTTACCCTCCCCTGTAAGGAGGGGGTAATTACCAATAAGAACCAGAAAACAATAATAAAATGAAAGACATACAACCTTTAAAAGTATCTGCTCCCTCCCTGCAAGGGAGGGCAGAGGGAGGGTCTTCCCCTGCATTCCTGACCGTGCCTCGTAAGGAGGCTGGATATCGCCCCATCCACGACCGCATACACGACTTCGGCGAAGTAGAACAGACACTGAATAGTCGTGACCGCCAAGAACAGGCCAGTCGTTGCATGGATTGCGGCGTACCTTTCTGCCACTGGGCTTGCCCACTTGGCAACAAAGACCCCGAATGGAACGATGCGCTCTATCATGGAGAATGGGAAACCGCCTACAAATTGTTGAAGAAGACCAACGACTTCCCGGAGTTCACGGGGCGTGTTTGTCCTGCCCTTTGCGAGAAGGCCTGTGTGCTTTACCTTACAACAGGCGAAGCCGTTACCAACCGCGAGAACGAAGCCGCCATTGCAGAACGGGCTTTTCTCGAAGGTTATGTTACCATCGAGCACCCGAAGCGCAACGGCAAGAAGGTAGCCGTTATTGGCAGTGGTCCTGCTGGACTTGCTGCAGCCAACCAACTCAACTATATGGGGTACGAGGTAACTGTCTTCGAGAAGAACGAAGCCGCCGGCGGTCTGCTCCGCTACGGTATTCCCAACTTCAAGTTGAACAAGAAGATTATCGACCGCCGCATCAGCGTCATGGAGCAGGAAGGGGTTTCTTTTAAATATAATTCTGAGTTCTCTGATTATTCTGAGTATTCCGATTATGATGCGATTGTCCTTGCCACAGGCACCCCTGTTGCTCGCGACCTTAAAGCCCCAGGGCGAGAACTGCAAGGCATACATCTTGCCCTTGAACTGCTCTCTCAACAGAATCGCGTTCTCGCAGGTATGGAGTTTTCCAAAGCCGAACGTATTACAGCTAAAGGTAAAGACGTACTGGTCATCGGTGGAGGCGATACGGGTAGTGACTGCATCGGCACAGCCCACCGTCAGGGCTGCAAGAGCGTGACGCAGATTGAGATTATGCCCAAACCTCCTGTTGGTCATAATCCCAATACCCCTTGGCCCAATTGGCCCATCATCCTCAAGACCACCAGCAGCCACGAAGAGGGGTGTACCCGTCGCTGGAACATCAACACACTTGAGTTCCTTGGCAAAGACGGCAAGGTTACAGGAGTAAAAGTTCAGCCCATCGACTGGAAACCGGCATCCCCCCAAGGGGGGACGGGAGGGGGGCCTGGTCGTCCTATCATGGTAGAGGCTGGCGAACCCGAAATCATCAAGGCAGAACTTGTCCTGCTGGCCATGGGTTTCCTCAAGCCCGAACATCCTCAGTACCCCGAGAATGTGTTTGTCTGTGGTGATGCCGCCAACGGAGCCAGCCTCGTTGTACGCGCCATTGCCAGTGGCAGACAAGCCGCAAAAGCAGTACACACATACCTCCTCACCAATAGCTAATCGTAAATGAACAAGGTTCCTTTCACCAAGATGCACGGCTGTGGCAACGACTACATTTATGTCAATGCCATGTTTCACGAGATTCACAGTCCCTCAGAAGCAGCCATCCGATGGAGCGACCGCCACAAGGGCATCGGCTCCGACGGATTGGTGCTCATTGACCGCAGTCCCATTCCAGAGGCCGACTTCGAGATGCGCATCTTCAATGCCGACGGAAGCGAAGCCATGATGTGCGGAAACGCCTCGCGTTGCATCGGGAAGTACGTTTACGAGAAAGGACTGACCGAAAAGACCGACATCCGTCTGCTGACCCTATCGGGCATAAAGCCACTAAAACTGCATGTCAAGGACGAAATCGTTGAGCGTGTCACCGTTGATATGGGAACACCCTCATTAGAGAACGACAAGCAGTTCGTCCCTACAAACGATACACTCCCCGATGGTGTTTTCGTTTCGATGGGCAATCCCCACTACGTCATCTTCGTGGACGACATTCAATCCATTGATGTGGCCACAGAAGGCACACGACTTGAACACCACCCGTGTTTCCCCGAACGCTGCAACATCGAATTTGCCGAAATGCGTCCTAACGGCATCCGAATGCGCGTTTGGGAACGCGGAAGTGGCATCACCATGGCCTGTGGGACAGGGGCCTGTGCCACCGCCGTAGCCGCTGCTGCAACCGGCCGTAGTGGCCGGCAATCACGTATCATCATGGATGGCGGCACACTCGACATTGAATGGAGCGAAACAGACAATCACGTTTATATGACAGGTCCTGCGACCTTTGTTTATGAAGGAGAGATTGAGCAGACCCTCCCCCCTGCCCCTCCCTTGTAGGGCGGGGAGATATTACCTGACAATTGACAAAACATACAACAATGACAAAAGAAGCATATTGTCAAAAACAAGCTACTCCCCTCCATACAAGGGAGGGACAGGGAGGAGGATCTCTGATTAACGAACATTTCCTCAACCTCAGTAGCAACTACTTGTTCGCTGACATAGCCAAGAAGGTAAAGGCTTTCAAGGCCGTGCACCCCGAAGCCGACATCATATCCCTGGGCATCGGCGACGTGACGCAACCGCTCTGCCCCGCCGTCATCGAGGCCTTGCACAAAGCCACCGACGAGATGGCTACAAAAAGTAGTTTCCGAGGCTACGGCCCCGAACAGGGCTACGACTTCCTGCGCGAAGCCATCGTCCGACACGACTTTCTCAGTCGTGGCATCGACATCGACACGGACGAGATTTTCGTCAGCGATGGTGCAAAGTCCGACACGGGCAACTTCCAGGAAATCCTCGCCAAAGACTGCATTATCGCCGTCACCGACCCCGTCTATCCCGTCTATGTGGATTCCAACATAATGTCAGGACGCAAAATTGTCTATCTCCCCTGCACGGTGGAGAACAGTCTTGCGCCAGAGTTCCCCAAAGAACATGTGGATGTCATCTATCTTTGCTACCCCAACAACCCCACGGGTACAACACTTACCAAGGAGCAACTGAAACCATGGGTCGATTATGCTCTCCAGAACAATGCTCTCATCCTGTACGATGCGGCCTACGAAGCCTACATCCAACACGCCGACGTGCCGCATAGCATCTATGAGATAGAAGGGGCACGCAAGGTGGCAGTTGAGTTCCACTCGTATTCCAAGACCGCTGGTTTTACGGGCATACGCTGTGGCTACACCGTTGTGCCCAAGGAAGTGAAAAGTGAAGAGGCAAGCATGAAGGATTTAAGTCTGAATAAACTGTGGAACCGTCGTCAGTGTACTAAGTTCAACGGTGCCAGTTACCTCAGTCAGCGTGCAGCCGAAGCCATCTATACCCCTGACGGACGGGAACAAGTGAAGGCCACCATCGGTTACTACATGCAGAATGCGTACATGATGAAAGAGACACTCTCCGGCATCGGCTTCCAGATTTATGGTGGCGACGATGCCCCTTACCAATGGGTACGCACGCCCGACGGCTTGTCTTCGTGGCAATTCTTCGAACAGATGCTTACGGAGGCTCATGTGGTCTGCACCCCCGGTGTAGGCTTCGGCCCCTCGGGCGAGGGCTACGTCCGTCTTACAGCCTTTGGTCAGCGTGAACGCACGGAAGAGGCATTAAACAGAATAAAAAGTATTTTCTAACCATTTAACAAGCAAAAACAATGGCAAACGAACTAAGATTTCAGGTTGTCGGCGAGGCTTTCAAGAAGAAGCCGCTCGACGTAAAAGCACCCAGTGAGAGACCTTGTGAGTACTTCGGACGGAAGGTGTTCAACCGCGAGAAGATGTACAAGTATCTACCAAAGGACATCTACGAGAAGATGGTGGACGTGATGGAAAACGGTGCACAACTCGACCGCACAGTGGCCGATGCCGTAGCCGTCGGCATGATGCAGTGGGCCAAGGAACAGGGCGTGACGCACTATACCCACTGGTTCCAGCCCCTGACCGAAGGCACGGCAGAGAAGCACGACTCCTTCATCGAGCACGATGACAAGGCTGCGATTGAGCGAGAGCAGAATGGAGCTTGTTCCGATTCTGCCGAGCATGAGCAGGCTCGAACGAAGTTCAAGGGAGGAATGATAGAAGAGTTCAGCGGCAAGTTGCTCGTGCAGCAGGAACCTGACGCCTCGAGTTTCCCAAGTGGAGGCATCCGCAGTACGTTCGAGGCGCGCGGCTACTCGGCATGGGACCCGACCTCACCCGTATTTATCATCGACGACACACTCATCATCCCCACCGTGTTCATCTCCTACAGCGGTGAGTCGCTCGACTACAAAGCTCCGCTACTGCGTGCCTTGAAGGCCGTGAATGTGGCAGCTACGGAGGTGTGTCACTACTTCGACCCAACGGTGAAGAAGGTTACTTCCAACCTTGGCTGGGAGCAGGAGTACTTCCTCGTGGACGAAGGTCTCTACGCAGCCCGTCCCGACCTGCTGTTGACGGGCCGTACCCTCATGGGTCACGACTCGGCCAAGAACCAGCAGATGGACGACCACTACTTCGGCTCTATTCCCGAGCGCGTGGCCGCCTTCATGCGCGAACTGGAGATTGTAGCCCTGGAACTGGGCATACCCTGTAAGACGCGCCACAACGAGGTGGCCCCGAATCAGTTCGAGCTAGCTCCTATCTTCGAGGAGACGAACTTGGCCGTCGATCACAACATGCTGCTGATGTCGGTCATGAAGCGAGTGGCCCGCAAGCACGGATTCCGTGTGCTCTTGCACGAAAAGCCCTTTGCCGGCATCAACGGCAGCGGTAAGCACAACAACTGGAGTCTCTCAACGGACAACGGCATCCTGCTCCATGCCCCAGGTAAGACGGCTGAACAGAACCTGCGGTTCGCCACTTTCATCGTGGAGACGCTGATGGGTGTTTATCGTCATAACGGACTGCTGAAAGCCAGCATCATGTCGGCCACTAACGCCCACCGTCTGGGAGCCAATGAGGCACCGCCAGCCATTATCTCAAGCTTCCTCGGTCGTCAGGTGAGTGAACTGCTTGACCACATCGAACGTGCCGACAAAGACGACATTCTCTCTATGGCGGGCAAGCAGGGCATGAAGATGGACATCCCTGAGATACCCGAACTACTCATCGACAATACCGACCGCAACCGCACCTCACCTTTTGCCTTCACGGGGAACCGCTTCGAGTTCCGCGCCGTGGGTAGCGAGGCTAACTGTGCCAGTGCCATGATTACGCTGAACGCGGCCGTGGCCGAAGCCCTGGTGGATTTCAAGAAGAGAGTGGATAAAAAGATTTCGGAATATTCAGAGAAACCAGAATTCTCAGAAGGCTCTGGCCACAACCCTGTATATCACGCCATCATCGACGTCCTGCGCGAGGACATCAAGACCTGTAAGCCCATCCGCTTCGACGGCAACGGTTACTCTGACGAGTGGAAAGAGGAGGCAGCCCGTCGCGGTCTGGACGTGGAGACCTCATGCCCCATCATCTTCGAGCGTTACCTCGACGGCATAAGCATCGCCATGTTCGAGAGCCTGGGCGTGATGACCCGGAAGGAACTGGAGGCCCGCAACGAGGTGAAGTGGGAGACCTACACGAAGAAGATTCAGATTGAGGCCCGAGTCTTGGGCGACCTCTCGATGAACCACATCATCCCCGTGGCCACCAGCTACCAGAGTGCCTTGCTGAAGAACGTGGAGCGCATGACCGCTGCCTTCCCCGCAGAGAAAGCTGCCGCGCTCAACGCCCGCAACCTCAAACTCATTGAGGAAATTGGACAGCGCACGGCTACCATCGAGACCAAGGTCGAGGAACTTGTTGCCGCCCGCAAGGTTGCCAACAAACTGGAGGACGAACACAAGAAGGCCATTGCCTATCACGACACCATCGCCCCGATGTTCGACACCATACGTTACCAGATTGACAAGCTGGAACTCATCGTTGACGATGCCCTCTGGCCTTTGCCCAAGTACCGCGAACTGCTCTTCATCCGCTAACCGTAGGTTGGCAGTAACGAATAAGGACTACCCCACATCAGGAGTAGTCCTTATCTTTTGCCCGAAAGATAGTAATCTTCAGTCGGAGCGATAGTATTCTTGTCGGTGTAGGATTAGTAATCCTTCAGCAATAGGATTAGTAATCTTCCAGGGGGAACATCATGGTGTTGTGACTGCAGAGAAGGGCAAGCCCGAAATCCTCAAGGCCGAGCTGGTTCTGCTGGCTATGGGCTTCCTCAAGCCCGAGCATCCTGAGTACCCCGACAACGTCTTCGTCTGCGGCGACTCCGCCAATGGCGCCAGCCTCGTGGTCCGCGCCCTCTTCGGATAGGCATGACATAAGCATTCGCTTAACACTCAACACAAAGAAGGCACGCCAATCAGCGTGCCTTCTTTGTGTTGAGGTTAGAATCGATTTACTTAATAATCCAACCGTCCGTTATTGCATTTAACTGTAATCGTCTTCACGGTCGCCTTCTTGGCGTTTTTAATATAGATTTCCACAGTGAAAGACTTGCCATAAAAAGTCTCGCTGACTCCAGTCTCCTGCGCTTTAATCGTAGCTTTCAAATCCTCAATAACTTCGTCAAGAGTAGCATCTTCCCACTCGTCATCACAGATGAGATTCTCCATCATATATTTCAGGGCTTCCTTATCACTACTGTCCAGGTTGCCATAGTCGGTCACCTTATAATCCAAGGTGTAGGTACCCTTCACGTTTCCATTGTTATCTCCACCGTTGTCTTTTCCACCGTCATCTACAACTACTTCATCGTCGTCACCGCAAGAGGTCATTACTGCAGTACCTGCTAACATGCACAGGCACAGGCTCATCAAATAGAAAAACTTTTTCATTGTTTTGTTTTTAAAATGTTAATATAATAAAGATATAAAATAAGTTATTATCCAGAAACATCTTTTTTTCGGAGTGCAAAGATATTCCGAAATACCAAAACCTGCAAGATAAATATCGCCATAAGCAAAGATTTTGCATTAGCTGAGACATTTTTTGCATTAGCTGTAAGTCGCCCTGCACTCCAGATTCACCAATTAACTCTATTTCGACCTCAATTCAAGCATTTCCGACATCGGCAAACGTCGATGAAATGGGCAAAAAAACAAACTTTTTTTGAATACTTGCCTGATTTCACTGAAAAAGTAGTAATTTTGCGGCGTAAACACCGCGAGTCTGCTCACGCTCGGCCATCGATGCAAGCATCATGGCACTCGCTAAACCTTAGACTTGCATTCCGAAAGGAATAATAAGAACGATATGCCTGAACAGATAACTCCATTGTCGATACTATATCTCCTGCTCCACGGCGCAGGAACAGCCGTGTGCGTCGTGCTGTTCCTCTACCTGCTGCTCTGCCGGGGCAAGGCCATCGCACCCGACATCACGCCGCCCGCACGACTGCGCCGATGGGCAGCGGCATTATTCGGTATCATGGCCCTGGTCCACATCTGGTGGATACTGTTCTACACATACTCGGACGACAGCCGCTCGGTGATTTACGGGTTGCTCGTTGCTCTCGACTGCATGGTGCTGCCCCCCGTTTTCATCGGCACACTGTTGAACATGCTGCAGGACCGCCGCCGACCGCTATGGCCCATTGTAGTCGTCATGACGCCTTGCGCGGTGCTCGCAGTGCTGCAGACAGCTCTGCCATCCATCGACCTCACGACCC
>CAMVOK010000024.1 GCA_947169115.1 uncultured Prevotellaceae bacterium
TGTTGCTCAGGTACTTAAAAAGTTATATTTGTAATAGTGTTGCGGAATTAAGGATAAGTAAAATATTACATTAAATAATTATATCTAAATCTACAAAGTTATGGAATCAATGTATGTCATTCTCATTCTTGTGGTAGTGGGTATCCTGCTCATCATGGCCATGATTAACCGTTACCGTCGTTGTCCTTCCGACAAGATTCTGGTGGTCTATGGAACTCAGGGTTCCAGTAAGAGTGCCAAATGCGTTCATGGTGGAGGAACCTTTGTATGGCCCGTTATTCAGGACTATGCCTATCTGTCGCTGACTCCCATCAGCATTGATGCTAACCTTACCAACGCCCTGAGCCGTCAGAATATCCGTGTCGATGTGCCCTGCCGCTTTACCGTTGGTATCAGTACTGAGCCCGAATCCATGCTCGCCGCTGCCGAGCGTTTGCTGGGCTTGACACCACAGCAAATACAAGAGTTGGCACGCGATATTTTATTTGGTCAGTTGCGTCTTGTTATTGCCACTATGAGCATCGAGGAATTGAACTCCGACCGCGACAAGTTCCTGGAGGCTATCTCTTCGAACGTGGAGGTGGAACTGAAGAAGATAGGTCTGCGTCTTATCAATGTGAACGTGACCGACATCAACGACGAGAGCGGCTACATCGAGGCCCTCGGTCAGGAGGCTGCTGCCAAGGCTATCAACGAGGCCAAGGTGCGTGTGGCCGAACAGGAGAAGATGGGTGAAATCGGTAAGGCCGATGCTGTCCGTGAGACCCGTATCCGTACGGCCGCTGCCAATGCCGAGGCCGTGAAGGGTGAGAACGAGGCCAAGATAAACATTGCCAACTCCGATGCAGATCGTCGTGAACGTGAAGCTGAGGCCCAGCGTCGTGCTACGGCTGCGGAGAAGGTGGCACAGGCACAGGCTTTGGAAGAGTCGTATGCTGCCGAGCAGAAAGCTGAGAACGCCCGTGCCGAGCGCGAACGTTCCACGCAGAATGCCAATGTCATTGTGGCTCAGGAAATCGAGAAGAAGCGTCTGGTTATCGCAGCCGAGGCTGCTGCCGAGCAGAAGCGTGTCAACGCCAAGGGTGAAGCCGATGCCATTTTTGCCAAGATGGAGGCCGAGGCTAAGGGCTTGTTCGAGATTCTGACCAAGCAGGCTCAGGGTTACGACAAGATGATCCAAGCTGCCGGAGGTGATGCCACCAAGGCTTACACCCTCTTGCTGTTGGAGAAACTGCCCGAACTCGTGAAGACACAGGTTGAGGCCATCAAGGGCATCAACATTGACAAGGTTACCGTTTGGGACAATGGTGCAGGTGGCAACGGTCAGACCAGCACGGCCAACTTTCTCTCTGGTCTCATGAAGAGCGTACCTCCCCTTGGTGAACTTTTCGACCAGGCTGGCATGGCTCTCCCTGAGTATCTTGCCAAGAAGAAAGACGAAGAGCCCAAGCCAGAGGAAGAGTAAAGGCGAGGCCAATGTGGCCTGCGCTTTTCCGCAAGGCTAATAAAATCATAATAAATGAGGATTGCCCATTTCGGCAATCCTCATTAACTTTGCACCCGAAAATCAAACATAATAAAAAGATGAAAATAAAAAGTATTTTTGCACTATTCGCCCTTATGCTGGGCATGTTCTTATTAACGGCTTGTGGTGATGATGAGGAAGCGACTCCTCAAAATACAGTCAACCAAGAGGTGGTAGGTACTTATTCTGGTTGGAGTCATCTCACGACCAACTTCCTTAACAAAAATTACGCTGACAATACTATCGCTTTGGTTTTGGCTGAGGATGGAACATTGACGGCGACATATAAGAACCAGGTTTGGGGTGTTGCCACCATCAAGGGTATCAATGCCAGCCGTGATGCCGAATCCAATGGTTACCAACTTGCTGGAGGCGAGGGCTCGTTCGTGATGAACAATCCCCGTGATAATTCTACGCAGGAATTTTCTTGCAATCTGCAAAGCGGAACCATTAGTGCCGACAAGAAAGAAATGAAAGTTGTTATTCTGGCGAATATGACTACGGCAGGTGCTCATGGCGAAATGACGTTTACCTTCCAAACTGGTGATATGCCAACCGAATAAAAGGTGGATTACATTCCACCATTTTCTTGCATGCAACTACATAAAGGATTGATTTTTTTTGTTTTCAGCACGATGGTCATCATGAACCTTCGTGCTGAATCTTCTCTGAGACCTCTGAGTACTCAGAATAATCAGATTCTTTCTGACACTTCCCGCGTCGTTGACCTTGACGAATTGGTCGTCATTGCTCAGCCCAAGGAAAGTGGCCGACTGCGCACACTGCCCTTGAGTAGCACTATGTTCTCGGCCAATGACTTAAAGAACCTAGGTTTGCGTGACATACGTGAAATCAGTCGTTACGTGCCATCATTCGTCATGCCCGAATATGGTTCACGCTATACCTCATCGGCCTACATTCGGGGCATAGGAGCCAAGGAGGGTAGCTCGGCCATTGGCATGTATGTTGATGGTATTCCCCTTGTTACGAAGAGCATGTATAACTTCCATACCTATGGTTTGGAACGTGTTGACGTGTTGCGTGGCGCACAGGGCACGCTCTATGGAATGAATTCGGAGGGTGGACTGGTGCGCATGTATTCGCGGAGTCCCATGAACTATCAAGGTAGCGATTTCAGTGTCGGAGGGGGCACTCATGGTAATCGTAATGCTGAAGTGGCACATTACCACAGATTCAATGACCGTATGGCTCTGTCTCTTGCTTCGTTTTATGATGGCCAACAGGGTTTCTTCGAGAACCAGACAACGGGGAAACGAGCAGACCTCTCGAACGAGGCAGGGGGCAAGGTAAGGTTTATTGTTCACCCTATGGACTCGCTCTCTCTCGATTACACTGCCGACTATCAGTGGGTCAGTCAGAATGGATTCCCCTATGGCCAGCTCAATCTTACGACGCGGCGTGCCGCCTTGCCAACCTCGGACTACGAGAGCGATTATCTTCGTCATCTCTTCACCACAGGACTAACCTTACAATGGAAGACCAAGAAGTTCATTCTTTCAAATACAACGAGTTTCCAGTATCTGCGTGACCATATGCACATGGACATTGACTATACTCAGGCCGACCTCATGCGCATGAACCAACATCAACGCCAACGGGGCTTAACAGAAGAAATGACCTTAAAGGGTGAGAAGAAACGTTGGCAATGGGCTTCGGGAGTTTTCCTTTCTGCACTCTGGCAAAAGGTGGATGCTCCTGTGATATTTCGTCCGGCCATGAACAATTACCTCTCCCAGACCATTCAGGATTTTGCTTATAATGGCATGTTTAACGCGATGTCGGGTCGTCGTATGATGGAACTCATGGAACTGGGCATGTCAAGAGATGCTGCTTTGGCTCAGGCTGATGCTGAGACTGCAGCGGACATCGAGAAACGTGGTGGTGTATATATCCGCATGGATATCGACCAACCCATTTTCGGACATTTTTCTACTCCCCAGCAGAATCTGGGCCTGTTTCATGAAAGTAATGTCAAGATTACTGATGGTTTGACGGCAACCCTTGGCCTTCGTTATGATCTCAGTCACGTCGCCATAGACTATAATACAGGAGCTGAGGCTCACATCGTGGAAAGTGTATTGGGTATCAATGTCGATGCCAGAGTTACAGATATACTTGCCCATAAAGAAACAAATATCTTTAATCAGTTTCTGCCCAAGGCCGCCTTGCGATATTCTTTTGGAGGCAAGGGGAAAGGGACAAAGAGCCAGAAACAGGAACTCTATGTTTCTTTCAACAAGGGTTATCGTGCCGGAGGTTATAATATCCAGTCATTTGGTGATATTCTTCAGCCAGAACTTCGCCAATATGCCCAGTCGGCACGTGCTGACCTTGTTGTTGCGCACAACGATAAAAGTTATGCTCAGATTCGGGATGCCATCAGTTACAAACCCGAAACCTCATGGAATTACGAACTGGGTACACACCTTAATCTTTTTAATCATCGTCTGCAACTTGATGCTGCCTTGTATTATATGGAGGTACACAACCAGCAGGTGGCAAAGTTTGCCAATAACTATGGCTATGGCAGACTGACGGTGAATGCGGCTGAAAGTTACTCTTGTGGCATGGAACTTTCACTCCATGGTTTTGCTCACGACAACCGCCTTTCCTATAATCTCTCCTATGGCTATACGCATGCTGCTTTTCGCCGTTTCGAGGATACTATAGATGGCAAGCCGGTTTCGTATAAAGACAATTTTGTACCTTTTGTACCAACCCATACGTTGGCTGCCTGTCTTGATTATCGTATTCCGTTTTCGGCTCAGGCCGTTCATTCCCTTACTGTTGGTGCCAATGTCAGTGCACAGGGAAAAACATACTGGGATGAATCCAATTCCTATGCCCAGCCGTTCTATGCAGTGCTTGGTGCTCATGCCCGTATCGACTTTGCCAAAGATATTACTATGAATATTTGGGGGCGCAATCTTACCAATACTCGTTACAATACGTTTGCCTTTGATAGTAGTGCTACCGGAAGTCAGCTTTTCTTTGCCCAGCGTAGTGCACCCTTGCAGATGGGAGTGGATGTTTCCTTGCATTTCTAAGGACACAAAAAAAGCACCGAACTTCCGTTTGGAAATTCGGTGCTTAAGTCGGGATGACAAGATTCGAACTTGCGACCACACGCCCCCCAGACGCGTACTCTACCGGGCTGAGCTACATCCCGCTCTTATGAATTGCGAGTGCAAAGGTACAACGATTTTTTGTCATGACCAAACTTTTTCGTAAATTTGTTCGCAGAAACTGAATTTTATGACAAACGATTATATTGACCTCAAGCGTTCGTTCCTTGTGAGAACGGAGATTAATCTGCCCGCCAGTAAGAGCATTTCGAATCGTGCACTGATTATTAATGCACTGAGCGGAAGTCAATTGGAACCAGAGAATTTGTCGGATTGCGATGATACGCAGGTGATGATAAATGCCTTGCGTAACATGCCAGAGGTGATTGACATAGGTGCAGCAGGGACTGCCATGCGTTTTTTGACGGCCTACCTTTGTGTGACCCCTGGCACCCATACCATTACGGGTACGGAGCGTATGCGGCATCGTCCCATAGGGATATTGGTGGATGCGTTGCGCCAGTTAGGTGCTGAT
Source organism: uncultured Prevotellaceae bacterium (assembly GCA_947169115.1). Taxonomy (GTDB): domain Bacteria; phylum Bacteroidota; class Bacteroidia; order Bacteroidales; family Bacteroidaceae; genus Physcousia. Next base: position 5,147 of record CAMVOK010000024.1, read on the forward strand.
GTACAGTATGAAGGTGAGGAAGGTTTTCCACCATTACGCATTGTGGGGCGGGATGACTTAGAGGGTGGAAGTGTGACGATGCCGGCCGATGTGAGTTCGCAGTTTCTTTCTGCCCTGCTGATGATTGGTCCCACGCTGAAAAACGGACTTACCCTGAATCTGAGAGGGCGCATAGCCAGTCGTCCGTACCTGGAGATGACAATGAGTATGATGCGTACTTTTGGTGCTGAAGTGGAGTGGGAGAGCGAGGATGCCATACGTGTGAGAAATGGAATGTATAAGCCTACGCCATACGTGATAGAAAACGACTGGAGTGCTGCCAGTTATTGGTATGAGGTTGTGGCACTGGCAAACGATCCGGGTGCATGGGTTGAATTGCCAGGATTGTCGGTAGCCAGTCTGCAGGGCGATAGTTGTGTGTGGAGGATATTTGATGTGCTGGGTGTAGCCACAGAGGAATGTCTGTGTTCCAGTGGGCAAAGGGGAGTGAAGATATATAAATGCGGCGGTGAGACGGACTACCTAAATTGCGATTTCACCAACTGTCCCGATTTGGCGCAGACCGTGGCTGTGACGTGTGCGTTGAAGGAGATTCCCTACTGCTTGACAGGTGTGGAAAGTCTGCGCATCAAGGAGACTGACCGACTGGCAGCCTTGTGTAATGAGTTGGATGTGCTGGGGTATCGGTTGGATGTGTCGGACACTTGTTTGGAGTGGGGCGTTTTTTTTTCTAAGGACGAATATGAGAGGGACGATGAACAACTCATCATCCATACCTATGACGACCACCGCATGGCAATGGCCTTTGCTCCGGCCTGTTGCCGTAGGCCAATGGTACGGATATTGAATCCGGGTGTAGTGAGCAAGTCGTATCCCACATTTTGGGAAGATATGAGAAAGGCAGGCTTTAAGATATGCAGTTAGCAATATACATTGTTCTGGCCCTGGGGCTGTTGGGAGGTATAGCCGCCCTCTTGGGATGGTGGCGTTATCGTCATCTGCCTGAGGATGAGCCTATCGTGAATCCTGTTGACATGGAATGCTGTGGTCAGCATGAGGTGTGTGAGAAGGAGAGTTTATTGGCAGCCTTGAGCAAGCAGATAGAATACTATAATGACGAGGAACTCGACCGCTTCCGAGGACGTTCGTCGGATGCATTTAATGACGATGAAACCGAGGAATTTCGTGAAATTCTATATACGATGAGGAGTGAGGAGGTGGCAGGTTGGGTACGAAGCCTGCAATTACGTGGGGTTGAGGTGCCAGATGGGGTGAAGGACGAGGTTCTCATGATAGTTGGGGAGCGACGTGGTCTATGAGGCAATAAAATGGGCCTTGGCGCGTTATATATAAAGTTAAAATAAAACTAAAGAACTCGTTTGAAAATAAGTGGGGCTATAAAAGCTTGGGTAGGTATAGTAATGCTGTGCCTTATGGTTTCGTGCTCGACAAAGCGTAATACGTCCGCCACCCGCTTTTATCACGCGATGACAGCCCGTTTCAATACCCTCTATAACGGTCAATTGGCCTATATTGAGGGCGTGGAGGCGCAGGAGAAGGGTCACCTCGACGATTACACCCACCTGTTGCCTATGAACATTAGTACCAATAAGGTGACGGCAAGCATGGGGAAAGGCAACTACGATACTGCCATAGAGAAATGTGAGAAAGCCATTAAACTGCACAGCATCAAGAAACGTCCAAAGGTGAGCAGTGGCAAGAAGCGCACCCCCAAACAAAAAGAATATCTGGCTCGGAAAGAGTTTAACCCATACTTGCACCATGCTTGGATGATGATGGGTAAGGCTCAGTTCAATAAAGGTGATTTCATTGAAGCGGCTTCTACGTTCAACTATATTGCCAGACTTTATTCTACTCAGCCGGAAATATACAGCGTAGCCCGCGCATGGCTGGCTCGCTGCTATGTGTCTTTAGACTGGCCCTATGATGCTGAGGACGTATTGAACAAGATGAGACGTGACAGTATGTCAACAGAAGGCCGGCGCGAGATGGCTGCTTCTAATGCCGCATTCTTGATACAAACGGAACAATACGAAAAGGCTATACCAGAAGTACAGAAGACCATCAAACATACGAAGCATAAATTGCAGCGTGCGCGACTGAATTTTTTGGTTGGCCAGTTGCAACGCGAACTGGGGCAGAACGAGGCAGCGTATAAGTCCTTTTCAAAAGTTGTTCGTAGCAACCCTCCCTATGAATTGGCTTTCAATGCCCGCATTCTGCAAACTGAAGTGATGTCGAAGGGGCAGTATAGGAAGATGATTAAGAAGCTTCTGCGCATGGCCAAGAGTGACAAGAACAAGGACTATCTGGATCAAGTCTATTATGCTGTAGGGAATATATATCTTTCGGCAGGAGATACATTGAAGGGTATTGGTGCCTATGAAAAGGGGGCGGAGGAGAGCACCCGTAATGGTGTGGCCAAGGCCGTGCTGTTACTCAGATTGTCGCAGATTTATTGGAATCGGGAGAACTATGTAGATGCTCAGCGTACCTATGCCCAATGTATTGCCATCCTCGATAAGGAGGACGAAGAATATAAGGAGTCGGAACGGCGTTCAAAGGCTCTGGATGAAGCGGCTCCACCTCTTGGTGTAATAAAACTCCAGGATAGCCTTTTGGCATTATCAGAGATGCCGGAGAAGGATTACCTGGCAGCTATAGACCGTATTATAGAGGCTCTTAAGAAAAAGGAAAAGGAGGAGGCCAAGAAGAATGCCAACAATGCGGCAACCAATGCGAATGCAGCCAATGGAACGGCAGCGAAATCTAACAAAGCCAACAATACGGCAGCAACGGGGAACATAACGACATCGGCCAATAAGGGAGCATGGTATTTCTATAATCCTCAGACTGTTCAGGCTGGTAAGCAGGACTTCCAACGGAAGTGGGGAAACCGAAAGAACGAAGACAACTGGCGAAGAAGTAATAAGACGGTAGTGAACAATGCCGAATTTGAGGAATATGACTATGATGTAAACCAGGATTCCATTGATGCCCAACAGGCCGCAGAAGAGGAGGCCGAAAAACAACGTATTCAGGATTCCCTGGCCAACGACCCACATCATCGTGAATTTTATCTGAAACAGATACCTTTCACAGACGAGCAGAAGGAGGCTTCGCACCAGTTGCTGAAGGATGCGTTATTTGAGGGGGGGACAAAAGTCATGGAGAAAGTTCAGAACTATCCGTATGCGTTACGTTTGTTGCTACGTCTTTTAGAGGACTACCCTGATACCGACAAGAAAGCCGAGGCGTACTATCATCTTTTCCTGTTGTATGGACGTATGGAGAACGATGAAATGGCTCAAATCTATCGTGATACCCTTATTGCAGCATTCCCCGAGGATAAAAATGCCATTCGTGTGGCTAATCCGAACTATGAGATGATAGCTCGTTACGGAAAACATATTGAGGACTCGTTGTACGCCGCGACATACGGAGCATACCAAGACAACAACTATGAAGAGGTGGCAACAAACTATGACTACCATACCGAGAATTTCCCAGAAGGTCGTCACCGTGCCCGTATCATGTTTGTGCGTGCCATGACATATCTATATACGGGTCATCGTGCAGAATTTTTGGAACTCTTGAAACAGGTTGTTAAGGATTATAGCAAGGAAGAAGTGGCCGAAATGGCAGGTTATATTGTAAAGGGTTTGCAAGAGGGTAGGCTGATTTCTGACGACAAGTATGATGCTTCGGACATTTGGAAACGAAGGAAGACGGACTGGGCAGGTACAGATAGTACTCAAGTGGCAGATACGTTGACGGCAGAGCGATACACGCTGTTCAACTTCGTGTTGGCTTATCCAACCCATAGCCTTGATGAGGATCAGTTGCTCTATGAGATGGCCCGTTACAACTTTACCAGTTATATGGTACGTAACTTCGAGATAGAGGTTCTTGATGACAACGGACTCTCAATGATGTGCATTAAGGGATTCTTGAATTACGATGAAGTTCATGCCTATGCTCAACGCTTATACGCCGACCGCCACATGGCTACAGTTCTTGATGGCATACGCACGCTGCTTATTAGTGACGAAAATCTGAATCGTATAGGTACATCCTTTAGTTTTGATGACTACAAGGATTTCTTCGATGAGAAGTTTGCACCCTTGGAGATACCTGAAGACCTGTTGATAGATGAACCCACAGACTTGGAGGTACTTGATCCCGATGAGGTGGATAACACCAAGGCGGAAGAAGACACTGAAGAAGAGGAATCTGATGACTTCCCGTATGGATTTTAATCTTGAATGATGTATTATGAATTATAGACTACTTTGGGTTGACGATGAAATCGAGCTTTTGAAGGCTCACGTATTGTTTCTCGAGAAGAAAGGTTACGAAGTGGATTCCGTGACCAATGGTTTTGATGCCCTCGAACGTTGTGCCGAACAGGCATATGACTTGATTCTGCTTGATGAGAACATGCCGGGAATTAGCGGACTGGAGACCCTGGCACGCATTAAGGAGATATTGCCAACTACCCCCGTAGTGATGGTAACCAAGAGTGAAGAGGAAAATATCATGGATCAGGCTATTGGCTCTAAAATAGCTGACTATCTGATAAAACCTGTCAATCCAACGCAGATACTTCTTACTTTAAAGAAGAACATCCATCAAAAGGAGATTGTCTCGGAGGTGTCGCAGTCGGGCTATCAGCAGGACTTTGGGAAGATTGGAATGCAAATAGATGATGCACGAACTTTTGATGACTGGAAAGAGGTGTATCGTCGTCTTACCTATTGGGAACAGGAACTATCGGCTGCGGATAGTCAGATGATGGAGATGCTGGCTATGCAGAAAAGCGAGGCTAACCTTGCGTTTGGTAAGTTCATACGCAAGAATTATATGAACTGGATAGAAAGCGATGGTGAACGTCCCTTGATGAGTCCTGATATTTTCAAGAGTCAGGTGTTCCCAGCTTTAAACCGAGGGGAGAAGGTGTTCTTGCTTGTCATTGATAACTTTCGTTTCGACCAGTGGCGCACGTTACAGACTGAGATTGCCGACTCGTTTTCCATTGAAGAGAACCTCTATCTGAGCATCTTGCCTACGGCTACACAATATGCACGAAATGCCATCTTCTCAGGATTGATGCCAAACATTATAGCCCAGATGTTTCCCGACTTGTGGGTAGATGAGGATAGCGAAGAAGGCAAGAACCTTAACGAGGCTCCGCTCATTAAAACACAGTTCGACCGTTATCGTCGTCGCAACACATTTACATATCATAAGATTAACGATTCTCAGGCCGCAGAGAAACTGGTGCAGCAGTTGCCTTCTCTGTCGAGCTATGACCTGAATGTTGTTGTCCTGAACTTTATTGATATGCTTTCCCACGCTCGTACGGAGAGCCGGATGGTTCGTGAACTTGCCAATAACGAAGCAGCCTATCGTAGCATTACGCTCAGTTGGTTCCGTCATTCTGCGGTTAAAGACCTTTTCCGTGCCTTGGCCGCTTTGGACTACACGGTTGTTCTTACCACAGATCATGGCTCGATACGCTGCAATACACCCGTCAAGGTCGTTGGAGATAAAAATACGAATACCAACCTTCGCTATAAATTGGGTAAGAACCTCAGTTATAATCCCAAGGAAGTATTTGAGATACGCGACCCATTGAAAGCCAAATTACCAGCTCCTAATTTGAGCACATCATATATATTTGCACTGGGTGATAGTTTCTTTGCTTATCCCAATAATTATAATTACTACGTTTCCTATTACAAGAATACGTTCCAGCATGGAGGTATTTCGATGGAAGAAATGCTTGTTCCATTGATTACACTGCGTCCGAAAAAGAGATAAAAACACATGAACAATAAACCATTGTCTATTATCCATTATTCGTTGGATGAAATACATTCTGCAGTCCAACAGTTTGTAGCTGCTATGGGTGACCGCACCGTTTTTGCATTCTATGGAGGCATGGGGGCTGGGAAGACAACCTTCATCAAGGCTCTTTGTGCCGAGTTGGGAGTAACGGACGACGTGGTGGCCTCGCCTACTTTTGCCATAGTAAACGAATATGATTCCTCTCATGGACCGATTTACCATTTCGATTTTTATCGTCTGAAGAATCTTTCGGAAGCTTATGATATGGGTTGTGAGGATTATTTCTATTCGGGACGTTTCTGCTTTGTGGAGTGGCCAGAGATAGTAGAACCTCTTCTGCCCGAGAATGCTGTTCGTGTAGAGATTGAGGAAAGTGATGTTGAAGGGAATAGAACGATACGAATGTTATAACCATTAATCGGAGTCTATATGAACGAACTATTAGCTTGTGTTGCTGGTGTGCTTCCTGCCATCGTATTGGTATTCTACATCTATCTGCTTGATAAGAACCAGCGTGAACCACTGCCTTGGGTATTCAAAGCATTTCTTTATGGTGTAATCTGTGCTATCCCGGCCATTCTTATCGAGGCAGGGCTTATGCTTCTTCCTATTCCCCAGGAAACATTGGGAAGGGCGTTGTATGATGCTTTTGTGGTTGCGGCCCTGTCTGAGGAGAGTATGAAATTGTTGTTCCTGTGGTTGTTGCTTCGTAAGAATCCGTATTTTGACGAGCGCATGGACTGCATCGTTTATGCAACCTGTGTAAGCATGGGTTTTGCAGGCCTGGAAAACGTTGGTTATATGCTTGATAACATGGATAGTTTGACAGACATTGCTATCCGCAGGGCTATGCTTAGTGTGCCAGGACATTTCTTCAATGGCGTGTTCATGGGCTACTTTATGTCACTTTACTATTGGGGAAAGCCCGAGTTGCGCCGTCGTAATTGGGTATTAATCCTTCTGGCTCCCGTCCTGTTGCATGGTATATACGATGCCTGTCTGATGTCTATGCCTTTGTCTGATGAGGTGATGGCGATAGCCGTATTGTTGTTCCTTGCGCTTGGCATTTATGTCTGGGTGGGTGGTCACAGGCGTATTATTCGTGTACTGGCTCGCGATAAAAAGCACATGGACTTTGCCAATCCCTTGCGTCAGGAAGGTGACTATAACAAGGATGAACATTTGTCATCGGCAGAATGGCACCCCGTGATAGATGAGGAAAAACGTGTTGCTATAGCAGAGGCAATGGGCGTCTTGGCCGATATAAAAGGCTGTGATTTGGGTGTAGAACAGGAAGATGCTGAGGTTGACATGCCGAGAAATCAGGGTATCTTCCGTGCGCCCTTCGCTTTCCATGGTCGCATTCGTCGCAAGGAGTATGTCTATTCTTATCTGATATATTGGGCCTGGTATAGAGTTATTAGTATAGTCAGTGAAGGTCTGGACGAAGACAGTAGTATGTTTGTGGCAATAGCATTAATTGTTCTCCTCTCCTTCTTACCGATGATGTGGTTTATCATAGCGCAGAGTTGTAAACGATGTCACGACCTTGGACATTCGGGTTGGTGGCAGTTGATTCCGTTCTATTGCTTTTGGCTCATGTTCGCGGACGGAGATACCGAGGCTAACGAATACGGGTATAGCCCCAAATAATTGCATGTTAGGCGGTTGTCTTGATTTTACGACAACCCATACAAACAGAGACACCTGCACTTGCTTGATAAGGCAGGTGTCTCTGTTTTATAACGCATCGACTCTAGCAATACTAATGCAAGAGACGTGGCAATAGTAATGTATGAGCCTTAGCAATAGTAAAGCATGAGCCTTAGCGTTATGGTCCTATTCTTCCTCTATACTTTCACCGTATTCCATTTCGCCTTCTACTACCCAACGGAGTTCTTCTGGGTCGAAGTCACCCATCTTGTCTTTCTTGGCTTGCTGGGCAACGTGCTGGGCGATGGCTTCAATGTCAATGTCTATATATCCGTCCTTGTCGGGTTCGGCATCCAGAATACCGCTTTCGGCATAGTATTCGACAATGACATCAAGGAAGTAGTAGAGTTCGTCGTCGCTGAAACGTTCCTTCAGTTCTTGTGGCAGGTAGTTCCGGATATACTCAACCGTGCGGCGGTCGTCCTCGGCATCCTGCAACAGTTCATCCTCAAAATTAGCCATGATGGTTATTGATTAAGTGTTGTACCTTTATAGCAGAGCGTCTATTTGCTGTATGAGTGCAGGTTTGGCTTGTAGGCCCACCAGACGCTTTACCACCTGTCCCTGTGCATCGAAGAATACCAAGGTGGGTATGCTGCTCACTTGGAACTGTACGGCCAGTTCCTCGGCTTCCTCTACGTCGCACTTGCCAATGTTTACACGGCCTTCGTAAACTGTGGCCAATTCCTCAACGATGGGAGCTAAACGCTTGCAGGGACCGCACCATGTGGCCCAGAAATCTACAACCAGAGGCTTTCCGCTTTGTACGAGTTCGTTGAAATTCTCATTTGTGATGTGTAATGCCATAACTAAAAAATTTTATAGGTTAGTGATTCGTTTTTCTTGATGAATCCGATGAATTCTTCTGTTATTTGTATGCGATAACGGGTAGAAATAGTTTCTATACGATAGTTCTTTCCTACTTCGTAGATGTTGAATCGCAGTTCGGACTTGCCAGGGTGCTCCTTGGCATAGCTGGCAATGGAAAAGACCAAATCCTCATCAAGGTCCTCGAGGAGGAAGGAAATGGTAATTCCGTGTATGAGCTTGTCTTTGACGTTGGTAAGAAATTCGATTCCAGTAATACGAAGTTCAAGTTTGTCGGGTTGGAATTGTCGGGGTTGTACATGGCCTGTGATGTAGAGCGTATTCCCAATCTCCATATAGTTGCCCCATGCTGGCCAATCCTTGCCAAATAGGGCAATCTCACCAGCACCATGGAAGTCTTCAATGGTGGCAATGCCGTAGGGGAGCCCTTTCTTGGAAACGCCTCGGCGTATGTTGGTTACGATACCCCCGAATGTGACATCCTTGTTGATGTGTTCTTCCAACTTCTCGATGTCGGACATGTGCAGGTTGCACATATGCTCCAAAACGATGGCATGCTCATCCAATGGGTGAGCAGATAGATAGATACCGATTTTTTCTTTTTCCTTGTTCAGCCTCTCCAATGTGCTCCAAGGTTCGGCCATGGGGATTATTGGGACACTGATATCCACCTCCTCGATACCACCAAAGAGCGAGAACTGGTTCTCCTGTTTCGTCTGTTGGTATTGACTACAGAAACGAGCCAATACATCGAGGAAAATCTCTCCTTTGGCGTTGGGGGCAAAGAACTGTTCCCGGCTAATTTGTTCGGAGAAACAGTCGAAAGCACCGCTCAATGCCAGACATTCCAGTCCGTTTCGCTTTACCAACGTAATGGGGATGCGTTTAGCAAAATCGAAGATGTCTTTGTACTGCCCATGCTCTTCGCGTTCTTTCACAATGATATCCACGGCACTTGTCCCCAGTCCCGAGATTCGTGAAAGACCGAAGCGGATGTTTCCACTTGGGTCAACACTGAACTTCTTACGGCTGTAGTTGATATCCGGTCCCAAAGTCTCGATGCCCATATCCTTACATTCATTCATAAACTTCGAGACCTCGGTTATATCCTTGGCGCGACTCATAATGCCTGCCATGAACTGAGCCGGATAATTGGCCTTGAGGTAAGCTGTCTGGTAAGCTACCCATGAATAGCAAGTGGCATGGCTCTTATTGAAGGCATAGGATGCAAACTTTTCCCAATCTGCCCATATCTTTTCCAAGACTTTCGGGTCGTGGCCGTTAGCCTGTCCTTGATTGATGAACTGGGGCTTCATGTGGTCCAGTTTGTCCTTCAACTTCTTACCCATGGCTTTACGCAGGGTGTCGCTCTCGCCTCGTGTGAAGTTTGCCAACTGGCGGCTAAGTAACATGACCTGCTCCTGATAAACGGTAATCCCATACGTGTCTTTCAGGTATTTCTCCATGCACGGGATGTCATACTCTACAGGCTTACGGCCTTGCTTACGGTCGATGAAGTCGGGGATATAGTCCATAGGACCTGGCCGGTATAGGGCATTCATGGCGATAAGGTCCTCGAAGGTGGAGGGCTGTAGTTCGCGCAGATATTTCTGCATACCAGCCGATTCAAACTGGAATGTCCCGACGGTACGTCCGTCACAGTAGAGCTGATAGGTAGCAGGGTCGCAGATGTCCAGTTTATCTACATCTACTTCTATACCCAGACTATCACGTATGTTCTGTTGACATTCTTTGATTTGTGAAAGTGTCTTCAACCCAAGGAAGTCCATCTTTATGAGACCTGTGTCTTCGATAACAGAACCTTCATATTGGGTACAGAGCAATTTCTCGCCAGTTTCTTTATCTTCAGCCGTGGAGATCGGGACCCAGTCGCTGACATCATCGCGGCAGATGATGACTCCACAGGCGTGTACGCCCGTCTGTCGAATGTTGCCTTCCAGCTTCTTGGCGTATTGTATGGTATCGCGTAGGTTTTTGTCTGACGAACTTTCTGCCTGTTGCAATTCGGGCACAATACTAATGACATTGGGCAAGTTCATTTTCAGAGCCTTGCCATTCACCTCTGGCATGCGGTCGGGAATAAGTTTGCACAGATTGTTTGAGATGTCAAGAGGCAGTTCCTGTATTCGGGCTACGTCCTTGATAGACGATTTCGTAGCCATGGTACCATAGGTGATAATATGAGCAACCTTTTCCTCACCATATTTTTGGGTCACCCATGAGAGAACCTTGCCACGTCCGTCATCGTCGAAATCCACATCAATATCGGGCAATGAAATACGGTCTGGATTAAGGAAACGCTCAAACAGCAGGTCATATTTGATGGGATCTATCTTTGTGATACCTAAGCAATAAGCTACAGCACTTCCAGCAGCCGAACCACGTCCAGGCCCTACGCTGACGTCCAGTTCATGACGTGCGGCATTGATATAGTCTTGTACAATAAGGAAATAGCCAGGGAAACCCATCGATTTCATGACGTGTAACTCGAATGTGAGTCGTTCCATGATTTCGTCGGGAATGGGGTCTCCATATATACGTTTGGCACCTTCATATGTGAGATGGGCCAGGTAGTCGGCTTCTAACTTTAGTCGGTAGAGTTTGCCCACGCCTCCCATCTTTTCTATTTTCTTTTTCGCATCCTCTTCGCTCATGACCACATTGCCGTGTTCGTCGCGAGTGAATTCGTTGAAAAGTTCTTCGTCGGTATATCGTTTGTGGTATTCCTCTTCCGTACCGAACTCCTGGGGGATAACAAAGTTCGGCATGATAGGAGCATGGTCAATATCGTAAGGTTCCACTTTGTCTAGGATCTCGCAGGTATTGGCTAATGCTTCAGGAACATCTGCAAAGATTTCGCTCATTTCGGCTTGTGTTTTGAACCACTCCTGTTTGGAATAGAGCATACGGTCGGTATCTCGGACATTGTGATTCGTTGCCAGACAGATGAGTCGGTCGTGAGCCTCGGCGTCGTCTTCATCTACGAAATGAACGTCATTGGTGCAGATGAGCTTGATGTCGTATTTTCGGGCAAGTTCTATAAGTACCTTATTGACTTCCTGCTGTATGGGAAATGTCTCGCGATTGGCACGTTGATTGGGATTCTTGACCTCGTGGCGTTGCAGTTCTAAGTAGTAGTCATCGCCAAAGACTCTTTTGTACCATTGAATGGCCTCCTCGGCTCCGTCCATGTCTCCTTTATGTATTTTGCGGGGAACCTCACCGGCAATGCAGGCCGAACATACGATAAGTCCCTCGTGGTAGCGTTCTAAGTCGGCACGGTCGGTACGGGGACGGTTATAAAAGCCATCGGTCCATGAACGTGAAACCAGTTTGACTAAATTGTGGTATCCCACTTGGTTCTTGGCCAGGACAATGAGGTGGTAACGAATATTATCGCCCATTTCCTTTTCGCGGTTTTCCTTGTTGCGATAGGCCACGTACATTTCACAACCGATAATGGGCTTAAAAGGTTCTTCTCCGTTTGCTTTACGTTCTTTGTTGAGTTTCTTGCAGGCGTTGAAGAAATCCTTTACTCCCATCATGTTGCCATGGTCGGTAATGGCCATTCCGCGCATACCGTCAGAGGTTGCTTTCTTAAGCAATTTGGGTATGCTGGCCTGTCCGTCAAGCAGCGAGTACTGGGTATGTACATGTAAATGTACAAAGTTTGGCATAGTCGTTGAGTGAAATGTGAAATTTGGGATAAAGTTACATTTCTTTCCTGAGATAGGCAACCAAACCTTACTTTTTTAAATAAAATAAATCTTTTTACCTGTCTTTCTTTGTTCTTTAACGGAAAAACATTAACTTTGTATGAAATATGTGTCAAGAAGGGCACAAATGATATTTTCCTGTTAATGGGTAAGAGATTAAGAAAGTTACGCAGAATTAGGATACATCGCGAGGGAGTACATATACTTATCGTGATGGCTGTGGTTTTGGCTTTGGTCTGTGCAGCCTTATACTACATTTTCGATACGAAGGTTCCTTTTATTGTTGTCACAAGTTTTTCGGCAGCTCTTTATCTATTGGTGTTAAACTTCTTTCGTTGCCCGATTCGTAAGTATGAATCTGAAACAGAAGGCATTGTTATCGCCCCTGCCGATGGAAAGGTGGTTGTGGTGGAAGAGGTTGAAGAAAACGAATACTTCCACGACCGCCGTCTGATGATTTCCATCTTCATGAGCATACTGAATGTTCATGCCAACTGGATTCCGGTTGACGGACGCGTGAAACTGGTCCGCCACCACGATGGTAATTACCACATGGCTTGGCTTCCAAAGGCAAGCATTGAGAACGAGCGTAGTACCATTGTTATTTCAACTCCTAATGGTACGGAGATTCTGACACGGCAGATTGCGGGAGCCGTTGCACGGCGTGTGGTGACTTACCTTGAGGAAGGTGAGGAGTACGAGATTGATGAGCACATGGGATTCATCAAGTTCGGGTCGCGTGTTGATGTCTATCTGCCCTTGGGTACTGAGGTTTGTGTGGAACTCGGGCAAAAGACTACGGGTAATGAGACCGTAATCGCTCGCTTGAAGTCGTAACTACTAATACTTTTATAGTTCCTATAGTCCTTATAGTCCCTATAAAAATTAACTGAAAATGATAAGAAAACATATTCCTAACTCCCTGACATGTTGCAACCTGATGTGTGGTTGCATGGCCACGGGAGCAGCCTTTTATGGCAACTATCGTTGGGCACTGATGATGATAGTCATAGGTGCCGTATTTGATTTCTTTGATGGTATGGTGGCTCGTCTGTTGGGTGTGTCTTCGTCCATCGGAAAGGAACTTGATTCGTTGGCAGATGTGGTGACTTTTGGCGTTGCCCCGTCAGCGATAGTTTTTTATCTGTTTCATGAGGTACACTATCCCGAAATGTTTATGCCAATTTATAAGTTTATGCCTTATACGGCATTTTTAATGGCTGCTTTCTCGGGTCTACGTTTGGCCAAGTTCAATCTTGACACTCGGCAGACCACATCCTTCATAGGTCTTCCGACACCAGCCAATGCCCTGTTCTGGTCATCCCTCGTGGTTGGGCAACATGCATTCCTCGTGTCGTTGAAATTCAATGTTGTGTTCCTCTTCTTGTTCATGTTCCTGTCATGTCTCTTGTTGGTGGCAGAGATTCCATTGTTCTCTTTGAAGTTTAAAGATTTGTCATGGTCACACAATCGGATACAATATATTTTCCTTTTGGGATGTCTGTGTTGTTTGCCTTTGGGCTTTAGTGCACTTTCGGCCATGATTGTTTGGTATGTTCTTTTGTCGCTTGTAGTCAGCGCAAAGAAATCTTAGTGTCGTTTAACACTTAATATCTTTGATTACAATGCAGGTTCTGGGATGCCTTTTCATGATTCTCTTTGCAGGTTTCTTTCTCCTGCTAAGTCTGGGATTTTCTGTGTTGGATGGCATTTTGCGTCTGCTCGGATTTAGTCGTCGACGCCCTACGGCTCGTGATGAAAAAAATTCCACTCCTACTACTGATTCCAAGTCGAAGACGTTTTTTAACGACAAAGAAGGCGAATACATAGACTTCGAGGAGGTGTAGTTCCATAGGGTTCAGAGGCGTATATTTTTCTGCATTTCTTTTCGAGAATGGGAAAAAAACATTACCTTTGCAGTGAGTTTTCAAACAGATGGGCCCCTGTAGTTCAATGGATAGAACTACGGTTTCCTAAACCGCCAATCCGGGTTCGATTCCCGGCGGGGGTACAATTCATTGGACAATTGGACAAATGGACAATTGGAAAAGGATGGAGAGATTGTCAAATTGTGAAATTGTAAAATTGTAGAATTTAATATGGAGATTAAGGAGCTGGACAGTGTTGTTGTCCGTTTCTCTGGTGATTCCGGCGACGGCATGCAGTTGGCCGGAAATATTTTTTCTACGGTATCTGCTACCGTAGGAAATAGTATCAGCACTTTTCCCGATTATCCGGCAGACATTCGTGCCCCGCAAGGGTCGTTGACGGGTGTCAGTGGATATCAGGTACATATTGGTGCCGGTCAGGTATATACCCCTGGTGATAAATGTGATGTGCTCGTGGCCATGAATGCTGCAGCCTTGAAGACACAGCTTCGTTATGCTAAGCCAGGAGCAACTATCATCATCGATACCGATGCCTTTGGTCCCAAAGAATTGGAGAAGGCAGCCTTTAAAACAGATGATCCCATTGCTGAGATGGGTATCGATTCAGACCATGTCATTGCCTGTCCTCTGACAACGATGGTAAAACAGTGTCTCAGTGAGCTCCAGATGGATCAAAAGGCCATGCTCAAGTGTCGCAATATGTTTGCGGTGGGATTGGTTTGCTGGCTTTTCAGTCGTGATTTGGATGTGGCGTTCAACTTCTTGCGCGAGAAATTTGCTAAGAAACCTGCCATAGCAGAGGCCAACATTCGTGTTCTTCAGGCTGGATATGACTATGGTCACAACACTCATTCGTCTGCCACAAACGTATATCGCATTGAGACACGTGAGAAGAAACCGGGTCGCTATATGGACATTACGGGAAACAAGGCAACGGCATACGGTTTCATCGCTGCTGCGGAAAAGGCTGGCCTGAAGCTTTATCTGGGAAGTTATCCCATCACGCCTGCTACCGATGTACTTCACGAACTCTCTAAGCACAAAAGTTTGGGAGTAACTACAGTTCAGTGTGAGGATGAAATTGCGGGTTGTGCTTCGGCCCTTGGTGCCTCTTTTGCAGGGGCATTGGCTGTGACATCAACCAGTGGCCCTGGCATCTGTCTCAAAAGCGAGGCTATGAATCTAGGTGTCATCATGGAGTTGCCCCTTGTTGTTCTGGATGTGCAGCGTGGCGGTCCAGCCACGGGTTTGCCTACTAAGTCAGAGCAGACCGACCTCTTACAGGTTCTCTTTGGCCGCAATGGTGAGACTCCCATGCCAGTTATGGCTGCTTTAAGTCCTGCTGACTGTTTTGATGCAGCTTACGAGGCATCAAAGATGGCATTGGAGCACATGACTCCTGTCGTTCTGCTTACAGATGCATACATTGCAAATGGTTCGGCTGCATTCCGTTTGCCAAATCTTGACGAATATCCGGAAATCAAGCCTCCATACGTTCCTGAAGAACTCCGTGGCACATGGACTCCTTACCAACGCAATGCCGATGGCGTGCGCTACTGGGCTGTTCCCGGGCGCGAGGGCTTCACTCATATTCTGGGTGGACTGGAGAAGGACAATAAGACGGGTGCTATCAGTACAGACCCTGAGAATCACGATTTGATGACACGTTTGCGTCAGCAAAAGATTGACAACATCGAAGTTCCTGATTTGGAGGTGCTAGGTGACAAAGAAGATGCAGAACTGCTTATTGTCGGTTTCGGTAGCACTTATGGTCATCTGCATACGGCTATGGACGAACTTCGTGCCCAAGGTCATAAGGTGGCACTTGCACAGTTCCGTTACATCCGTCCCTTGCCCAAGAATACGGCGGAGGTACTTATGAAGTATCCAAAAGTTGTGGTCGCAGAACAGAACATGGGGCAGTTAGCCGCTTATCTGCGCATGAAGGTCGATGGCTTCGTACCCCAGCAGTTCAATCAGGTGAAGGGCCAGCCCTTCGTGGTCAGCGAATTGGTAGACCACATGACGGGACTACTGACAGCCCCCCTCTAACTCCCCCGAGGGGGAGCAAAACTCCTGCATTATGTATGATTACCAAACAGCCGATCCTTGTTTGTATGACCGATTAAAGGCATACGCTAAGGAGAATAGGAAAAATGCAACAGAGTCAGAAAGCATATTGTGGGAATATATAAGGGCAAAGCAACTGGGGAAACCATTCAAGAGGCAGCATATCTTAGGTGATTATATTGCAGATTTTATATGCATTCCTTCAAAATTGATTCTTGAGTTAGACGGAGGGTATCATCAACTGCCAGAACAACAAATGAATGATGAATGGCGAACAGAATGTTTGCAAAAACATGGTTATAAAGTAATTCGCTTTACAAACGAAGAAATTATAGGTGATATAGAAAGAGTGTTAAAAACAATAAAGAAATACATATAACAACATGAATAACATAAATTTTTCCTCCCCTTGTGGAGGACAGGTGGGGGCTCCCTCCCCCCTCGGGGGGAATGAGGGGGGGCTTTATAGTGCAAGCGACTTTCGTCGCGGACAGCCTCGTTGGTGTCCCGGATGTGGCGACCATTTCTTTTTGGCTTCGTTCCATAAGGCTTTGGCAGAGATAGGCACGGCACCAAAGGACATTGCTGTCATCAGCGGTATTGGTTGTTCCAGCCGTCTTCCTCATTATATGGCTACGTATGGCATGAACACGATACATGGTCGTGCTGCGGCTATTGCTACGGGTTGCAAGGTTGCAAACCCACGTCTTGATGTGTGGCAGGTGAGTGGTGACGGTGATGGACTTGCCATCGGAGGCAACCACTTCATTCATGCAAACCGCAGGAACATTGACCTTAACATGATTTTGCTGAACAATCGTATCTATGGCCTCACCAAGGGACAGTATAGTCCTACCAGCCCACGCGGTTTCGTGTCTAAGTCCAGCCCATACGGTACTGTGGAGGATCCCTTCCGACCTGCCGAGTTGTGCTTTGGTGCTCGTGGTCATTTCTTTGCCCGCGCCGTTGCTACCGATGCGCCAGGCATCATCTCCGTATTGAAGGCAGCTCACGCCCACAAGGGGGCTTCGGTGTGTGAGATCTTGCAGAACTGTGTTATCTTCAACGATGGCACGCATGAGAGTGTATATTCAAAGGAGGGCCGTCAGAATAATGCCATCTATGTGGAACATGGCAAGCCTTTGGTATTTGGCCCCAACAACGAGTTTGGACTTGTTCAGGAAGGCTTTGGCTTGAAAAAAGTGGAAATTGGCAAGGATGGCTATACTATCGACGACATCCTCATCCACGATGCCCATTGCGAGGATAATACCCTGCAGTTGAAGTTGGCACTTATGGGGGATGGTGACGGTTTCCCCATTGCTTTGGGAGTTATTCGTGATGTGGATGCACCCACCTACAACGATGCCGTGGAGGCACAGATAGAGGAGGTAAAGGGCAAGAAGCCTTATCACACTTTTGCAGAGTTGTTGGAGACCAACGATATTTGGGAAGTAAAATAATTTAGGTTCCGCTAACTTAGCTTTTGAAGAATTATAGAGGAGTTATGCATTTCGTGCGTAACTCCTCTATATCTTTTTTATGCATAAAAAAACGGGCTGAGTTACATTCTCAGTCCGTTTCCGTTGTTCGTGTATGTCTTTGTCTTAGGTTAATTAGGCTTCACCTTGTGACATCAATGGTACAAAGTGGAAGATAAGGATGTAACGAATTGTGACACCTAAGTCACTTGTTGGAGGAAAAGTAATGGAATGGTTCGTGACACCTAAGTCACAACTTCCTACTCCCATAATTAAAGCAGCAAACTCTCGTAGATGAAATCTGCTGCTTTTGCGGAGAGACTGGGATTCGCGCTCGGCAGTGTGCTGCCGCTTGCGTAGCTTGTCGGAGCAAGAACCCCTGGGTGAAGAATCCCATTCCATAATTAAAGCAGCAGAATCTCAATATGATTATGCTGCTTTTGCGGAGAGACTGGGATTCGAACCCAGGGTACAGTCGCCCGTACGCCGCATTTCGAGTGCGGTCCATTCGACCACTCTGGCATCTCTCCTTAATCGGGTGCAAAGGTACGATAATAAATTAAGAATTAAAAATTAAAAAATAAAAATTATGAGTATAGGCTACAATTTTGCCGTTCGAATACGAGTTATATAAATAAAAATATGTATATTTGAGCATTAATTAATGATATTATGAAAGGAATTGTGTTGGCAGGTGGTAGCGGCACGCGTCTCTACCCCATAACAAAGGGCGTAAGTAAGCAGATGCTCCCCATTTACGACAAACCGATGATTTACTATCCTATTTCGGTTTTGATGTTGGCAGGAATCCGTGAGATACTCATTATCTCCACGCCTCACGACTTGCCTGGTTTCCGTCGTCTCTTGGGCGATGGCTCAGATTTCGGGGTAAGGTTCGAGTATGCCGAACAGCCCAGTCCCGATGGTTTGGCACAAGCCTTCATCATTGGCCGTGACTTCATCGGTGACGATAGCGCCTGTTTGGTATTGGGCGACAATATCTTCCATGGTGCTGGTTTCTCTGCGAAACTGGAGCAGGCCGTTTATGCTGCCGAAAAGGAACAGAAGGCTACCGTCTTTGGGTACTGGGTAAACGACCCCGAACGCTATGGCGTGGCTGAATTCGACAAACATGGGAATTGTCTTTCCATCGAGGAAAAGCCTGAACATCCGAAGTCAAACTATGCTGTTGTGGGTCTTTATTTCTATCCCAATAAAGTTGTGGATGTAGCGGCTCACATCAAACCTTCGGCACGTGGCGAGTTGGAAATCACAACCGTAAATCAGGAGTTCCTGAAGGATGGCGAACTGAAGGTGCAGACCCTTGGCCGTGGCTTTGCCTGGCTCGATACGGGCACGCACGACTCGCTTTCCGAGGCATCCACCTACATCGAGGTCCTGGAGAAACGTCAAGGTTTGAAGGTGGCCTGTCTAGAGGGTATCGCCTATCGTCGGGGTTGGATTTCAGAGGAGAAGATGCGTCAGGTTGCTCAGCCGATGCTCAATAACCAGTATGGCCAGTATCTGCTGAAGGTGATTGACGACGTGAAACGTTTTGGAACCGACACACTCAAGGAAGGATGAATATACTGGTAACGGGAGCCAACGGACAGTTGGGAAATGAGATGCGACTAGTTAGTCGCCAGTCCGAGGATAAATATGTTTTCACGGATGTGGTTACTATAGAAGGTCAGGAAACGACCTTGCTTGACATGACTGATGCTGAGGCTGTAAACCGCATGGTGGATGCCGAGGGTATAAACGTGATTGTGAATTGTGCGGCTTACACCAATGTGGATAAGGCCGAGACAGACGAAGCACTGTGTCGTCGCTTGAATGCTGATGCCCCACGCATCCTGGCAGAGGCCATGAAGCGCGTAGATGGTTTATTGGTGCATGTGAGCACCGACTATGTGTTTGGTGGCGACCCTTATAACACTCCCTGTCGTGAAGACCAGAAGGGTACTCCTACCGGGGTGTATGGTCAAACCAAGTTAGAAGGTGAACAGGCCATTCAACAATCAGGTTGCCAGTATGTCATACTGCGCACGGCATGGCTCTATTCCGAGTTTGGTAAGAACTTCGTGAAGACCATGCTTAACCTTACTGCCACAAAGCCCCAGTTGAAGGTGGTATTCGACCAATGTGGCACACCTACCTACGCCCTCGACCTGGCTCAGGCTATTTTCTCTATCGTGGAGGATGTCAAGTGTAAAATGTCAAATGGAGTATATCCGAACAGTGGCATCTATCATTTTTCCAACGAAGGTGTATGCTCCTGGTATGACTTTACCAAGATGATAGCCGAGATGGCCGGCCATAACGGGTGTGACATACAACCCTGCCATAGCAACGAGTTTCCCAGTCCAGTCAAGCGTCCTGCCTATTCTGTGCTGGACAAGACCAAGATAAAAGAGACCTTTGGTATCTGCATTCCGTATTGGACAGATAGTTTGCGCAAATGCCTACAAAATCTAATTAGCCCACCCCAGCCCTCCCTGGGGAGGGAGACAATCCTTAACCCTTAATCCTTCACCCTTAACCCTTAATCCTTCACCCTTCACCCTTAACCCTTCACCCTTAATCTCTAACCCTTCACCCTTAATCTTAAATATGCAAAGTATAGTAATCACTGGCGGTGCAGGCTTCATTGGTAGCCATGTTGTACGTCTTTTTGTGAACAAATATCCCGAGTATAAAATCATCTGTCTCGACAAACTCACGTATGCAGGTAACTTGGAGAACCTCAAAGATGTAGAGCAAGCCCCTAATTATAAGTTTGTTCGTATGGATATCTGCGACTTCGATGCCTTCTACAAGCTGATGCAGGAGGAGCAAGTCGATGGCATCATCCATTTGGCAGCCGAGAGTCATGTCGATCGTTCCATCAAGGACCCCTTTACGTTTGCCCAGACCAATGTTATGGGCACACTCAGCCTTCTTCAGGCTGCCAAACTCTATTGGGAGTCTTTGCCCGAACGTTACGAGGGCAAGCGTTTCTACCATATCTCCACTGATGAGGTATATGGTGCGTTGGAGATGACACACCCCGAAGGTATAGAACCTCCCTTCACCACAGTAGCCTCTTCGGAGAGCCACCACATGGCCTATGGCGAGAAGTTCTTCACCGAAGACCTGAAGTACCAGCCTCATTCGCCCTATTCGGCTTCGAAGGCCAGCAGCGACCACTTTGTACGTGCCTTCCACGATACATACGGAATGCCCACCATCGTTACAAACTGCTCAAACAACTATGGTCCTTATCAGTTCCCCGAAAAGCTGATACCTCTCTTTATCAACAACATCCGTCACCGCAAGCCCCTTCCTGTTTATGGCAAGGGTGAGAATGTGCGCGACTGGCTCTATGTAGAAGACCATGCTCGTGCCATCGATCTTATCTTCCACAAGGGAAAGATAGCCGAGACTTACAATATCGGTGGTTTCAACGAGTGGAAGAACATCGACATCATCAAGGTGGTCATAAAGACAGTTGACCGTATCTTGGGGCGCAAGGAAGGTGAGGACATGGATCTCATCACATACGTCACCGACCGTGCTGGTCACGACTTACGTTATGCTATTGATAGTCGTAAGTTGCAACGTGAGTTAGGTTGGGAACCCTCCCTCCAGTTTGAGGAAGGAATAGAAAAAACCGTTCGTTGGTATCTCGACCATCAGGAGTGGATGGATCGTATCACCTCGGGTGAGTACGAGAAGTACTACGAGTCGATGTACGGAAAGTAAGAAGTTTTCTTGCCCCGCTTCGCTCTGCAAGCGTAGCCCTAACGGGCGTCCGATTACTCACCCTCTCATTTCCCCAGCGGAAACAATCCGTATAGGTTGGCGTCTATACCATCGGTAATGGTCTGGAAAGCCTTGGGGTCGTTGCCGAACTTACACGTGTCCCCGTCCACGATGAGCAGGGGACCCGTGTACGTTTTTATCCAGTCCTCGTACAGGTCATTCAGTCCTTGCAGATAGTCAATCTGTATGCTCTGTTCGTAGGCGCGTCCTCGTTTCTGTATCTGTTCCACAAGGTTTGCAATGGAGGAACGGATGTAAATCATCAGGTCGGGCAGTTTCACCAGCGACATCATCAGTTCGAAGAGTTCCGAGTAGTTGGCAAAGTCCCTGTCGCTCATAAGTCCCTTGTTATGCAGGTTGGGGGCAAAGATGCATGCATCCTCGAAGATGGTCCTGTCCTGTATGATGTAGTCTTTCGACTTGCTGATTTCCACGATGTCGCGGAAGCGTTTGTTCAGGAAGTATATCTGCAGGTTAAACGACCACCGTGCCATGTCGGCATAGTAATCTTCCAGATACGGGTTATTGTCAACAGGTTCGAACTGCGGTTTCCAGCCGTAGCGTTTGGCGAGCATCTTGGTCAGCGTGGTCTTTCCGCTGCCTATGTTTCCTGCGATTGCGATGTGCATTGTTTCTACTTTGAATTACGAGTTACAAATTACGATTTTTCATTTTCCATCGGGAAAAGGCCAAATAGCAGACTGTCTATCTTATCGATGATTCCCTTCAGGTCTTCGGGGCGGTGCAGGTAGTCGAGTTTATTCACATCTACAGTAAGTACCCGTCCGGGGTATTTCTTATAGATGAAATCCTCGTACAGGTCATTCAGTCCCTGCAGGTATTCTATCTGTATGGTCTGTTCGTAGTCGCGTCCTCGTTTCTGTATGTTTTCCACGAGGTGGGCGATGTCGGCCCGCAGATATATCATCAGGTCGGGCACGTGCAGTTGGGTCTGCATCTGTTCAAACAGCTCCATGAACGTCTCATAGTCGCGGTCGGAGAGTTGTCCCATGCGTTTGTTGTTGGCTACAAACACGTGTACTCCCTCGTAGATGCTGCGGTCCTGGATGACCGTACCCTTGCCTTTGTCGATGGCCAGACAGTCCTTGAAGCGTTCTTTTAGGAAGTACACTTCCAGATTAAACGCCCATCGTGGCAAGTCCTTGTAGTAGTCTTCCAGATAGGGATTATATGTCACGGCCTCGAACTTCGCCTCCCAGCCATAGTGTTTGGCCAGGAGGTTAGTCAAGGTTGTCTTTCCGCTACCGATGTTCCCTGCAATAACGATGTGCATTATTTCACCACTGTTTTCTTTCCATTCACGATGTAGATGCCCTTCTTGAGTTTCATAACACGTCGGCCTTGCAGGTCATAGTACACATTTGACTTCTCGCCCTTGACATCCTCCGTCAATTCCTCTATGCCGTCCAAGTCGAAGTCCCAGGCAATGGCAAAGCCCTTGACACCATCGGTGTGCAGAGTGCTGTACGGGATGTAGGCACGGTTGGCTGCAATGCTGGAGCCGTTGCTCAGCAGGTAGAAGCCTACCACCTTGTCCTCGCCCACCTTGTTGCGACCCAGTGTCAGGTACATGGTGGCGTCAGATTCATGGTTAGAGGTCAGTGGTACGTAGGTACCCTCAAAGATATTGTTGAGAGGAACATCCACATCGCTCATGTCATCGTCATCGCTTATTGTAGCCTTGACAGTCTGTGATGCAGCACCTGTAGAGGTTCCCACCAACATAACGGGCGTACCTGCCGGCACTCTCCTTCCCAGTTCGTCAGGCTTGATGTAGAGGACGCCACCAGCGTTCGTGGCCTGGTTCTCGGCAAGCATCGTATAAGCCATAGCCTCGGTGTCATCACCAGTGGGCAGAGTAATGTTGAAAGGCATCTTCGCGGTAGCATATACATTTGTGCGTCCGTTGAGGTCGGTAGCCTTATTGAGGGTCAAATCTATCTTATCTACCTTAACGAGGTACCAGGCAGAGCAAGTATTCAGACCACCATTCCATGCGACAAGGGTTCCACCTGTTCCTGATCCGGAAGAATGCCCGTTCGTATGGAGTTTGTTACCAGAAGTCGATATGTTGTACTGTGCCGATCCTAAGGAGGTGAAAGTGAACGCAGCACCCGATCCTTCATTCAGCGTTCCGTCAGCCGCATTCAGATACTTTCCAGTATTCGGGGTTTGAATTGTATAGTCAGTACTACTTGCCGTCAGTTTGAGAATGGTGTTCACGCTGTAGGTAGCATCAATGAGGGCATTGATGTTCCACTTCAGTGAGGTGGACGTGTGGTCATAGTAAATGGCCGGCATCTTGTTCTGTTGGGTTACATATCCAGGATAAGCACTTACAATGCGCCAGTAGCCTGCTCCAAGGCTGATGGTAGCACTGTTATTAATGGGGTTAAGGTAACTATTTAAACTGCTTACTTCATCCGAATTTAGATTTGCTTCGATTGTGCTTCTCAAAGACCTGACGGCATTCTTTGCTTCAGCTGGGTTTGCTGCCGTAGTAAAATACTCTTTTGTTCCTACCGCACCTAATGGAGCATCAAGCGCTAGTCCGTCAATGTAGTTCAGATAATAGTCTCCCGGGTTCTTTACCCAGCAGGTAGAACCATTGTCCTTACCCGTCCAACCGGCGAGTCTGGATCCGTTCCAGTTCAGGTAATACGAAGTGTTCTTGGGCTGTAGGCAGAAGTAACCATCGGCCACCGTTCCAACACTAGATACGACAGGCACGAACTTGGTGCCTGTGGTAGCCATGGCGACGGCTGTGGACTGGTCGGCGCTGTACACCGTCTTGCTGTTGGTAGCGGCCCTGTTGTAGATGTCGAAGCCATCGTAGGGGTTGCCCACGAAACAGAAGAGGCGTGCGTTCGTAACCTGGGCGTAGGCATCGGTGGCCATGGCCTGTGGCACCACGCCATCCGTAGCATCGTTATAAGTCCAGATGTCGTTTGTATTGCTCTTGTTGTGGGCAATGGTGTACCATTTGGCCTCAGCATAGCTATCCGAAATCTGGAACGGGCCATTCCAAGTGGCCGTCACATCTACGTTGGTGGTACTGGACGTGATGGTTTCCGGGTCGAAGGTGTAGGTCATGAAACCATTGTCGAGGCTTGAGGGTAGGAAGTCCTCGGCCGTATTCAATAGACGCACAGTGACTGAACTTTCCGTATTAATAGTTGTTCCACCATATTTCAGGGTATAGCTTACCGTCTTCTCCGTAAACATAGCCAGGGCATCGGTGGCATCAAACGCAGCCGCTTCGATGATGGCGTTCCTATTACCTTCATCTAAAGTTGACCAGTTATCAATTTTAATAGCTGGGGAACCAGTTGTATTTATGTTTTTGCTGGCAACATTCTTGAATCTGAAGAACCAAGGATAGGTGGCATTGCCTGTAGCGGTGATTTCAACCTGCTCATTATCGGTAGGAGTCGTTGTCAATGTGTTGCTGGCCGTAAGGTATTTACCGGCATTGACACTGAAGAGATAATAATTACCGTCATCTGTACTATTGTCCGTACCATCGTAATAGATGATGGCTATCTGCTGTGCCTCATCTGTGATGTCATAGTAATTGGCAGCATTATTGCCCACTACTGACATGGCCGTGGCATCGTCGGCAAACTTCCAGGCACCACGGGCATTGACAATGACGTACGATTTTGTGTTCGACAGGCTGGCCAGGTTGGCAATCATTATCGGCTGTACGGGATAGAAATAAGCAGCGGACATATTCGTAATCTGGCCGTCTGCATTGCAGTTGATACCACTATGATAGAAGAATTTCACTGTACTTGCGTTCGTGCAATTCAAGAGGGAATAGTAGGTAGTAGCCTCGGCTATGGTTATATTTCCTACACTGGCTGCTGCGCTGTTGGTGTACATTGTTAGGGCGGTTCCGCCGGCTGTGAAAGTCGCTGCGGTCTGTGTCGCATTAGCAAGTGCATTACCAGCCTGGGCGTTGGTCAGGTAGTTGGCTGCCCCCTTGTTGTAGAGCTTGAAATTGTAGGGATTACCCTCGAAGAGCCACAGGTATGCATCTTCAACCTTGCGTTGCTGGGTGGCGGTGAGGTTGGCCGACCCGTCGTAGGCTACATAGTAGTTGTGACTTGACTTTAGATCGTACCATACGGGACTGCCCGTGGTGGAGAATGTCACGGGGCCGTCGTAGCTGAATTTGGCATAGACGGTAGTCGTATTCCCCACAAGATTGCTTGCAAGTGCTGTTATCTCGGAAGTACAGGCCGCGTCGGAATAGAGCGTGTAATCGCAATAGGGACGCTTCGCTGCACTGGGCAGTTCCAGTTCCACACCGCGATAGGTTTCCGCGTTGGCTGTGGCCAATGTGGCACCGCCACCTGTCGCTACCACGTTGTAGGTTACCGTCACGGTACCCTTCAGGTAGTTGATGGCCTGTTCGGAGTCGAAGTTACCCACGGGACAGATGAAGAAGAGATTGCCATCGTCCAAACCACCATTGGTGATGTTCAGACCTTCAGCATCAGCAGCCCAGGCTGTCAAACAGATGCGGCTTGCACTGCTGCCAAAGTTTATGGCGTATGCATTGGCTATTGTTGCCGTGCGGTCTTCAAATTGTATGGCAGTGGGTGAGGTGTTGTCAATGAGACCACTGGCATTTACAAATCCACCACCGTCAATGCTCCACAGATAATATTCGTTCGTGCTGTCACCGTCCTTGTCATACGTGATGATGGCAAACGTACCCTCGGTGTATTCGGTTGCTGTGCAGGCTGTGCTACGGAGTTTCCCGTCGGCAAAGGTTAGCACACCGCGTGGACAGGTGATGGCATATGCCTTGTCGTTGCTCAGCGAAGCCGTTGAAATTGGCAAGCGAGATTGGGCCGTGGTCGGACTGAAGGCAGCAGCCTCCAAGACACGTGCACCATTGTTGTCATCTGTCGTACTCTGAGCGTTGCCCTTGGCATTATAGACATGAGGATTTTGGGCTGTATTTACACCAAAGTATCTGCTGTTGAGCGTAATGATATTAGGCTCTGCTGTTCCGTAGGTACTGCTTCCGGCAGTGGTGAAGGTCAGTGGTGACCTCACGGGTGCTGTGGATAAGGTGAGATAATTGTCTATCTGCCCATCGGAATTAGTGCGAACATTAAAATATACATATTTCTGTTCACTAACGCTGTAGAGGTATTTTTCGCCTTCGTAAGGTATGATGGCGAACTGCTGCTTCGTGTCGCTCAATGAGGGGGCCGTATTGAGTCCGCCCGTTTCTGACGAGGTTGAGGTCACCTTTGTGGCCCCGTCGGCCACAGCCCACCAGCCATTGTGGTTAGCAATGGCATATGCTTTTGTGGCGGACGAGCTGGCCACAGCATCCAGCGTGGGGGCTATGGATTCCATGTTGATGGTCATATTGCGTATGGCCAGCCAGTTGCCGACGCTAGTACCCGTGCAACGGATGGTGAACGAAGCCGTAAAGTCATTCACATTGTCATAGTAGAAGGTATAGCTACTGCCACCTGCCACACTCTGTGAATTGCCGTTTACAGTCACCGTATAAGGATAAGTACTTGAATGTGCTTGTACCGTCATGGTGATGCTGCTGATTTTATAGCCCAACTCGGCAGGTACGTTGATGGTGACGGTTTCGTCTTCGTTGATGTCATTGGTCTTTATGTCCAGCACCTTTTGGCTCCATGTGGTAGCGCGGTCCATGTTGGGAGCCGTAATGGTAATGCCAGGCAGACCTGAGTTCACGCCTGTTGTAAATACATCGGGCGTGGGGGAGGTGTTGTTCGTGCGCATGCCGTAATGGTCAAAGGGAGCGTTCGTGTTACCACCGTCCACAATTGTTACGGTCTTCATGAGAGGCAATTTGGCCAGTTTACTCTGGGCTATCGTGGGGTCGAAATCACCTGCCGGTATAATGGCAGAGGCATTACCCTCATCATCCAAGTGAGGACTATACTTATAGATGTTCGGGTTAATATTATGTACACCGAACGAATTGCCACAGAGGGTGACTACCGCAGGATAGGTGGCGTTGCTGGAATGCGTGGATGCCTGCAAGGTAAGCGACATTCGACCCGGGAGTGGATTGGTGGAAAGGTAGAGTTTGTTGTCACCGTCAGTAGCCTGGACGAGGAACTTTTGTGCATTTACACTATACAGACAGTAGTCGTCGTCCACACCGTCGTTATTTGCGTCGAAGGGTAGGATGGCAAACTGTTGTTTGGTGTCAGAAGATGACGTTGCCAAATTCAAGCCACCTGTCCATGAACTGGTGGAGGTTGCCCAAATGGCATTATTGCCCACAGCCCACCAACCACGTGTATTCCTAATGTTGTATTTCTGTGTCGATGACGAACTGGCCAGGTCAGTCAGCGCAATCGAGCTTACCGTAACATTGATGTCCGACGTTCCGGCAGCGGCTATTAATGTTGCGGCATCATCATAACTATATTCAATGCCGCCAATCGTGTAGGTGTAGTCGGAGGAGAGTGTGAAAGAGTCACTGCCGTCCATGGCCACGTAGATGGTGGAAACAGCCGATCCGCCATTCACAGGCACAGCCGTAGAGAATGTCACCTTCTTGACTTGCTGGAATAGGATGGGGTCGCCATTGTTGGGAGAAGCGTTATGGCTACCCACATATTCATTGCCGTTTGTGACCGTATTCAGATAGATTCCAGAATTTGTCGTGGATTGTAGCGTGACATAGCCTGCATAGCAGTTGTCACTGTTCGTGAAGTTGGCACGGTCACCAAGAGCGAAACTCTCGGCATCTCCCACGGTTGTGGCAGACAGGTAGTTTGCACTATTTCCGTTCGTAGAACCCGAGATAGGAGATATGTAGTGGCTGTTGCCTACGTTCTGCAACACGACTCCTGTGCCATCCAACGTAGTTTGCCATACATAGCGTGCATCCGTAACCGCAGGTGTCACTGTGTGGGTTTTCCAGATTTTATTCTCATTTGTAGCGTTCGAGTACAGATAGCAGTCGTACTTCTCTGTGGGCCAAATTCCCTTCATGCGATAGTATGAGCCACCTGTCAGATTCATGGTGCAGGTGAAAGGTATGGCGTATGCATTTGGATTATTTATTGGCGTGGTGTTTCCCACCATTCCAATACTCATGGTACTGCTGCTTCTTACGTAATACCGCTGATTTATTGTAGTATAAACCCCGTCACTTTCAGTCACGAAATAGAAATAATAGGTTTGTCCACCCTGCAATTCCACTGCGGGAGAGAAGGTCATATCCACCTCATACTCTGTTGTGCCGCAGGTGTTGGTGCTGATGGCCACGAAGTCGCTGGCCGTGAAGCCTGTGGTTGTGGCCTTCAGGTCACGGCTAATGGCCAGATAGGCATCGGTTCGGGGGGATCCGGTTCCCATGTTCATGGTAAAGGTGCTGATGGTTC
This sequence comes from uncultured Prevotellaceae bacterium, assembly GCA_947169115.1. Lineage (GTDB taxonomy): Bacteria > Bacteroidota > Bacteroidia > Bacteroidales > Bacteroidaceae > Physcousia. The sequence goes on from CAMVOK010000024.1 coordinate 33,964, forward strand.
CGTGGAACGGGGCAACTACGGAGAACCATCCTCCAGTGTAGTTTCCTGTGGTTGTTGATTCCAGCATGGAAACGCCGGAAGTCCATGTAACAGTTTTTGCGTTATAGGTGGCCTCATGTCCAGGGCTGGCCACGATGTAGTCCTGTCCGTCGCCTTGTGCAGCTTTCACGGTGTAGGTTCCGCTGCTGATACCTGTAGCTACAGCACTGGTGACGGTAAATGTGTTTGTGTTGCTGATGGCAACCAGGTTACCGCTGTCGTCGTATATTTTGTAGCCCACGGCACCTGTTCCGCCTGAGATGGTGACTGTGGTGCCCACTACGGATGCCGAGTAAGGAGTCAACACGGAGTTTCCAAAGGTCTCGTAATAACCCACATCACCATAGGTACTGGGGTCAGCATCGTTATGGGTGGGTAGTGTACTGCCCACGCCACGGTCTTCGAGGAACATGATGTTGCTGGCTTTGGTGGAGTAGCTCGTCATACCGTCTTTTATTTCATCCACCTGTGCCTGTGAGGTTTGTATGTAGTTGTTGGAATAGTCTCCGAAATACCAGATGCTGTTCTCAGGGTCGTCGTCTGCGGGAGTTCCATCGTTGAGTGTACTCTTTGTGGCAGCCAGTTTCCAGAATCCCCATGCCTCGAAGAACTCCGAGAGGTCGGTCTCGGTAATATCTGCGGCTTTTTTGGCCAGTTTCAGGTAGTCATCGGTGGCTGGTCGTGGAGAAGCCTTGGTTCCTCCCTTTACGAGAGGGTCGGCACGTAATGCATCATATAGGGCTGTAATGAAGGAGAAGCCTTCGTTTCCGGGTGTCTGTGGGTAGTTGCCCATGTAATCGAAGTAGAGCCAGAGTTGGAAAATGAGTTTGTTTCCAATCCAGACATCGTTGTAGTCGCCACTCTGGGTACGCATGCCGCCGAGGTCAATCCACGAGTAATCATCATTGAAACGGCTGACCAATCCCTTCACACCGTCGCCACGGCTGGAGCGTGTGGTGGTGAAAAGACTCTGTCCCCTTGTGCTGTTGGTGGTGAGGAAGTTCACACACTGTGCCAGTGAGTTGTTCGACGATTCGGTTTGGCTCGATAGGTTAATGGGGCTTTGGTGTCCGTGTCCCAATTCGTGCATGATGACCCATATATTTCCACCTCCTGTACCGACATTCTTAAGGTTATTGGCGTTGAATATGCCGTCGTAGTAAATGCCGGGCTGGGCATAGCCGTGGTCGCCGGCCCAGTGTGGGTTTCCGCTGGTGATATCATAGTTGTTGGCCATGGTTTTGTATTGCCCTGTGCTCTTCCACTGGTTACATCCGGCCAGATTTTCCAAGTTGTCGAAGCAGAAGTCAAAGATGTTCATGATGGCCTTCACGTCCTGTCCGTTCACGGGATCCACCACCCTTTCGCGATAGCAGTTCAGCAGGGTGCTGTTGCTCTTCACGTGCAGATACTCGTCGGCAAACATGTTTACCTTCATCCATCTCCATTCCACATTGGTATGACGATCATGGGTGAGGTCGAAGAATCCGTTACAGGTACCGCCTTCGATGTGAATCTTGATGTCGGGATAGTCGTTGCACGACTTGGAGGTGTTGTTGAGCAGATAGGTGATAAACAGTTCGCAGTCGCGATCCACATAGATGGCGTTGTATCCCTGGGTCAGTGTGGTGGTCGCTCCGCTACGGTCAGTGCCCGTTACCAGTTCGGCCTGTAGCGAGGCATCGTTATCGGCTACATCGTCGTTCACGAAGATGTATAGGATGTCGCCAGCTACGGCTGTGATACCCGTTGGGTTCGTAAGGCGGGCAAAGGGTCCCACTTGGGTGACAGTCTGCCAAAGATTGGGGTTCGAGTAAATCTCATAGTTGTGGATACGGAAGTCCTTTTCAAGAAGATTCCAAGACCTAAGCCAGTCACCGTCCCCTCCGGTGGTTCTCCATGTATTGTTCTTGACGCATACGGCCATATCCTGCAGGGCTGTGGGCAGGGCGCTCATCGCCGTGCGCAAGGCTGCATCTTCCATGGCGGCATAGGTTGAGTTCAGTGTGGTACAGGCATTGTCATCGAAGAAGGTGGACAGAGCCGAGGTGTAGTCGGTTGTCACGGCTGTCCTGAGTGCTGAAATGTCGCTCGGATCCACGTCGAGTTTCTCTACCATCCACATCGAGGCCTCTGCATCATTTCCCCATCCCACAACGTTATAGCCCTTGCTGGATGCATTGTGCAGGAAACGGGAACCATTTACGCTTTCGCTGTCGCCAAAGGTATAATAGATTTTTCCACCGCTCTCGTGGTAAGAGGGGGTATAGTAATGGGTAGAAGCACCTGTGGGGAACACTACGCTTTGTCCGGCGAATCCCTGTATGTGGTTTTGTGTCCATGCGTTCTGGAGGTCGCAGTTGCTACCGCTGAATGTGACATACCACATTTGCGTATAGGCATCTTCGCTCAGTACGGTGTTGACGTGACCGTCTGTCTCAGACATGCTTCGGCCTGGGTAGGCTTTGTTTGTGATGCGGTAGTAGTTATCGTCGCTCAGGACATTGTTGGTGCGCAAGTTGGACATAGCCGTCAGGTCGGCACCAGTCAGCGTTACCTCCTCCAGATACCATAATGAGGCATTAGTATCACTGTACGTCCATCCCACGACGTTATAGGATCGGCTTTCTGCACAATGCAGCGATGTATAGCCGTTGTCGTTATTGTCAAAGGCAAAGGCAGTGAACCCATTGATGGTGCTGGTGTGGGAGAAGAAGTTAGACGAAGCAACTCCTGTGTGGAACTGCGTGCTCTTACCTGGGGTCTTTTGGATGTATTTTCCCGACATCACGTTCTTCAGGGAGTATGTATTTGCCCCGGTGCTGGTGATTTGCCATATTTGGGAGTAAGTGGCATCGTTGTTGTCTTCGCCCCATATCCCTCCACTGCTCAGATATTCGCTCAAGGTGAGGTTGGGATAGAGCACATTATGAAGTCGGTAATAGCGATCGCTGGTGATGCTACTAGCGGCAGCTACCTCTCGCAGTTCCCATTCTGCCTGTAGGCCAGAGGCAGCCCATAGTTTGCTGTGGCTGCCATCGTCGGCCAAGGCTATCTTCTCCCCGTCACCTGCTCCCACGCTGGTGTAAGTAAGCAGGTAGTAGTAGCCGTCGCCCGTTTCGCGCAGATAGTAGCTGCTTGAGGTACTGTTTATGGGCAGGTAACCACTATTGGGCGCGGTGTTCAAGTAGTAGCTATTGTTTTTGTTCACGAACTTCCATTTCGCGCCGTCGGCAGTCAGGCTCCATTGCACATCTGAGTTGTTGTAGGCAATGCCGTTGACGGTGGTGGATGTGGCTACATTGGTTGCCATATCAGATATGGTGACGGAGCCGTTACCCAAAGCCTTGCCAGTGAATCGGTTTATCAGCATATAGGTCTTTCCTGATGTACTGAGACTGGGAGTGGTCAATGCGGCCAGAGTTTCGTTGGCAGGTGTTATCATGAAGCGTGACCCTTGGTCCAGCCCTGTCCAGAATCTTAGGTCCCAGTGTCCACCTGCCTCGCTTAAGTAGGTGGTCTCGCCGTGTCGGGCGATTTTCACGCCCAGTTCGTAGGTTGCGGCATCCCAGATCGTATTGTAGGTCTCGGTGTTCAGTCCGGCTTCCGTTAGCATACTGGGCTTGGTGGTAGTACCGTCCCCAGTGGGCTTTTCAGAAGTCAGAATCTTGTATTCACCCGCTGCTTTGTTGTAAATCTTGAATCCCGATTCAGGCGTACCTACGAATGCCCATAGGTAGGCATCGTCGTTGGGACGTGTGGTTTGGCTATGATCTACCGTGATGTAGTCATTAGCTGCCACGTATTTCAGATGGTAGTTGGCATCACGCACCGACAAATAACACCACTTGGCGGTGGCATAGCTGCTGCTATAGTGAGTGATGGGGCATTCTGTTGCCCAAGAGGTTACTGGCCACCCACCTGCCACTAAGCAAGTGAGCATAAACAAGAAGTAGCAAAATCTCTTCATGATATTTTTGTTTTTATGTTTTACCGGCTAAAACGCGCACAAAAATACCAAAAAGATTCTAATTTCCCAAAAATACGATATTTTTTAACTACTTAGAGGGCGAAAATGAAACTGCGGGTGATGCCAAACGAGCGGTCGGCCATGTCTGTCCAGAAGCCTTCATATTGTTTTTGGTGTTCGTCGGCCCCTGGTGTGTCGCTGATGACGCGGAACGAGACGAAAGGCACTCCTTGAAGGTAGCACACCTGGGCGATGGCTGCACTTTCCATGTCCACGGCCAGTCCGTCGGGAAAGTTCTGCTTGATTTTGTCCAAGGCTTTGCGTGAGGTAATAAACTGGTCACCCGTGCAGATGAGTCCGGCATGTATGTGGGTGTTTGTCTCCAGTTTCGTAGCGGCCTCCACCAGTCGTGTGTCGCCTTGGAAGCGCAGGGGCATTCCCTGCACCTGTCCCAGTTCACAACCCAGCGTTACACCACAGTCCACGTCGTGATATACCAGTTCACGGCTTACCACTACGTCCATGACATTCAGGCACTCGTCGATGCCACCGGCACATCCCGTGGAGATGATGCAGTCGGGAGCGAAGTGGCGGATGAGCAGGGTGGTGCCTACGGCTGCATTCACTTTGCCTATGCCGCATTGCATCAGCACAATGTTGTGCTTTCCTATCTTACCTGTTGTAAACTGTGCTCCGCCTTCGCTTGCTGTGGCCTTGTCTTCCATTAACTTTGCCAGTTGGTCGAACTCCACGGCCATGGCTACGAGTATGCCTATTGTCATTTTAATTACGAATTACGAACTTTGAACTTTGAACTTTGAACTCTGAACTTCGTCTTACAACTTCCTGTTCCATACGAGGCGTGCCAGCCTAATCTCTTCGGGTTGGTAGGCTCCGTCGAACTCCTCGATGGCACGTTCCACATCGCCATTCACTTCGTCGAAGTAGTCGTTGAGCTCATCTTGGCACTCTTTCTCCAGCACCTCGTCGATAAAATATTGAATATCCACCTTCACGCCCTGTTTGAAGAGTCGTTCCAGATTATCCAGCACCTCGTCGAATCCCAGTTGCATCTGTTCGGCATAGTCGTCGAGTGGGATTTTTCGGTCGATAGCCTGTATCAGGTGAATCATCTGTTGCGAGCGTTGTGTGGCAGGATTGGGGGCAAGGGCAAGGGCGAGTTCGTCGTCCTCATCGTCACCGTCTTTCAGTGCACTCTCCACCAGACTGTTCAGCATGTCGTTGTCTTTGCTGTTGGGTTCCTCGTCGTCGTTATCCTCTTTCAGCATAAAGGGGGTTGATGCTTTCCTGAATTTTTCTCCCTTCTGGGTAATCTTCAGAATGCCGTCTGTTTCTTTGATGTATTTTTCTTCCACAGCCTGATCCACGACCATGTTGTAGTGTACATCCTCGCGTTTGTCACCACAACCGAAGAGTTCCAGTTTGTCCCATCCGAGTTCCGTGATTTCGCGACTTTCCTGTCCCCTCACGAAGTCTATCACCAGAGTTCTGGTTGTATGTTGCTTCTTTAGTTCATGCAGTGCGTTCAGCACCATCACTAATGATTCTCTTGCATCCATTTCTGTCAATTGTGAATTACGAAATACGAATTACGATTGAATTTTGGGGCGAAGTTAATACAAAGTATGTGATACTACAAAATTATTTCGTGTATTTTTTCATTTTATTTTGTACGTTCGTTTGATGTAGCCTACTTTTTTAGTATTTTTGCCCCCAAATATTATAGAATATGAAGAAGATTCTGGTCTTATTATCCTTTCTTGTGGTCGGATTGTACGGCATCGTAGATGTGCGTGCAGCTGGATTTATAGGAGAAACCCCTGTGGCAGGTACGGATTATTACCTCTATAATGTCTATCAGGCCAAGTTCATGACACGTGGCAATTCCTGGGGTACCCAAGCCTCGCTTGTTCCCTTTGGCGATGCCGGTATTTTAAAGGTTACCCTCGAATCGGCAGGAGGCAACAAATACAAACTTAATACCCATATTGTCTATAATACAAAGGCTTGGAATGCAGCTGTCGACAATTATCTGGCCAATGTGGAAGGTGTGCCCTACGTCGATGCTTATTACAATTCTCAGACCACGTCCGATCATGTCACGGGCAATCACATCAACTTTACCCTTACGGAAGCTGACGAGGGTTGGTACATTACCAGTCAGGGTGGGGGTGACTTGATGTTCGATAGTGGCACGGCCTGTATGCTTACCGACAAAGGTGACAATACAGTTTTGAAGGAAAAAGCCCTTTGGCGTTTTATTCCTGTTTCGGAGTATGAGGCCATGGGAGCCAAGAGCCGTTTCACGGTAGCCGCTATGAATGTGGATGGTATGCCGCGGAGTGTGAAGATTTTAGGAGTATATACGCTGAACCTGAACAGTGATGCCAAGGAGGCTGATGGTGCCACGGCCATAGGCTCCAAACTGGTAGGTATGGGTTACGACTACATTGGTGTGAGTGAGGACTTCAACTACAACAGCGAGATTATGGCTCAGATAGGTGGGTCGTACAACCAGATGACCCACCGGGGAGGTATCACCATCTCTGCCAGCACCTATACGAGATACCTGGCTAAAAATCCCCTTTTCGACACCGATGGTCTGAACCTCTTCTATAAAAATTCGCTGGGTGTGACTGGCGAGTACTGGACGGCTTGGAACGAGCACTACGGCTACACCGACCACGAAGCCGACGGACTCATCAAAAAAGGCTATCGCTACTATCTGCTTACCTTGCCCGACGGCAGTACGCAGGTTGACCTCTACATCTTCCACATGGAAGCGGGTAGCGACGAAGGCGACATCGGGGCGCGTTCCACCCAGCTTACGCAATTTGCCAATGCCATTCTGGCCACCGACAACCGTCGGCCCATCATCGTCATGGGCGACACCAACTGCCGCTATACCCGTGACCAGTTGAAGTCGCTCTTTGTGGATGTGGTCAGTGCCGACCCCCGTTTTACCGTTAAGGATGCCTGGGTAGAGTATGGCCGTTCGGGAGCCTATCCCTCCTACGGTGCATACGACATTACGGCTGGTAATTATGGCTACCGGCGCGGTGAGGTAGTAGATAAGGTACTCTTCATCAACAATACCGATAGTGACATCCGTCTGGTATGCGAAGCCTATCGTCAGGACCTTTCCTTTATCAACGATGCTGGCGAACCCTTGGCTGACCACTGGCCTTGTGTGGTAGATTTCTCCTATCATACCTATGACCCTGCTATAGACGATGTGGTGGAGGACGACCTATCGCAGGAAGGAGCCTACTTGTGCAATGTAGAGACAGGTGATTTCCTGAAGTGTGCCGGCTGGTGGGGAACCCACGCCGCTTTGGGCAAGTATGGTTATCCTGTCAATATCGCCCATCTTGGCAATGGTAAATATACCCTTGCTACAGGCCGTGGCGATGGTTATGTGGGTGGTGACGACCCCTTCTTCGATGCGGCCGAGGCTCGTTGGACGATTTCGCAGGTGGGTGATTACTATATGCTTGTCAATGCCAATAACCGTGCCCTGTGCAAGGGCGATGCTAACAATTATGCCCAAGGTGGCATAGGTCCCAATACCTATTATGTACAGACGGCAACTCCTAATGCTGCCGACCGGGGGCAACTTTGGGAAATTCTTTCTCTCGACGAACTAAATGCTCGCATGGCCCTGGCTTCGGAATCGAGCCCTGTCAATTGTTCCTATTTGATTGGTTCAGCCAATTTCGACCGTAACGACCGCAATATTTACACCAACTGGACGTGGCAACAGGGCGATGACTTCAGTAAGCACGGATCAAGAAGTACGGGTGGATGGGACACCGATCACCTGGCCAATCAGGTCCATGAGGTGTTTATCGGTTCGGGTGACTTCGGCGAGGGTAGTAAAAACTACTTTAAGCTCTACCAGGAGTTGAGCGGCTTGCCGGCAGGCAAATACAAAGTCACCTGTCAGGGATTCTACCGTGATGGAGGGGCAGGTACAGGGAGCACGACGCAAAAGGCTTTCCTCTTTGCCAACGGACACGAATACGTAACTGCCAATTTGCCTAATATTCAGGATGCCCGATATGTGCAGGGTAGCAGTCAGGGTGTAGGTTCAGAGACCAATGCCTACGGAGGCTATGTGCCCAACGACAAGGAGTCGGCGGCTTGCTATTTCAGCAAGGGACTCTATCCCGTAGAGGTCATTGTGAACGTGGGCAGTGAAGGCACGCTCTCCATCGGCATACAAAAGGAAAATCGTGACAAGGGCACAGAGCAGTGGACATGCTGGGACAACTTCCAGCTTTTCTACTACGGCTTCACCCCCTCTTCGGGTGATGCCGGCTACTTCTACAATGTAGATGGCGGAGCCTTCCTCAGCACCAATGGTTCTACCGATGCCGTGGTTACGGGTTGGGGCACTCGTGTAGTTCTCGACCCCAATGCCGGCATAGAGTGGACGAAGGAGGCTTCTGACACGCATTACAAGTTACGGTCTTCATCCAACTATCTGGGATTGGTGGCAGATGGAGAGACAGACCCTAATGGCTACTTTACGGCCTGGAGTGACCGCACGGACAATGGGGAGACCCAGTTCGACATCATTCCCGATGGCGACTACTATACCCTGAAGCATGTGGCTACGGCCAATACCCAAGTGGGATGGTCGGGTGACATGAGCACCAAGGTTCCCTTCTTTAAGTTATCTGTTAATGACAAGGAACTGCGCGGTACGCGGTGGGCCGTGCTGACGAGTGAGCAGTACGACATTCTGCGGCCTAATGTGTCGGCTACATACGATACCCGTCGCACGCATTGGCCAGTGGTGCGTGCTGCACGTAACACATCTGTCGTGGAGACGTCTGACGAGATGGCCGTATGGGAAAGTCCTGCCTCCACGACAGCCCAACTCAACACGATGGCTAATCTGTTGCGGGAGAAACTCACCACACAACTCGACGATGCAACCAAGACGACGCCCATCGACCTTAGTTATCTGATTGTGAATGCCGATTTCAGCGGAGCCATCACCACAGGATGGACCAACGACGGCTTCGGGGTTCATGAAGATTATTACAAGGCAACAAGTGCGAACGGACCGGCTTTGGGCAACCGCTTTGGAGAACGCTGGGTGACATGGTTGTCGGCTCTACCCAACAGCGACCTGTATCAGACGATAGCGGCTGCCGATTTGCCAGCTGGTAGCTATCGGTTGACGGTCGATGTGCGGCTCGACCGCTGGGATGGCTCTGCGCCAACGGGTATTTCACTCTATGCTAAACCAGGAAGCCGCGACGAAGTGGCGACTGTATGCGACATCGCCGGTGGCGTGAATAGTGTGCTGGAGATAGCCTCCTTCCAGGTAGAGGAAGGGGAGGCTCTGAAGGTAGGCATTCGGATAAAGGATACTGAGAGTGTCAACTGGATGGCCTTCGATAACTTCCATCTCTATTATATCGGTCCCAACCACAGTTCTGTGCAGGAGGACAGCAATGGGGATGCTGTGAATGAGACACTAAGTCTCTATGGCACATGGCGAACTTCGGAACAAGACGAACTGACAGCCCTTGTGAACAGCAATGTCAAGGCCGTTATGCTCAATACGGCCACCGTGAAGGGTCCCCTCACCATACCTACCGCCTCACAGCCCAACATGGTGATTTATGCCACCAAGGCCAGCGATGTAACGAACACCCAGAATGTGGTGGTCAACAGCCGTTGCTCAAGCTTTGTACTTACCGACAAACGAGACTTCTGTGTCCCTGTGGATTTCACCGCATCGCGCATCACCTACAACCGCGAAAACACCGGTGGTTACAACACCGTCTGCTTGCCTTTCGGTTTCACGTATAGTCAGATAGCGACACTTTTCGGTGCGGGATCCGAGGTGTATATGTATAGACGTAAGGGGGTAACCTCGGGTGGCGAAGATTACCTTTCGTTTGAGCGAGTAGAGAGTGGCGACGAGGTAGAGCCTGGTCGTCCCTGTCTGATATATAGCGAAGCAACTACGTGGACAAACTACAATCGTTATGGTTCGTTCCCCGTGGTGGGTTCCCCTGTGGTGGGTGATGCCATCGACTTTACGGACGACGAGGGCAACGACATTCACATCGATGCCGAACCCGTCCGTGGTGTATTCCAGAATGGCAATCTCGGTGTGGGCTACTACAAACTGAACTCGGCCGGTACGGCCTTTGTCCGTTCCACGGCGGCAAGCACCATCAAGCCTTTCCGTTTCTTTGTTGACCCAGCAACCTTCCCGGCAGAAGTCAAGCAGTTGCGCTTCTTCATCGA
>CAMVOK010000025.1 GCA_947169115.1 uncultured Prevotellaceae bacterium
CAATGTTCAATGCTCAATGTTCAATGTTCAATGCTCAATGTTCAATGCTCAATGTCCCTTTAACTTCCCTTCAGAAATTACTTTCTGTCGTCGATGTTATCTCCGGGAGTTTCCTGAAGGTCTTCGTTGAAGTCGGTGATGCCGTTCTCGATGAGAAGGTTGTACCACTGGATGAGTTTCTTCACATCGGAGGCGTGTACGCGGTCGCGGTCGAACGAGGGCAGCACCTCGGCCATGAAGGCAAAGAGTTCGTCTTTCGTGGCCTTCTTGATGTCGATGGAAGCCACGCACTTGCCCTGTTCCTTCTCCTTGATGTTGTTGAGTACCTGACGAAGGGGCACTTCCTCTTCATCGGTGTACATGGCAATATCGGCCAGGGAGATAATCTTGTCGGTGCCAAAGGCGGGCATGCGCTTCTTGGCAGCATCGAGGGTTTCTACAATAAGACTGCGGTTGCCACGAGATACCAGGCGGTAGAGCCCGGGCTTGCCAGAAATGGCGAGAATTGTTTTCAGCATAATGGGATTTTATGATTTAAAGATTTTATGATTTGAGGATTTGAGGATTCCGAGAAGTTGGGGTTCCAAGGGGGTGCTGCCATCGTTCACGACAACGTAGTCGGCACGCTGGCGAACCTGCTCCGTGTTTTGTCTGTCTATGCGCTGGAGTACTTCCTGTCGCGAGAGGCCATCACGCTCCATGGTTCGCCGTATGCGCAATTCGAGGGGGGCATCTACGAAGAGGACACGGTCAACCTCATCATCGAATCCACTCTCATAGAGGATGGCACTCTCCATAACCACCACGGGTTCGCCACAATGGGCATACCACTGGTGGAGATGACGGCGAACGGCAGGGTGAATAATCTGGTTGACCTTACGGGCATTCTCGTCGGAGGCAAACAGAAAATCAGCCAGACGTTTTTTGTCCAATTCTCCGTCCTCGTCATACACACCCTCTACCAATGCTTCCAGACGTTGCATGACATCGGGGTCTGAAAGTGTCAGCACACGGGCATTGATGTCGCAATTATACACAGGTATTCCGAACCTGTCCGATAGCATCCGGCACACGTATGACTTGCCGCTGCCTATGCCTCCCGTAACACCCAGACGCACCATTGGCTAATTCTCCTCTTTTACGGATTCCAACAGATAGTCGAGTTCACGAGGCTCTATGCGCACATTGGTTACCCCATCGGGTATGCTCTTCAGTCGGACGGGTATCTTGGACAATCCCTTGCCCTGCAAGTCCAGAATATCCTCGTAGGTAACTGCCGGCACGAAATTGCGCCGCGTAACCTCCTTGCTTCGCGAATAGCCTATGGTATAGGTCACCTTGATGGTCGCAGGGAACGTCTGTAGGCGTATGTCGGCAGGGAAGTTGAGGGAAACGACAGGAATGTCCTCGATGGTGTTCTCCATATATACATCAACCAGAGCTGTCACTTCCACCTCCGCAGGTTCTATCTTGGCTCCGCGGATGGGACGCAGACATACCTTACGGGTAACGTTCTCGCTGAGGTCTTTGATGTGGAGGGGCATGGTCTGCACCGACGTCATCGTGTCCAACGTGGCTGCCGGCGCATACACGGTAACCTCGGAAGGATTTACATTCACGTCGAGCAGATAGAAATGAGGACTTGTTTCAACATTACCCGCCACCTGTACGGGGCGCGTACCATGCAAGCCGTGGTTGTAATAGAACTCGATGGTATCGGGATGTATGGCTTGTACCTTGGAGGTACTGATCAGGCGTTCGTTCACGGCCTTCTGTATTTCGGATTGCGTAATACGCACATGACCATTGGCTAAGCCAGTGTCGTATTGATGAAACGACAAAGCTATGGGCGCAATATCTTTGTTCCAATAACGTAGCAGCATCGAACCTTTGTCCTTAACCGTGACAGAAACATAGTCGGGCAATGGTGTTGTAATAACCACGTCCTCGGGCACGTCTGTCAGTTCCATAGGAATGAGGACTTCGGTCTCGAATGTCTCATCGAGCGTCTGCAATATCCAGAAACCTGTCGCCACGACAAAAAAGAACAAGAATACGCCAAACTCCTTACTCCTGTTACTCAGCAAGGAATTGCGCATCTGATCCCCAAATTGCCGTAGCTGATAGCGGTCCATCCCCTGTAGTGACTTTTATGCCTTATTGTTTACAGGAGCCGTAGCATAAACCGAGTTGCGGTCAACCTTCACCTTTACGTCGCGGGCTATTTCCACGGTCAGTGTGTTGTCGGACTCTTCTATGCCCTTAACCACACCATAAATGCCACCTGCGGTCACAATCTGACTTCCTACGACGATGGAGTTACGAAAGTTCTGGATTTCCTTCTGCTTCTTCTGCTGTGGACGAATCATGAAAAACCACATGATGGCAAACATCAGGACCAACATGAGAATCATAGGCATGCCACCACCTTGGGGCTGTGCCTGAAGCATAACAAACATTGCGTTCATATTCATTTATAGTTTATTGTTTCGTGATTTTGTTTTCTTCGAGAAGGCGCTTGGCTATGGTGTCGAGCAAGCCATTGATGTAACTGCCACTACGCGGTGTGCTGTAGAATTTGGCAATCTCGACATATTCGTTAATAGTAACATTGAGGGGTATCTCGGGGAACGAGGTAACCTCGGCCAGGGCTATCTGTAAGATGAAGAGGTCCATGCGTGCCAGACGCTCCACATCCCAGTTCTGCGTCTGCTCGGCAATGAGCGAACGGAAGTACTCTTCATTCTGAATGGCCGTACGGAACAGGGTGAGCGCAAACTCACGGTCCTGCTCATTCTTGAAATCCGGCAACAATGGCTGATTGCCTCCCATAGTCTCGTCGAACCGGCGAATCGTCTTCAGCACAAAGGTATCTACAATGTTCTTGTCGTCGTTCCAATAGAGCGACTGTTCCTCCAGAATGTCGTCCAATTCCTCATTCTCACACAAGACTGTACGATATATCTTGCGACACAGCTCACGGTCCTCGACGTAGGAGGAATCCTTCTGGCTCATGTACTGGCGATAGAAATCCAGTTCGGTTATCTTTGTATAGGTACGGCGCAGAAAGTCCTCTTCTCCGGCCCAGAAATCATCCTGGTTGATAAACTCCCTCAACTGCTTGTTGCGCTGCAACTGCAAAAGAAAAGTATTTTTTATAAACTTTTGGGAGACGGTAGGTTCGCCAAGTCTCATGGCTCGGTTGTTCTGCATTTCCACAATACGTGTGGCCATGTGATGAATGCCTACCATCAAAGACAACTGCGTCAGGTAAAGCTCGTATGCCTTCTTCAGGCTGAACAAGAATTCCTTCTCTGCCGCCTCAAGTGTCTTCCCTTCATTTTCATAGTAGGCATAAACAATCTGAACTACCTTAATTCTAATCAGTTCGCGATTAATCATATCGTTTTTATGGGTACAATGTGTAAAAAGTTGTGCAAAATTAGGCATTTTCTGCCATAGAAACATAATTTATGGCTTATTTTTTTGGTAGTAAGAAAAAAAATGTGCAACTTTGGGCTCGAAAATCCAACTTTAACTCACTAATATGGAAGATTTTAAGAGACCCGAAGACGGCAAGGAGCGCGACATTGTCTTCTCCCGTACCATCAAGGCTGGGAAGCGTATTTACTACGTTGACGTTAAGCAAAACAGGAAAGATGAACTCTACCTGGCCATCACCGAGAGCAAAAAAATAGTAGCCGGCACCGATGCCGTAAATATGACCGTCAGCTTCGAGAAGCACAAGATATTCCTCTACAGAGAGGACTTCGAGAAGTTCCAGAATGGAATCAACGAAGCTATCGCATACATCGAAAATGCACAGGGAAAGGCAGAACCACGTCCCGAATCAAACAACGAGGACATAAAAATAGATATGGAGTTTTGAGAAATTAAAAAATTAAAAGTTAAAAATTAAAAGTTAAAAGTTAGCGAAGGCTGAAGATTAAATAAAATTTTTGACTTTTAATTTTTAACTTTTAATTAATTTTCGTACCTTTGCAGCCGCTTTTTGAGCACATCCCGTGTGATGGCGAATTAAGCAAGAGACTTAATTTAGAGTAACACAATAAAAAAAAGAAAAGATGAAAAGTATCGACATCAAAGGTACCGTGCGTACCGAGACTGGTAAGAAAGCAACCAAGCAACTCCGCAAGGAAGGCGGTGTACCCTGCAACCTCTATGGCGAAGCACGTGGCGAAAACGGTCTGCCCGTAGCACTGAGCTTCACCGTAACCGCATCAGGTCTGCGCAATCTGGTTTACACACCCAACATCTACAGCGTAAACCTCGACATCGATGGCAAGAAATACACTGCCGTAATGCGTGAACTGCAATTCCACCCCGTAACCGACCAACTGCTGCACGTTGACTTCTACGAGGTAACTCCCGAGAAGCCCATCGTAATGGAAGTGCCCATCAAGCTGAATGGTCTGGCTGAAGGTGTTAAGGCTGGTGGTAAGTTGGCTGCCAACGTCCGCAAACTGAAGGTTTCTGCTCCCTACACTCAGATTCCCGAGCGTCTCGATATCGACGTTACCAACCTTGGCTTGGGTAAGACCATCAAGGCCGGCGAACTCCACTTCGAAGGTCTGGAACTGGTAACTCCTGCCAGCGTAGTCGTATGTCAGGTGAAGATGACACGTAGCGCCATGAGTGCTGCGGCCAAGGCTCAAGACTAACCTATGAAACACCTGATTGTAGGGCTGGGTAACATCGGAATTGAGTACGAGGGAACCCGCCACAACATCGGATTTAGAATATTGGATGCTCTTGCACGGGCATCCAATATCGTTTTTCAGGACAAACGCTATGGCTTTGTGGCACAAATGCGACTGAAGAACCAAGAACTCGTCTTGCTGAAGCCATCTACCTACATGAACCTCTCTGGCAATGCCGTCCGCTACTGGATGCAGCAAGAGAAAATCCCCCTGGAAAACCTGCTTGTACTGGTAGATGACCTTTCGCTACCCGTTGGCACCATACGCATGCGCCAAGGCGGAAGCGATGCCGGACATAATGGTCTGAAGCACATCGCCCAGATGCTTGGCACACAACAGTACAACCGACTGAAGTTTGGCATTGGCAACGAGTTTCCCCGTGGCGGTCAAATAGACTTCGTTCTCGGCACATTCTCACCCGAAGACGAAAAAATCGTGGACGAAAAGGTGCTCACAGCCTGCGAGGCCATCAAGGCATACGCCCTCAGTGGCATGCCGTTTGCCATGAACCATTACAACGGGAAATGATACCCTGCCCCCTGCACTGGCTTACTGGTCTTAACTGTCCTTTTTGTGGCAGCCAGCGCATGGTATGGGCCTTACTACAAGGAGAATGGGTTGAAGCCTTCCACTACAACCCATTTCTTTTTAGTCTCCTCCCCTTTATCTTCCTCTTTCTGCTGCTTTACCTTCCTGCTTCACCACTACGGGCACGCCTGAAGTTTCTTCTTTCCGACCGTGCTATGCTCTTTTACTTGATTGTTATGCTCTTATGGGGCATTATCCGAAATATTTACGGCATATAGCACCGCCCTATTATTTTTTTTCGTAAATTTGTGGGAAGAAAGAATTACAAACAAACTAAAAACAAATACTAAAATGTCTATCACGTACAAACAACTAAGCCTCGACAGCGTATGGAACCTGTCGTGGAACCAAGCCAAGAAACATTTCATTGTCATTTTTGCCGTGAACGTACTTTTGTGGCTGTGCAGCCAAATCAGTACCTTCTTTGTCAATACGACTTCATTGGCCATGACACTGAAAGACCCCAGCATCTACACGAATCCCGAGCAAGCGATGGAAGTCGTCATGCCTCTGCTGTTAGCCATTGCACCCATGTTGATGCTTGGTGGTTTCATTAGTTGGCTGGTATCGTCGTACTTCCAGATTTCCCTCTATCAACTGCTGGTAGATGGTGTGAAAGGCATGACACCCAACTTGGGAGAACGCATAAAGGGAGCCTACAAAGGATACCTGAACTACATTATTTCTGTATTTGTCAGCAACCTATTGGTTTCCTTAGCCACCTGCCTTTGCCTATTGCCAGGCCTCTTTGTTCAAGTGCGCCTATTGCTCGTGCCCATCATTGCCGCCAATAAGCCCGAAGCCACACTGGGAGAGGTAATAAAGGAGTCGTGGAACCTTACACGCGGACACTTCTGGACGTTGCTGGGGTATGGCATCGTAGCAGCCCTCGTTAATGTTGTAGGTTTCATTTGCTGCTGTGTTGGTATTGTATTCACACAGGTTATCACCCAGTTTATGCTGGCCAATGTTTATTGCATGCTGTCGCAGGAGGACGAACCTGAATACCAGGAAGAGCAATCCTACGAAGGCGAATACAACCAAGAAGAAAAATGATGACCCAAGAACTGACTGACAGATTCCTGCGTTACGTATCGTTCGACACACAATCGAGCGAGGAGAATGCCGAGCAGTGCCCCAGCACTGACAAACAGTTTGAACTGGCTAAGTACCTGACAGAAGAACTGAAGACACTGGGACTGACCGACGTGGAAATGGACAAACATGCCTATGTCTATGCCACGCTGCCGGCCAACACCACAAAGGATATCCCCACCATTGGCTTCATTGCCCACATGGACACCAGTCCCGACATGAGCGGAAAGGACATCAAGCCCCGAATCATCCGGAAGTATGGTGGGGAGGACATTGTGCTGAACGAAGAACAGGGCATTGTTACTCGCGTTAGCCAGTTCCCCGAATTGAAGAAACACATAGGCGAAGACCTCATCGTCACCGACGGAACCACCCTGCTCGGAGCTGACGATAAGGCTGGTATAGCCGAGATTGTGACTGCCATGACCTACCTCATGGCTCACCCCGAAATAGAGCACGGCAAAATCCGCATTGCCTTCAATCCCGACGAAGAGATTGGCATGGGAGCACACCTGTTCGATGTGGAGAAGTTTGGATGCCAGTGGGCCTACACCATGGACGGCAGTGAGGTGGGAGAACTGGAGTATGAGAATTTCAATGCGGCATCAGCCAAGATTGTCATAAAAGGACGAAACGTACACCCAGGGTACGCCAAGGGGAAAATGCTGAATGCCAACCTTTTGGCACAAGAGTTCATTACCGCCCTGCCACAAGACGAACGTCCTGAAACCACCGAAGGCTACGAGGGTTTTTTCCACCTTACGGGCATGAATGGTACGGTAGAGGAGGCAACACTCAGCTATATCATCCGCGACCACGACCGCAAGAAGTTCGAGGTACGTAAACGGGGCATACAAACCACCGTGGACTTCTTCAACCAGAAATATGGGCAAGGAACAATAACGGCAACGGTCAAAGACCAGTATTACAACATGCTGGAGCAGTTGCAAGACAAGCCCTACGTTACAGACATGGCCAAACAGGCCATTGAGGAGGCTTGTGGTTTCTGTACCGTAAAGCCCATACGCGGAGGAACTGATGGGGCTCAACTGAGTTTTAAAGGACTCCCCTGCCCCAACATCTTTGCAGGAGGCATCAACTTCCATGGCCGTCATGAGTTCGTGCCTATCCAGAGTATGGAGAAGGCCGTGCAAGTGATTGTGAACATTTGTCGGATTGTGGGATTAGGCAATAAGAATTAAAGGAATATGGCAAATCAGGAGGCCAGAGTTGACAAGTGGCTGTGGGCTGCACGCATCTTCAAAACACGTAGCATGGCTGCAGCTGCTTGCAAGAAAGGTCAGGTAAGCATGGGAGGAACCCAGTTGAAGCCCTCGCGCATGGTTCGGGTGGGCGACACGGTAGATGTGAAGAAGCCACCCATCACCTACTCGTTCCGCATCCTGCAAGCCATTGAGCACCGCGTGGGGGCCAAACTGATTCCCGAGATATTGGAGAATGTGACCCGCCCCGAACAATATGAACTCCTGGAGATGAACAAGATAAGCGGATTCGTCGATCGAGCACGTGGCACAGGCCGTCCCACCAAGAAGGAACGACGCGCCCTGGACGACTTCAAGGAAGATGTTCCCGTGTTCTTTGGGGACTTCGAATTTGACCTTGACGATGAAGAAGAATAACAGACGACAATAAATAAGAACCATGAGAAAGTTACTCTTTTTAGTTGCCCTACTATGGTGCACACTGGCTCAGGCCGAAGACCGTAGTGACATCACGAGTCAATATCTGAAGAATCCTTCTTTCGAGGCCGACGACATCACGGCACTGGCCAAGGATGACACCCGAGGTGCCTACAAGGCTCCAACGGTTGTTGACTGGAATCTCAGTGGAAGCTATGGGGTGAGTGACATCATGACAGCAGCTGCCACGGCTACCGACAACAACTTCGGTGCACCAGGGCAACCCAGTGACGGCCAACAGATGTACTACATCCGCAATGCGTGGAGTGCGACCTCTGCCACCCTGCTCCAAAGCATCACACTCCCTGCCGGTACCTACGAACTGACTGTTGACAACAAGTGTATTACGGCATCCAGCCACTCGGTAAGTATCATTGCTGGAAGTGAGCAAACAGCACTGACTTTCCAAGGTTCCATGCCCACAGCCTGGAGTACGACAGGAGTAACATTCAAACTGGAGAAAGAAACTACCCTGAACATCGGTCTCAGCGTTAACTTCGGTAGTGGTTCGGGAGGCTCCGTTCTTATCGACAACTTCCGTCTATACGCTTACCCCGAAGGCTATGTTGGCCCCGAAGAGCCCACAGAAAAGGACACCACCTCACCAACAGAGGATGTCATAACCAGTGACTTCGTGGATGAAGCTATCATGATGCAAGACCTGTTGCAGATGCTGACGGACTTCACCCCCTATCTCGTTAATGACTATCAGGCTGCCCAATACCCTAATAGCGTGGGTGAGGAATGCGGTTGTTTCAAGGGAGAAAGCACCATGGCCAGCAATGAGGCTGGAGTGCGCACCAATGCTGACTTATCGATGATTTGTGCCTTCCTCGTTAAGTATGCCAAGGGGAAAACAACCCTACCGAACGGAGTAACGTGGGAGAAAATAGAAGATATGGCCATGAAGACACTCGTCTTTGCCTACTCCACACACAAAGCCAACAAACTGAAAATCTGCTCAGGAGGCGACTATTGGGGCAGCACCAGTGGCAGTGACCACGTATGGGAAAGCAGTCTGTGGGCCATGTCGGTGGCATACTCTGCCTACTTCCAGTGGGAAAAACTCAGTAACACCCAAAAGGACTATATCTATCAATTGCTGAAGGCTGAATGTAACTACGAACTTAATCGTTCTATCCCCACAGGCTATAATGGTGACACCAAGGCTGAGGAAAACGGATGGGAAGCCGATGTGTTGGCAGCTACGCTGGGGCTATTCCCCAACGATGCCTTGGCAAGCAAATGGTTCGAGAAACTACGGGAATTTGCCATTAACAGTTATAGTCATACCAACGATGCGGCTAACGCAAGTGTTATGGATGAATGGTATAACACACAATCCATAGCAGACCTGTATAAAGGACAAAATCTGTATGACGACTACACCCTGCAAAACCACAACCTGTTCCATACCTCGTATCAGAACGTCGTGATGCAGGAATTGGGCGAAGCTGCCTTGGCATTGAAAATGTTCCAGACTGGACAAGGATTTGAGGAAAAATGGAAGACCCATGCACTCATGCACAACAACCAGGAGGTAATGGACAACGTGCTGAACTGGCTGGCACTCACGGATGGGGAATTAGCCATGCCTAACGGAAACGACTGGAGTCTGTTCCTCTACGACCAGATTACTTCATACACGACCCAAGCTTGCTTCCAACACGATGCGAATGCACTGATGTTGGAAAACCTGGCCTATAAGTATATCAAGGCACGTCAAAAGACCACCACCGACGGTTCATGGCTGCTAAGACCTGATGTACAGGCACGTCGTATGGGGGTTGAAGCCCACCGCGTGATGATGACCTATCTGATGCACCTCTACAACTCCACAGCCGACCTTACTCCTACAACATGGGAGGATTTCAGAGCCCAACGGAGTGAGGCACGGATTCTTCCCTGCCAGAATGTTGTCCGCGCATTCACATCTGACCGTTTCACGACCTTCTCCTGGAGCAAGGGACTAAAGAGCTACACAGGCTACATCGCCGCCAACAGTGTAGATAAGAACAAAATAATCGTTCCCTATCGCGCCAACAATACAGGAAACTTCCTCGGGTGGTACACCGTCAACGGGAAAGGCACCAATGCAACACCTGTCGTCAGTGGCATATACGAATTGAAGGGTGACGGCTACACCATGAACGGAGAACTGAACACCAACGACAACTCACTCAACAACCGCTTTGTCATCTACTCCACCCCAGGCAATGCCGTTATCTACCTTGACCATGTGCAGGGATTGTCTAACGGAACCATCACCGGGGAATACGGTGGTCTGATGGCCATTTCAGTAGATGAACTGACAAAGTCCAAGCGCACAATCTACTACGGCGACACTCATAAGACGTTAGACGGTTCCAGCCTACAACGTTTCCAAACCAATTGGCTCAACATTGACAACCAAGTGGGCTTTGTTGCAAAGAACGACAAGGGAATGGCCTTTGGTGACCGTCAGAACAACAACAGCATCATGACGGCTAAGCTATATCCTGCCTATTCCCTTGGAAACCGTTCTTTCTCAAACGGCAGTATCGTTGACCGTCGCAACATCGTATACTATAGTTGTATCTCAGCGGAAACCACAGCACGGATGGAAAGTGAGCTACAGGTTCTGACCTATGTTCTCCCCACAGGATGGAATGGTGTGATAGCTGCCGACCCAGACGGTATCAACTATCTGCTATTGTCCAACTTCAGAGATAAAACAGGTGAAGCAAAACTGACAAACATCACCTGCAAACTTGGAGCACCAGTGTTTGATAGGGAAACCTCCATTGAGAACAGCCAATCCACGGCAAGTTTCAAAGCCACGGAAAACCACAGCATCGCCAACGTCCTGTCGGTATTCATCACTGGCACAAACCTTAAAGCCCAACTGGACGGCAGCAGGAATGAGGCTGCTTACATCACTGCTAACGAGAAATGCAATGCTACAATAAGAATAGTATCAGATGGGAAAACACTTGAGAAAGAAGTACAACTGTCAGCCAATGAAACCGTGTTTGCCTATACGGAACAAGGTGAGATAAAGGTTGAGAGTAAAGAATTACCCAATCCGCTCACTCCTGGAAGTGACCAGACTGGCTATATCGTAAACCCTTCGTTCGAGGGCAACACTACGGCAGGCTGGAGCGGAACAGGCATGACAGCAGACTATAACGAGGTGGAAAAGTTCAATGCCAATTTTGACTTCTATCAAACCATCAAGAACCTGTCACAAGGACAATACGAACTAACCTGCCAAGGTTTCTATCGGAATGGAACATACGCCAATGCCGCCAACCTACGCGACCAAGGAAAAGAGACTATTAATGCCATACTCTATGCCTCATCGAATGTGGAAAGTCTATCTACTCCACTACCCTCCATCTTCGAGGAAGCCGATAAAAAAGGGGCAGTCGGAGTCAAGCAAGCCCCCTACGGCTACATACCGAACACCATGGAACAAGCTTCCGTTTATTTCTCGGCTGGCCTTTACCCCATATCACTGAAAGTTAAGGTTGGTGAAGATGGAACACTGACCATTGGTGTCAAGAAGTCAACGCTGGTATCAAACGACTGGACCATCTTCGACAACTTCGCACTTCGTTATTTAGGTAAGGACGGCGACGAGACATCCATTACGACGCCTACCATCCCTTTTCCCAACAGCGGCACGTACACTCTCGGCGGCGTACGCGTCGCTGAGCATAAAAATCAACCCAAGGGTATATATATTGTCAACGGAAAGAAAATGCTGAAATGATTGACCGAGCGACTGTAGATAAAATAATGGATGCGGCCAACATCGTCGATGTTGTCTCAGATTTCGTCACGCTGAAACGCGCGGGTGCAAACCTAAAAGGACTCTGCCCCTTCCATGACGACCGCACGCCATCCTTCATTGTATCTCCAGCCAAGAACTACTGCAAGTGCTTCGCCTGCGGTAAAGGAGGAAGTCCCGTAGGCTTTATCATGGAGCACGAACAAATATCGTACCCAGAAGCCCTACGATACCTTGCCAAGAAATACGGCATCACTATCGAGGAAAAGGAAATGTCGCAAGAAGACGTACAGCGACAGGACGACCGAGAATCCATGTTTATCGTCAATGAATGGGCAAACACATGGTTCCAACGACAACTGA
The DNA here is from genome assembly GCA_947169115.1 of uncultured Prevotellaceae bacterium. GTDB lineage: Bacteria > Bacteroidota > Bacteroidia > Bacteroidales > Bacteroidaceae > Physcousia. The sequence continues at coordinate 12,240 of CAMVOK010000025.1, forward strand.
ACGAAACGGTCGATGGTAAAGCCATCGGTCTCGCCTACTTCCGCCAACGTGGTTTCCGCGACGACATCATCAAGAAGTTCCAGTTAGGATTTTGTCCCAACTCTCGCGAAGTAAGCATGAGCGACGATGCCATCAAGGCGGGCTACCAAGAAAGATATCTGACAAACGATCCCGAAACAGGCATCGGAACCGGACTTTCCATCAAAAACGATAAAGGGAAGTTGCGCGACCGTTATTGGGGACGTGTCATATTCCCCATTTTTACGCTATCCGGCAAAGTCGTTGGATTCGGAGGCCGAGTGCTTGATGCAGCGACCAAAGGGGTCAATGTCAAGTATCAGAACTCACCAGAGAGCATCATATACAGCAAGAAGCGTGAACTTTATGGCCTTTTCCAAGCCAAACAGGCCATTCGCAAATACGACCTCTGCTATCTGGTGGAAGGCTATACCGACGTCATGGCCATGCACCAGAGCGGAATGGAAAATGTGGTTGCCTCTTCGGGTACTGCCCTGACCGATGACCAGATACGACTGATACACCGACTGACTGAAAACATTACGGTGGTTTACGATGGTGATGCTGCCGGCATCAAAGCCAGCCAGCGAGGAATAGACATGCTACTGTCTCAAGGCATGAATGTACGTCTGCTTCTTCTACCTGACGGTGACGACCCCGACTCGTTTGCCCGTAAGCACAATGCAGAAGAATATCAGAAATACTTTCAAGAACATCAAGTTGACTTCATCAAATTCAAGACGAACCTGCTGCTGGAGGAAGCACAGGGAGACCCCATTGCCAAGAGCAAGTTGGTAAACAACATTGTACAAAGTATCTCGTGCATCCCCAACGAGATAACAAGAAGCGTTTACGTTCAGGAAACGGCAAACGCGATGCACATGCAGGAACGTCTCATTGCCAGTGCCGTGGCTAAACAGGTACAACAGAACTATGAGGAAGCACGAAAACAACAGGACAGGGAAACGGCTCAACGCCTACGTAAGGAAACAGGAAACGAAACAAACCGAGGACAGGAGTCTGTATCCTCAAACATAGATGACCGGCCTCCACTACCTACGAACGTTAATACTGTTGGAGGTACACAAGATACAGAAAGACCGCCCCTACCTGACGAAGGCCTTTCGCCATTAGTTGCAAGCATTAAACAGCGCGACAAGCTACGCTTTGAACAAAAAGAATGTGAGTTGTTGCGTCTTGTCGTGCGATATGGAGAACAACCACTGGAAAACACGGCAACAAGCGAAGAAGGAAACGGGGCTATTACTGTGACACAGTTTATCGCCACCTCATTGCAACAGGATGGTCTTTCGTTCACAATACCGTTGCATCAAAAAATGCTTAATGCCGCACTTGAAAAGAAAGAAGGCATTACTACCGAACGGCATCTCCTGAACTACCCAGATCCAGCCATAAACTCCCTGGCATTCGACTTAGCCACAGACAACGAACAATTAAGTCGTCTCTATCAGAGCGGAACAAAGGTATATACCAGTACCGACGACATTTCCCTTCCGGCACTTGTGCAACACATACTCACGGATTACAAACTTGAGATTGTTGTTCAAGAGAAAGCTCAGATTATGCGTGAACTTCAAGACCCCAATCTGATAAAAGACCCTCAACGTTACCTAACGGTAATGACCCAGTATAAGGAAATCAAAGATATAGAAAAAAAACTCTCCCACACACAAGGAGGGAGAGTTATAATCTGATAGCCTTACCGCACAATCACGAATTCTCGCGTTTCAGCTGCTCCAAAGCACGGCATAACTGGTCGGGACAACTGGTAGGTTTACTACCACAACGTATTCCGTCCAAAAGACCGATGACCTCATCGGGAGTTTTTCCGATTACGAGTCTTGATATACCCTGCGTATTACCATGGCATCCGCCGTGGAAGAAACAATGACTGATGTGCCCGTTGTCATCGAGTTCAACATCGATGAACTTACTACACGTGCCGTTACAAGTGTAAAGCATGGAATGTATAAATTAAGAATTAAGAGTTAAGAGTGAAGAATTATTAACAATTAGAATTTAAGAAAGAAATGATAAAGACTCATTCTTAATTCTTCTTTCTTCATTCTTAATTACATGAAACCCGAAATCATTCGGGTTTCATGTTTGTATAGACCGTCTGCACGTCGTCAAACTCTTCCAAACGCTCTACCATCTTGTTGATGGTCTCGCGCTGCTCGGCCGTTACGTCCTTCAGGTCGTTGGGGATGTAGGTAAACTCACCACCGACTTCCTCGAAACCGTCAGCCTCAAGTTTCTTCTGAATCTCGTTGTAGCTTGTAGGCTCACCGTAGATGGTAATAGTGGTTTCGTCCTTGTCCTCGTCATACTCTTCATCGTAGTCCTCATCAACTCCGAAGTCAATCATCTCCAGAATGAAGTCGTCCATATCCATGTCTGCCTTCTTCTTGAAGGTGAACACACATTTGTGGTCGAAGAGGAACGACAGCGAACCTGTAGTTCCCATGTTACCGCTGAACTTGTTGAAGACACTGCGTACGTCTGCCACCGTGCGCGTGGTATTGTCGGTCAGTGTGTCCACAAAAACAGCCACACCATGAGGGCCATATCCCTCGTAGGTCACGCTCTTGTAGTCGCTCTGGTCCTTACCCATAGCGTTCTTGATGGCACGTTCGATGTTGTCCTTCGGCATGTTCTCACGCTTGCAGACAGCAATAACACTGCGCAATGAAGGATTGTTCTCAGGTTCTGGTCCGCCTGCCTTCACGGCAATGGCAATTTGCTTACCCAGACGGGTGAAAGTCTTGGCCATGTGGCCCCAACGCTTCAGCTTCGTAGCTTTACGATATTCAAATGCTCTTCCCATAATTGGCCCCCCTCCTAAACTCCCCCGAGGGGGAGGAACACATTGGGGGTGAGGGTGTTTATGTTATTTATTACTATATTAATAATTATTTATTCTATGAGCTTCTCCTCCCTCCCACTCGGGGGAGGGCTGGGGAGAGGGGCTTCTAACGTAACTCAGCCTTCAGCTGAGACGTGAGGTTCTGAATCAGTTTCTGCATGATGGCGTCAATCTGTTTGTCACCCATCGTCTTAGTCTCATCTTGCAGGATGAAGTTGACGGCGTATGATTTCTTACCCTCTGGCAGATTCTTTCCTTCATAGACATCGAACAAGCGAACTTCTTTCAGGAACTTCTTATCCGTCTGGTAAGCGATAGTTTCTATCTGTCCGAACTCCACACCCTTATCAAGTAGGAGTGCCAAGTCACGGCTAACAGCAGGATACTTCGGCAGGTCGGTTGCCGTGACCTTCTGATTGCGAATTGCACGCATCAATTGTGACCAGTTGAGGTCGGCATAAAAGACTGGCTGCTCCAACCCGAAACGCTTTTGCAACTTCAGACTGACAACACCCATAGAAACGAGTACCTTTCCACCACGATTCCGAATCTCAATGCTCTTATCGAAGAGGTCGCTTTCGCCCTTTGCAAAAACAAGTGCCCCGAAGGGAACACCCATACGGGTAAGAATATTCATGACATGGGCTTTCAGCTCATAAGCAGTAACGTCCTCATCAGCGTGTGCCCAGCTTCCAGTCACTCGCTTGCCCGTCTGCCACAGGCCAAGGTGATAGTCCTCGCTATAGGCATCCAGTACATGCTTGATTACCTCTGGGTCACGGCTGCTGCTCACACCGGGAATGATGTCGGCACAACGGCGCTCGGCATGGAAATAATAGCAATTTCCAAACTCGAAGAAACTGAGGTTGGAATTACGGAATGATACGTTTCGTGCGATGCATTCCAGACCGCCAAACAGAAGGCTCTGACGCAGAACATTGAGATCCTGACTCAGGGGATTCATCAGTCGCACACAGTTCTCTGCCTTGCAGCTCTCCAAACCATCATAGTATGCACCACGCTGAAGGGAGTTGTTAAGTATCTCGCGGAAACCGGCACCCACCAATTGTTCGCCAACAAGGTTTTGTAGCTTGTGGCTCTTATCCACATCGCCCTTCACGGCAGCACATGTGTTCACAGATGTTGGCATCTCCACATTGTTATAACCGTATATGCGCAGGATGTCCTCCACTACGTCACAGGGACGCTGTACGTCAACACGGTAGGCAGGCACCTGAAGCTTCAACCCTTCAGACGTTTCTTCCTGCACCTTCATTTCAAGGCTCTCTACAATGCTCTTTACAGTCTCTTGTGGGATGTGTTTACCTATGAGTTTATCGACATAGTCGAACTTCAAATCCACCACTGCATCCTCAAACACATTTGACATTTCAGATTTGACATCTACTATGTCCATGCTGATTTCTGCTCCTGCCAGTTCCTTAGCCATAAGGGCGGCTTGCTTCAATGCATACAAGGTGCCATTGGGGTCAATTCCACGTTCAAAACGGAATGAGGCATCAGTGGAGAGGCCATGACGACGAGCTGATTTGCGAATCCATGTTGGATTGAAGTAGGCACTCTCCAACACGACATTCTTGGTTGTCTCGTAGGTACCACTACCCTTTCCACCGAAGACACCGGCGATGCACATCGGTTCTTCACTATTACAGATAGCAAGGTCGCGGTCACTTAATTTATGTTCTTCACCATCCAAAGTGACGAAAGGCGTACCTTCGGGCATGGTCTTCACAACAATCTCGTGATTCTTCACCATATCGGCATCGAAACAATGCAAGGGCTGTCCGAATGCCATCATCACATAGTTAGTGATATCCACAATATTGTTAATGGGACGCAAGCCAATAGTAGTCAGACGGTTCTTCAACCATTCTGGGCTTTCCTTCACCTCGCAGTTCTTTAGCGAAACAGCAGCATATCGGGGGCATGCTTCCTGATTCTCCACCGTCACTTTAATGGGCAGGTCGTAGTTGTCAACCTTGAATTCGTCCACAGACGGGCGATGCAGAGCGGTTTTATATCCATTCTGCACCAACCAGGCATAGAGGTCGCGAGCCACACCATAGTGGCTGCAAGCATCGGCTCGGTTAGGAGTGATGTCCACCTCAATGAGCCAGTCGCTTTCCAAATGATAGTATTCTGCTGCCGGTGTACCTGGCACAGCATCCTCGGGCAGGACAATGATGCCATCGTGGCTGGTACCTATACCAATCTCATCCTCGGCACATATCATGCCGTTCGACTCTATACCACGTAGTTTGCTTTTCTTAATAGTGAAAACTTGATCACCATCGTAGAGCTTAGTACCAAGCGTGGCCACCACCACTTTCTGCCCAGCAGCTACATTGGGAGCACCACAAACAATCTGTTCGGGTTCTGGCTGACCAAGATTAACGGTGCAGACGTGCATGTGGTCGCTATTGGGATGAGGTTCACAAGTCAGCACCTCACCTATGACAATACCTTCCAGACCACCACGAATGCTTTGAACTTCCTCCACGCCATCTACTTCCAGACCAATACTCGTCAGAGCAGCGGCTACTTCCTGAGCTGTCAAATCGAAATCGACATACTCGCGAAGCCATTTATAAGAAACATTCATAGAAAAATACGAATTATGAATTACGGATTACTTTATTTCGCGTGCAAAGATACGAAAATATTATGAATTATCCATTATCCATTGTCAATTAATTAAAATGGCGGTTTGTCATCCACTGGGTCTGACGGACCGAACGGTTCGTTGCCAGTCTCATTTCCAGGTTCTCGTAATTGCATAGGTTCCACATCTACCGCCGACGAACTCTTCATGGATGCCTGGGGATATTGCTCATGAGGAAGCGGAGCACGACGGTTGTCCTCGTAATCTTCGAAACGAGCATACTGGTGCTTGAACTTTAACTTGATTGTTCCCGTGGCACCATTACGATGCTTGGCTATAATGAACTCGGCCAGATTGGTCAAATCCTCATCGCCTTCGCCTTTGTATATCTTGAAGTATTCGGGACGATGGATGAAACAAACCATATCGGCATCTTGTTCAATGGCTCCGGACTCACGCAAGTCGCTGAGTTGCGGTCGCTTACCTTCGTTACCTTCACGGTTCTCCAATCCACGATTCAACTGCGACAGGGCAATGATGGGAATATTTAGTTCCTTGGCCAGTCCCTTCAAGTTACGGCTTATGGTCGAGACCTCTTCCTGTCGGCTTCCAAATTGCATACCGGAAGCGTTCATCAGCTGTAAGTAGTCAATGAGAATCATCTTCACGCCCTGGTCTCTGACCAAATGACGAGCCTTGGTACGTAATTCAAAGATACTAAGAGCAGCCGTGTCATCGACATAGATGGGGGCATCAATCAGCTGGTTGAGACGGGCATCAAGCTGCTGAAACTCCACAGGACTAAGGTCACCCGACTTTAGTTTCTCACCAGGAATATCGCAGACGTTCACAATAAGTCGGTTAACTAACTGCACGTTCGACATTTCCAACGAGAACATAGCGACTGGTATGCGACGATCCACGGCCATACGCTTCATCATCGACAGAATGAAGGCTGTTTTACCCATGGCTGGACGGGCTGCAATGATGACAAGGTCAGAAGGTTGCCATCCATTGGTTGCCTTATCCAGTTTCTCATATCCCGTCGAGATTCCCGAAAGACCATCAGTACGCTCCATAGTTTCCTTCAACTTGGCCATAGCGACTTCGATGACGGGGTTTATCTGCGTATATGACGAACGTTGCGTCTGTTGTGAAATCTGATAAAGTTCGGCTTCTGTCTCCTGCATCAGGTCAGCGACATCCTTCGTCGGGTCAAAGGCTCCATCAAGCACACGGCTGGCAAAGGTTATTAACTTACGTGCCTGATACTTTTGATGAATGATTTGGGCCTGATAGGAAATATGGGCTGAGGTGATAACGTTCTGGGTCAACTGGGCGATATACACTACCCCACCAGCATCCTCCAGTTCGCCCTGCGACTCCAAATACTGGGGCACGGTCACCACATCAACAGGTCGCTGATTGGCTTGCAACGACTGTATGGCTCGGTATATTACCTGATGGCGATGGTCATAGAAGGCTTCTGCAGTCAACAGACTCGACACCTGCTCATAGGCTTCTTGCTCTATCAGCAAAGCACCTAGTACAGCCATCTCAAAATCAATCTGTTGAGGTTGCTTGTGTCCATAAGCATCCATCTGGGGCACTTCTATCACACGTTGTTTCTGTTGCCGCCGTCCACGGCTGTTTGTTTGTTCGTTCGCTGCCATACATTTATAAGTTTCGGAGTGTGCAAAGGTACAATTTCGTGAGCGATTTCACAAATTTATTGAAGGAAAAACTTACGCTTCCGATAAACAAATATTCGCGTCTTTCTTCTCTTGTGTTTTTGGAATCTTTTCCTTATCTTTGCATGACATAATTCACAATATCGCAACATGAAACGCATACACGCACTTCTCGTATTATTACTATTTGCCATCGCCACCCTCTGGACGATGGTGCGCGACTATCAGGTGGCCGAGCGCCAAATCACGGACGACCTCACCCGCGCCCTCCTAATGACACAGGCTGAACAGCCCGCCGACTGGCTCTCAACCGACACGATTCGGCAGTTCCGTAGCCATATCCGCCAGCCCCAACTTCGGGACGTTGCCCAGCTGTCCTTCCTTCTTGGTGGCGATGCCGTCGCAGCCCGTGGCCCTCACACTCGTGCCCTTTCCCTTGCCCCCGACAGCCCTGTCCACGCCTATGGTCAGGTCAGCCTCTCCGCGTTCCAAGTATGGCGCATGGGCGACCATCGCCTCTCTCTCGTCCTGTCCCTGCTGACGTTGCTCTGGATGACCCTGTCCCTGCGCCTCACCCGTCGTAGCGTTGCCCCCAGCGTCTACCTGACGCCCATGCAGGAACAACTCGTCGATCTTCTTCTGTCCGCACCCAATCGCGAGCTCACGAAGCAGGACATCTGCGACCGTCTTTGGCCGGGCAAGCCCGATGCCAACGATACCCTCTACACCCTCGTCCGCCGCACCAAGCAGTCGCTCTCGGGACGTAGCCCCCTGCGCATCACTTCCGTCCGCGGCCGTGCCTACCGCATCGACGGCGCCACCTCATAGGAACGGTTGCCAGTCATTGACTTTTTTTCGTCACTAACTATCCGACTTTCAAAAATTATCCTTATATTTGCAGCGTCATAACCATACATCGATATGGAACGAAAGCAAGTAATCGAACGAATCAAGCAAGTAGCGAAGACGGCTCTGCCTGTGGGGAGCAGCCTCCTGCTCTATGGTTCGCAAGCCCGCGGTGATTACCACGAAGGCTCCGACTGGGACTTGCTTATCTTGCTTGACAAAGCGAAGGTCACGTTTAATGATTATGACGTTGGCTACTCTTTCCGTGAACTTGGCTGGGACATCGGCGAGGAGATAAATCCCCAAGTTTATTCAAAACGCGAGTGGGACAACTATCGCATTTCGCCTTTCTATAAGAATGTTGAACACGACAAAATAGTACTGGTATGAACCTATTCTTACCCGTATTCTTTCTAAATACCACAAAGCAGGGGCGACATATTAACGTCCTTGCTTTGTGATTCTCCTGTTCTTCCTCCCTCATCCTCCCATCTATATTTATCGAATCTTAATGTTAATTTATCGAAAAACAATAAAGATTATTTGTTAATCATAAAACTTTGTTGTACCTTTGCCATGTCGTTCATGAGGAAGCGCGCCCTCGATGGCGGCAAAAAGAAGTATCGTTAAACCCAAAACAAAGTATTATTATGAAAAAAACAATCAATCTACGCCCTATGAAGGTTACGTGCTACGTGGCTCTCGTTTTCGTGGCTCTCTTCCTATGGGGCTATGCTTACCAGATGTATTATCACTATCCTCAGATAGTACACACGGAGGGAACATTACACACCTATCGTATGTTCCTTTTCTATGGTCTTTACGTTTCGAAGTTCCTCTTATTTGCTTCGTGCGCAATGTTTGCTTTTGTTCAATTGCGAGGAATAAAGCGTGATGTGCTATTCCCCAGTACCAACGTCGTCTTCATCAATGCCGTTGCCCTGTTTGCATTCCTGTCTTCGCTGTTCGATACTAATATCAAGGAGGTCTTCATGTCTCAAGCTTCGTCCAACAACGGCGAGTTCGAACTGACCGCAGATTCTATCGGCATCCTACTCGTCCTTCTAATTTTTGCTCAGGTATATCGTATCGCTGGCAACGTAGCTCGCGAGAATGCTCTAACCATATAATATAAGGTATTATGAAAAACTCTAAAGTGAAACGCATCCGATGGATGGCAGCTTTGACGCTCATCCTCCTGTTTTTGTCCCTTCTGACTCCTTTCTTTCTTCGCCTATTGCCGCCAACGATTCCCAATGTCGAACCAATGTTCACTGACCCATCTCCAGAATGGGAGGGAACCATCAACCTCATCTATATACTACTTGTCTCACTCCTTAACGCTTGCTTCTTCGTGTTTTTCGTCTGTATGCTACGTGGGCTTGGGCGTGGAAAGATATTTGTCCCGGGCAATGCCCGTTGGCTTTATGTCGGGGCATGGGTACCGATTGTCACGCTCCTCTATAGGGTCGTCTATATGTGTTTAATGAGTGGTTGCTCTGGTATGGCCATAGCCGTTCTCTGCGCACAGTCATGGCATAACCTCACCCTCTTCTTGGGCGTCACGCTCATGGCTCAGCTCTATGACGTTGCCACCGATGTAAGCGAAGAAAACCAACTTACCGTATGATACGCATAAACCTCGATGTGATGATGGCTCGTCGTAAGATGTCTCTTACCGAATTGGCCGAACGTGTGGGCATCACCCTTGCCAACCTTTCCATCCTGAAGACGGGGAAGGCCAAGGCCATCCGCCTAACGACTCTGGATGCGCTGTGCCAAGCCCTCCAGTGCCAACCTGGTGACATTCTGGAGTACGTTCCCGACGATGAGGCGGCAAAATAATATCTCTACCATACATAAAGCCCTGCTTATTGTCCCTAATAGGCAGGGCTTTGTTTTGAAAAAGTAATGGTGTTTGCGGCCTGTTACCGTTTGTCTGGGATGCCATATTCAGCCCAGTGCTCCTGAGTGTAATAGCCCTTCAATACCCTTTTCTTGGCGGCATACGCCTCCTTCACGCGAGCCATAGCTTCGTTCATTCGCTTGAATTTCGGTCTAAGCTCCTCGCGTAGGCGTTCCACCTCCGCGTTGGCAGCCGCCAGGTCACGGATGTCTTGCTCCATGTCGCCGATTTCCTTGTTCGTCACTCCGCCGCCTTTACCTGCAAGGTGCTTACGCAGCCCCTCGATGAGATTGCGGCTCTTCTCGATTTGCAGTTCTGTTGTTTTTGACATAATACTATGCATTTTTAGTGATAAAATTAGGGGGAAACATATCCCATCGTTACATGAATTCCACCGTAAAGTTACGAAAAAAAGTCGATAGATGATACCCTCATAATGCGGTGGATTTAATGTTTTTTAACGCTTATGGACGCATTCTTTGTCCTGTATTTTTACTATCTTTGCACCCGCAAAGACATAAGTATGAGACTACGTTATCATAATCTGGAGATACATCTGATTAACCCCATTCATGCGTTTCATAAATGGGGACGTAGCTGTCAGCATTGAATAGTTTCTTCCTTGTCCTTACGGGGAAGAGACGCTATTCACATTTCTTTATTTACCTAATCACTTATTATATGAGCATGAAATCCCTGCTCATGGTCGCAATGATGGCCATGGGCGCAACGGGAAGGTTGTGTGCTCAGAGCCAGAAGCTGGCAATGTCGCTGGAACAACTATACCGCACAGCCGACGAGCACAACACTTCCATCAAGAGTTATGAATCTGCCCTTCGCGAGGCAGAGGCAGGAATCAAAGCGGCCAGGGCCGAGCGGTTGCCCGACGTAGATGCCTCGGCTTCCTTCTCGTACTTAGGCGGTGGGCGCATCACTGACCGTGACTTCACCCACGGCTTCGGTGTACACATTCCGCACTATGGCAACAACTTTGCCCTGTCGGCCTCCATGCCCCTGTACACGGGAGGTGCTATTGAGAGTGGTATCAACCTTAGTAAGTTGGCGGCGGAAATGGCTAATGCCAACGCCTCGGACAATCGTCAGCGCGTGCGCATGCTACTGACGGGGCACTACCTGCAGTTACATAACCTGAGGAACCAAGAACGTGTCTTTGACGAGAACATCCGCCTGACAGAGACCCTTATCGACCATACCCAGAAGCGACAAGCCGAGGGTGTTGTGCTTCGCAACGACCTAACGCGCTACGAATTGCAATTAGAACAATTGCGTCTGGGGCGCACGCAGGTAAGGAATCAAGCCCGCATCGTCAACCACCAGTTGGTTACGGCCTTGGGCATCGAGGATAGTGTGGAGATACTGCCATCCGATACGTTCGAGGACTGGGAGGCTATGGGAGTTCCCACCACCGAAGCGATGTGGCAGCAACAGGCTACCGATAATGCTCCTGCCCTCCAACGGTCGCAATTGGGCATAGCCATGAGTGAACAGCGCGTGAAGCTAGAGAAGAGTGCCCGCCGCCCATCCGTCGCTCTCGTGGCAGAGGAACATTTTGACGGCCCCATCACCGTGGAGATACCCAACTTGAATAAGAACCTCAACTACTTCTTCGTCGGTGTGGGTGTCAAGTATAGGTTCGGTTCACTCTATAAGAACAATCACAAGGTTCGGCAAGCCAAGCTTACGACGGAGACGGCCCGGCAACAGCATCAGTCGGCCATCGAGAACGTGGAGAACGCCGTACAGGAAGCCTACACTGGCCTGCTGACATCACAGGAAGAACTGGAGACAAGCCGTAAGCGTGTGGAACTATCGGAGCAAAACTACTCGGTCATCAATAACCGCTATCAGAACGGACTTGCGCTGGTTACCGACATGGTAGATGCGGCCAATCAGCAACTGGACGCACAACTGTCGCTCGTCAACAGCCGCATCAATGTCCTTTACAATTACTATCGTCTAAAATACATCTCCGGAACCCTTTAACAATGCAAATAGTATAATCGTAATACATATCATATAATTATGGAAAAGCATAAGTTATCATCTTTCATTTACAACAGCGTAATCATCGGCTTCCTCTTGGTGGGAGCCGCTATCGTATTCCTACAATTTGTCCATCTCGGCAACGTAGAGTTCACCGACAATGCCCGTGTGCGTCAGCACATAACACCACAGAACACACGTGTGCAGGGCTTTATCCGTGAGATTCGCTTTCAGGAGTTTCAGCCCGTAAGAAAGGGAGATACACTGGCCATCATCGAGACGGCGGAGTTCCGTCTGCGCCTGGCTCAGGCCGAAGCCGACCTTGCCCGTGCCGAGCAAGGCAGTAAGGCCACAGGCAGCAGCATACAGACCACCGAAGGCAACATTCAGGTGACTGAGGCGGGAATGGAGGAAGCCCGAGCCCAGATGGACAATGCCCTGCGCGAGGAACAACGCTTTGCCAAACTCCTGCAGCAGGATGCCGTCACCCAACAACAATACGACAATGTACACACCGCCTACCTGTCGGCAAAGGCCCGATATGAGCAGGTTCAGCGCTCACGCGCGGCACAGCACCTGGTCAAGGCTGAGCAGGGTCATCACCTAAGCGCCGCAAATGCAGCCCTCGAAGTAGCACGCGCTGCAGTTGATCTCGCCCGTCTCAACCTGTCCTATTGTTATATCGTTGCCACCTGTGATGGTACATTGGGCACGAAGGACATTCAGGTGGGGCAGCTCGTACAGCCCGGACAGACATTGGTGAACATCGTATCGGATGACGAAAAATGGGTGGAGGCTAACTACAAAGAATCGCAACTGCCACACATTAAGGTCGGTGGCAAGGTGCGCATCAAGGCCGATGCCGTGCCCGACGAAGAATACGAAGGCAGGGTAGAACGCATTAGCGAGGCCACGGGTTCAGCCTTCTCCCTCTTACCCATCGACAATGCTACGGGCAACTTCGTAAAGGTAGAACAGCGCGTCACCGTCCGCATATCCCTCGAAGGCAATGTTCCAGAACGTCTGGCGAAATTGCACGCGGGATATAACGTGGAATGCGAAGCACTGTATTAATTCTTTATTCTTATTCCTTAATTCTTAATTTCCTATTTAGGTATGCTTCCCTTGCCACCTCCCCCTCCCGCGGGCATGGGTTTCATGATGCCCATGTTTCGTTCTTGGGTGCCTAAGCGCATCCAGCCCTGGATTTATGTCGTTACGGTCTTTTGCGTGCAATTTTCATGCGGCATGTACCTTGGTGCACTGGACAGCATCCGAGGCACTACGAACTTCATGATAGAAGACCTGCTAATGCTGCTCTATGCAGGATTGGCGGGAATGGCCATATACTTCCCCCTGTTGTTCCGCATGAAGTTCCGCTTCACCAACCAACAGTTGCTCTGTGGTGCTGCCATCGTCATCGGGGTGTGCAACCTAATCACCATGCACTCGACGTCGATGCCTGTGTTGCTCATCGTCTGCTTCATTGCAGGCATGGCCAAGATACAAGGAACCTTCGAGTGTATGTCGAACATACAGCTGTGGATAACACCTCGGCGCGATTTCGCCGTATTCTTTCCCGTACTGCACATCGTACTCTTGACGGCCATCGAGGGCAGTGGTTTCCTGGCAGCGTGGTTTGCCCACCACTTCACGTGGCAGATGATGCATGTGTTCACGATAGGGACTATGTCGTTCATCCTCCTGACGCAACTCACGCTTTGTCGGCCCTTCTGCCCCATGCCCCAGCGACTTCCGTTGAAGGGTATTGACTTCCTTAGCGGCTTACTCATCAGCCTTTTTATGCTCATCATCAGCTACATCATGGTCTATGGCGACTATCGCATGTGGATGGACAATAGGAACCTTCGTCTGTTGCTGGGCGTATCTTTCCTGCTCGCAGCCCTAATCATGCATCGTCTGGCAAACGTCAGCAACCCATACGTCTCCCTGAAGATATTCACCTATCGCAACGTCATCCCCATACTCATCATTACGGCCATCGGCGAACTGCTTCTGGGCTGTGAGCACACACTCGAGGAAATATGGTACGAGGAGGTCGTTGGTTTGGAGGAGTTGACTAAGGAGCGTCAGTTCCAATGGGCACTGCCTGGCGTCTATATCGGTGTTATTATCGACCTTCTATGGTTAAAGGTGATGAAGTGGAAGGTATGGAAGCTTCTGGGTATCGGCTTCGGGTGCATACTGTGCTATGCCTTACTGATGTACTTCACTCTAGACGTGAATGCACCGCTCCAACAATGGCAGTTTGCCATCGCACTGCGCGGTTGTGCCTACGCCATCCTTGCCGCCACGCTCATGTGGTCGTTAGACGAATCCATACCCGACCTCGAACAATTTTTCATGGGACTTTTCGTGTTCAACATCTTCCACATGTATCTTGCGGGGGCTGCAGGTTACGGCATATACACCACCATCTTCTCGCACTTCCTCAACGATGATATCGCCCGCTATGGTAGTCAGCTTACGATGACGCAGCTCGACATGGCGCACTTCGACATGGGAGGATTCATGGGCTCGTACTATCTGCATAGCATGATGTCAGTGGCACTGAAGCAAGTCTATGGCCTTGTCATCTGGGTGAGCGGCACCATGACGTTACTATTCTTCCTGCTCGACATCCCAGCCGTGCGCACCAATGCCCGTAAGCTTCCCTATTGGCCCGTCTATGGTATTGTGATGCTTAGTCGCCTGCGTCCTTTGTTCTTCAAACGACGTTAATCCCAATTCCCTTAATCCCTAATCTCTAATTCCTAATCTCTAATCCTAATACGATTACGAAAATGGTTGCCACTCATTTACCTCGTCAACGATCCGCCCTACCGCTGGAGCGAAGTCTTCGGGGTAGATAAGGGTTTCCACAAACCATAACTTCTGACGCAGAACGTACTTGGCGTTCAAGCGATAGGCCGTGACCTTCGCGTCGCGGCTTTGTAATGTACACGACATAAGGTACTCCGTTTCCGACCGCTTCAGGCAGATGCCGCCCATCTCACGGGCTAATGTCCGCATCTCACGGTAAGGATTCAGGCTGTCCCGACATACTAACGTTTCCGTCTCAAGCGTGATGTAACAGACGCTTTTCAACGGGAGTTCCTCGACGTAAGCATAGCGCGCTGTGCCCTCGCCCTCGCTTTCTGCTGGCAGGAAACACGATGGGTAGTGCATCTCATACCCATACGTCGGGTCGCGATGCACCTGCCAGTCGGCGCACGCCAACGTATGTTCCAGCCCTTCGAGATACGTGTCTTCGTCGTGAGCGTGCTCGCATCGGTGGCTGAAAACCGCTATCACCCCCCACACAACAATCAAAAATAAAAAAGCTTTCTTCATAACCATTAGCTATTAACGTTATAAAAACGCTGGCAAAGGTACACGAAGCAACACTCCCAGGCAAATAATCTTCCTGACATTAGTCTGACATCTTCCTGACATGCCCATTACTCCTCCCCCAGCACCATCACCCTGCAACGACATCGCCCCGACCATCCGGCCGGGGCGATGTGTTCTAATTAACGTCCTGCTAATAACGCATACGACAAAAATGATTACAGGCTATAAGAACAAGACTTCATTCGAAAGGATACGTGTCCCTCCGACTTTCAGTTCTGGAAACTGCCGATTGGTGCAGTGAGTTTATCTGCTTCAGCGTCTGCTCCCGCGAGTAAGGATGCAATGACATGCGTTGAACCTCCCTCAATGCAGCCATGCTGCTCGAGCGGTGAAAAGCGTTGATAAACGAGCCTTCCCGTAATGAATAGTTCTGCATACTCCTCAAGTTTAGCCAGACCCTCGGTATTGAATCCGCCGTCAATAATAGAATGGATGGAAGCCCAAAAGCCTGAGTTTGTCATAGTTGTCAATATAAGTATTTATGGGCACAAAAGTAAACAAAAGTTTTTAAATACACAACAATGCAGACCGAATCCTTTATTGTCAGTCACCTAAAGCCTTGACGATGGCCTCCCTCAGTTCGGTGATGTCCACGTTGCCGTCATGGTTTTGCCACGTGATGGTGCCGTCTGGGGCAAAGAGAGCGCTGCAGGGTATCGAGGGAGCGTGGAGGACGTTCTGGCGCAGGTAATCGGACTGAAGCCACGTGACGTAGTAATGCTGCCCAGGGATGGACTCAACGTAGCGACGCCAGTAATAGAAGGGTGATGTGCTGCCGTCGGCAAGATAGAGGAAGACGACGGGCTTGCCGATGAAGGCATCCTTGAGATTTCGGAACACATCGTAGGGGGAATAGTTCTCGCGCCACGTATAGATGAGGGAGAGGACGATGGCATGGTCGGGGTAGCGCGACCGCAGGGTTTCGACGAGACGTTCGGGAGAAACGGAGTCCAACATATGGACGAAGACGCCTGGACGATGGTTCATCGAGACGGCATCGTCGTGGAGACGGGTCAGTAACGTATCGGCCAGGGCAAGGCAGTCGTCGCTATGTATCATGCCGCGCAGTTGCGTGAGTTATTCGTTATCCGTAGGGCCACTCGCCATGAAACGCAGGACATAAAGGTCGTGGAGATAGGAATGGTCGTAGCCGTTGGTATATAGGGGTGCATGGGTGAAGTCGGGGCTGGCGGGGGCGTAAGGTGCGGAGCTTAGTTCGAAATCCTTGGATTGAAAGAGGCGCAGACGCTCGTCGTTGTCGAGGTACAGCATGTTGGTGTACTGCTTGTACTTCGTAATGAGAGGCTCGTATTCGTCGGGACGTTTCTCGATGGATAGGCGGTCGAGGAGGTCGAGATAATAGTTGCCGAAGTCACCCACGGCATAGAGCATCTCGCTCTCTGCACGCATCCTTAGCAGGGCCTTCGTCGCAGGGGTGAGGCGCTGACTACTGATGCTGTCGCGCTCATGCTGCAGGCGTTGGCGGAACAGGGCTATGCGCTCCTCGGGCGAATGACACTGGGAGAGAGCCGTGTAGATACTGAAGTCGCGGTCGTGCTCCGTAGCCTTGCGATGCCGACGGTCGCGCCATAGCTCCGTGTTCGTCCTGGCCATGTAGCCTCGGAATCGGGAGAATAGGGGGCGTTCGGGGCAAAGGTCGAGGTCAATCTCCGTGGTCTCGTTGGGCGAAAGTACCACGCTTGTCTCGCCAAGGCCGTCGATGCCGACCGTCACGGTACGGACGAGGCGCAGGGGAACTCGGGCAGTCAGCCGTCCGTCCGTCGGGAAGGGATAGTACTCGTCGAAGGGTTCACGCTGACCCAATGGCGTAAAGCCGCTGACGTGAAGACTGAGGCTTTGGGCCGGATAGCCGTGAGTGAGGCGCACGATGAGCGTGGCCTTGCCCTGCTGAAGCCGGGCGGCTGGGAGGGTCTCTTTACCGGCACACGTCGCAAGTGTCGTGAGCATAAGGAGGAAAGATACTAATGTTCGTGTCATATCGATGTATTGTTTGTGGTTTATCATTGGGTCCCCATACGACCTTCACAGGCAGCATGGGGTGCGCACGTGCTAACTTATTTATTACTAAAACCTAAATGTTCTTTGTTTATATTAGGGGCTTTTCCTATCTTTTTCCCCTCCTCTGGGGAGGAGGGGTTAGGGGTGGTAGTGTCAAGGGGTTATGTCAAGGCTGCCTAAACCACCCCTACCCCTCCTTTCGAAAAAGGAGGGGAATTGAGGTTACCCTTACTTTATTCGCCGTTCAAGCCTACGGACTTGGCTCTTGATGCGTCGCTCCATGCGGCGGACACTTCGCTGGGTTCCGCGACTAAGCTTCGGGCCGTCGCCCTCCAATGCCTCGAGGCCTATGGCACGAATGTAGCGACCAAAGTTGTTCACCAACTTAGACCTCACGACCTGATGCTCCTGTGCTACCCGCCTCTCCCCGAGGTCTATGTCCTCTTTGCTTACGACCTTCGCGTTGTAACGAACTATACCTGGTGTTTCGGTGTTATGTTCGTTGTCCATCGTTGCATACGACCATTTCCTTTCAACGCTTACGCGGCCATGCTTGTCATATTCGCGCCGTGTCTTCGTAACGATGTGGCCTCCCAGCGTCACGATTGCTTCGTCGAACGACCCTCGTGCTAAGTCCGAGGGGGCAAGGGCGCGGAGGCTGTCCAGCCGCCCTACCATCTTTCGGCGCTCTATCCTGCTACCCTCCTCAGCCATCATCTCGGCCATCTGGCGCAAGCGTTCGGCGATTGTCGCGTCGGTCTGCGAACCGTCGCCCCTGTAGGCACGGGCGAAGCCGTCGAACGCACTGGTGAACAAGGGCATGGGTATAGAATCCTTCGTGAACACATGGTAGAACGAGAAGTCGTAATTACGGGCAATCGAGTCCAGATTGGCTCGATGAATGCCATTGATGAACCGAAGGATGCTGTCGATCTCCTGCCGAAGCTGGTCGATGATTTCCCTACGCTCGCGGAGCGGAAGGCTATTGAACTGGACGTTACTGATACGGTTTGCAGGGTTCGTAATTTCCTTTATCACGGTACGAAAGTTATCGCTACAGTTCATCACCGCCGCTTCGTACTGGGCGCGACGGTCGGCGTATTCGTGCATGAGTTTGTCGAGTTCATAGCGCAGGTTCCCAAGGCTCATGCCACGCTCCTGCATACGGCTGCCGAACGAACGCTGGTACTCCGTGTCATCATCGTCCCGTCCTTCGTTCGCCTTGTCCGAGAGGATGCGGCGCAACCGCTGGTAGTCTGGCGGCACAGCCCCCCCTACAATCCCCCCAAGGGGGGATGGATATACCTCATCACCATCGGTTCCTCCCCCCGGGGAGGTTAGGAGGGGGCTGGCCATGCGCCATAGGTACGTGGGCACAGTCATCTGTACGTTGGGCTGCACCACGTTACCACCATCGGGACGCTCGGTGTTTATCTCTATGAGCTCGCCGACGATACGTTGGCGCGGCACGTCCGCCTTGTACCACAGGGCATAGACGTAACGATTCTTCGGGAAGTCCTCGTCCGTGAAGTACACGTACACGATGTTCCAGTCCGATTGCAAGCCGAATCCGACGGTATGGCCATATTCGTCGCAGACTATCTGCACGTCGCTGGCCGCCACGCCCGCAGGCTTGTTGAGGAAACGATACGAGCGGGGCTCCGCATCGATAAAGGCCTTCCATAGCGGTCCCAGTAGGCGTGACTCATCCTTCAAAGGCATGTTGAAGCCCCAGACGTTATGGATGTGCGTCCACTGCCCTGTAGCCGAGGCTCTACGCCAACTGAGGCTTCGCGACACTAGCAGAGTGCTGTCGCCTCTGAACCTCTCTATGGCCGTGAGCAAAGGCTGGTACCTTGGTGTCGAAGGCACCTGAATTTGTGGTTCCTGCGTATCGGCATCGAAGGTCATACGATACATTGTACCATCTATGCGCCCATCATGTTCGATATGCCACGCCAGAACGTAGTAGCGGTAGAGTGTTGTGGATGTGGAAGTATCGAAAAAACCTCCCCAAAGCACGTTAACATGGTCATCCACCTTCGAATGCAGTTCATGATGCGGCGTCACGATGTCAATTGGACGGTTATGTGCTGAGTATGCGTCCTGACGGCGGTATTGTGTACACACCGCGCGGTCGGCCTCCATCGCCTCATATACCATGTCAAGCAACGCACGCTGGGCAGGACTGAGGCTGAACGTCACCTTCGTGACCTCCGTCCATCGCGAGTCCGTGGTCGTTTCGAACCGTTCCGTGTTCAGTTTCCCTTCGGGGTTCGCCGCCAATGCCAACGTCCTGAAAGCCTCATCGACGTGTGGCTGAGCCCACAAGCGGTGAAGGGTGAAGGATGAAGGATGAAGGATGAAAAGGAGAATAATTAGGCGTTTCATAGTCGTAGGTTATTTGTTTTCTTCGCTATGCTGCTGTCTTTTGGCCTCGAAATCGCGGAGGATGGCGAGGCAGTCCTCGGACTTTATCTGCTGAATGAAGCGGTCACGGTTGGCCCCAGCCTTATCCATGACGACGAGTTGCGTGCAGCGTAGGTCGTTGGTGTACGGGTCGCCGCCCTCGCCACCAAATATGCTGAAGTCCCAAAATAACAGGGAACAGGGGGCGTAGCGTTGGCTCGTTGCCTCGTAATCGGCAGAGGAGAACTGGATGCGCTCCTTAACCTCCAAGGGCATAAGCTTACTATATTCCTGCGCCGTCGTCAGGTACTCATCGACCGAGGGATAGGGCGACAGACCCGCATCGTTGAGGAGGTCGATGTACTTCTGCTCGTACATTTTCACCCAGTCGATGTATTCACCCTCCGCCTCCATACGGTGCAAGGCACGCGATGCCGAGGTCTGTCGGCTCTTGTTTATACTTCGCTTCTCTTCCGTCAGGCGGTCGGCTAAGAGCTGAAGACGTTGCTCCGGTGTCTCACACTTACTGAGACGGGCGTGGAAGGACAAGGCGTTTGTGCGCTGGTCACGCCTCAACTGATAGTAATAGTCGGTACACTCCTTGTTCGTCCGAGCCAAGTATCCACGGAACTCCCGATAGGGATTACCCTCGGCTCTTAGGTCGATGAGCATCTCTGTCTCTTGCCCTGGGCCGATAAGGATCAGCGTGTGGAACTGAAAGTTCTCGTCGCCGTGGGCATTGCCGTTAGGTTCCAGCCCCAGCTTCACCTGGCGCGTCATGTCCAAAGGTATGCGGGCCGTGACCGTACCGTCGGGGGCTATGGGGTACTTTTCCATGAAGCGTTTGTCGCTGTCGATAGGTGTGAAGCCACTGACGGTTAGCGACATGGGCACGTCGGGCCTGTAACCCAGCACACGGGCACGTACCGTCGCCGTACCCTTTGAGATTAGGGCATCGGGCAGCATCTCATCCTTGGCATAGCGCACTTTCCTCCAGTCCTTGGGCACGTCGGCCTTACAGGCTTTGGCCTTGGGGTTACTGATGTTAAGGATGCGCCAATCCGTCGCTCCCTCACCTTCGATGAAGTCAAAGGCTTTCGTGTCCAAGGGGATGGGCTCGAACTGCAAGGCGAAGTTGACCTTGCCGCTATCGGGAAAGACGTACTGCTGTCCTAACTCCACCCACACCTCGCCCGGACGAGTGCCCCGTGCGCTCCGTATCTTGTAATGGGCATCCCCCCCGACTTGGCGTAGGAAGGTTTCGGGCATAAAGCGTATCCAATAGCCTGAAAGGTATCGGATGCTTAGGTGCATGGTGGTACATTCTGGTGTCAGTTCCACGTCAGTGACGGTCATCTGGCACCCCATGTTCTGGTAGATGATGCCCTGCGGTCGGGTCCATGTCACGCCCTTTCCCAGGCAGGCAACCGCCATTGTCAGTACGACGACCAACAAACAAAATATCCTTTTCATAGTTGTATGGTTAATCTTTGAATATTTACGAATTAGGAATTACGAATTACGATTTAGTTTTTTCTCAATTATGCATTCTTGCTCCGGCAAGCTACGCAAGCGTCTCCTTACGTCGCCGAGCGATGAATTATGAATTATGAATTATAATCATGAAGGCCGGTCGTCGGAAAGGCCGCACGTCATCGCCTCGACGGTAAGGCGGTCAGCCTCCTGGAGTGCCGCGTCTGCCATCTCGTCGATGGTGGCGTAGAGGTCGGAGAGTGAGGGAGAAGAGACGGACTCTTTCCCCGTCCTCCCTGTTAGGGAGGGAGCAGTATGTCTGGAAACTTGCGGTGCATCCTCCTTAGGCTGTATCGCTTTCGATATAGGGGCTGGGGTATATACACCCTCGCCTTGGGGAGGGATTGGGGAGGGAGGCACATCCTCTGCCACGGGCGGTTGAATAGGCGTCGCCACTTCCTCATGCCCTT
This sequence comes from uncultured Prevotellaceae bacterium, assembly GCA_947169115.1. Lineage (GTDB taxonomy): Bacteria > Bacteroidota > Bacteroidia > Bacteroidales > Bacteroidaceae > Physcousia. Next base: position 34,000 of record CAMVOK010000025.1, read on the forward strand.
GTCGACCTAAGAATACGCCGACAACAATAGCCGCTGCAACGCCAATGGACGCAATCTTAGGCCACAAGGACACGGTTTTACGAGGTTGCTTCCCTGACCTCTCCCTCCCTAACAGGGAGGGCGGGGGGAGGGTCTGTAGTAACCTCTCCGCCCTGCGGCGCAAGGCTTCGCGCATCAAATTATCATACGTCTGTTTCATGTTCCAGTATTTTTATAAGTCGCTTCAACTTATGTCTGATTCGCTTTAGTCGTGAGGCCAGTGCACCCTCCCTTACGTCCATGACGTAGGAAATCTCCGCCAGTGACCGCCCTTCGTAGTATTTCAGGTGGACGAGCAACCGTTCCTCGGGTCGCAAGCGACCTATCGCCTCATCGAGAAACTCGATTCTTACGTCTGCTATCTCCGGATTGTCCGAACTTTCTTGATAATCCGAATAGACCAGAAACTCAAGAGTTTCCTCCGCTAGCCTTACGACCTTCGGTCTCCATCGTCGTAAGTGATTGGCAGCAACGTTATAGGCAATACGGCTCATCCACGTGGAGAGCGAGGCACGACTGGCATCGTATTGCTCCATCGACTCAAAGACCTTCACGAAGACATCCTGTGTGAGTTCCGCTACATCCTCCACATCCTCCACCATCTGCGCCACGACGAGCTGCACCTGCTGCCCGTACCGCTCCACCATGTCGCGGTATCCCTGCGCTTCGCCACTCAGGACGCTGTCTATCAATTGTGCCTCGGATAACTCCATTCTGACCTGTCTTCACTCTTATATACACGCAAAGTTCGGGAATATGTCGTCCCGAACCTAACTTTTTCTCGATAAAATGATGGGAGGGTAAAAAATCAATGACCCTTCGTGATGCCCCCGACGATGTCGTCGTTTTCGATACTAGCTTCCGCCTTTATCGAATTGGGGTTTTCTGCCTGAGTTTGTGCCTTTGTCCCCATAACGACGAGACAAAAGACTGACATTTGTCTGACATTTCACTGACCGAACCTTTGCTGTTTGCAAATAAATGTGTATCTTCGCAGGACGAATAACAAGAAACGTATGGAACGAAGGAATCTACTTACCGTGGTTGCCATAGCCTTGGTCGTGGTGTTGGCAGCCATTGTTGCCTACCTGACTTACCGAACCAGTAAGGCTGAAGACGACCGCGAACAAATGGAACAATTGCAACAACTGGCCGAGATGGACAAGTTGGAAATGGAGAACCAATACGAGGAGTTTGCCCGTCAGTACGAGGAGTTACAGACGCAAATCAACAACGACTCGCTTCTGGCTCAACTGGAAAAGGAGCAGAATCGCGTGCAGGAACTGCTGCAAGAGTTGAAGCGCACAAAGGACAATGATGCCGCTGAAATCATGCGACTAAAGAAAGAATTGGCTACGTTGCGCGAGATTTTGCGTAACTATGTCATGCAGATTGATTCGTTGAATCGCCTGAACCAACAACTGAATACCGAAAATGAGAACTTGCGCACCGAGAACATGCAGGCTCAACAGCACATCAGCAGCCTCACAACAGAGAAAGAGACGCTAACAGAAAAGGTAGCCATTGCCTCACAACTCGATGCCACTGGCATCTCAGCTTTCGGCAAGAACAAGAAAGGCAAGCAGACAAGTAAGGTTAAAGATGTGAAACGATTCCAAATTTCCTTTACCATCAGTCGCAACGTAACCGTACAGACGGGCATGAAGAGCATCTACGTCCGCATCATGACACCCACCAACGAAGTATTGACACAGGGCGGAACATTCCCCTACGAAAACCGTAACTTGGAATACTCTATCCGCAAGGACATAGAATACACCGGCGAGGAGCAACAGGTCACCGTTTATTGGGATGTAGTACAAACCCTACTGGCTGGTCAGTACCGCGCCGATATATTCGCTGACGGCAACCGCATCGGCGGAACGACGTTCTCGTTTGAATAAAAAGCCCTGCATACCTATCATCCCTTTAACTACATTTTAACTTCCCTATAACTCCCCTTTAACTCCTTTATCTTTCAAATATGGAACAAGTTTTTAGTTACATCAATCAGATGGGAGCACCAGTAATGATGCCCATTTTGTTCACTATCATTGGCCTAAGTATTGGCCTAAAGTTTGGTAAGTCACTCAAGAGTGGTCTTTATGTAGGCGTTGGCTTCGTGGGATTAGGCGTAATAACTGGTCTGCTGACAACCCACTATCCTGTTCCTGTTAATAAATTCTCTGAGGTTTTTGGGCTTCAATTGTCAGTCTTTGACATGGGATGGCCAGCTGCAGCCGCTGTTGCATATAACACGTTGGTAGGCGCACTTATTATTCCTGTATGCTTAGGTATTAATTTCCTTATGGTTTTAACAAAGTGTACGCGTACTATTAATATCGACCTTTGGAACTACTGGCACTTTGCATTCATCGGGGCCGTAGCCTATTTCGTTATGGACCATAGCCTAGCATGGGGATACTTTGCCGCCATTGTTTGCTATATAATTACGCTCGTTATGGCCGATCTTACTGCTGAGAAGTTCCAAGGATACTATAGCGACCTGAAGGGCATCTCAATTCCACAACCCTTCTGCCAAAGTTTCACCGTCTTTGCTGTCGCCATCAACTGGGTACTCGACAGGATTCCCGGTTTTTCCCGTCTCGACATTGATGCCGAGGGACTGAAGAAAAAATTTGGCGTTCTGGGTGAACCCATTGTGCTTGGTGTTATTGTAGGTGCTCTTATTGGTGCTTTTGCTCATATCAACGATTTTTACGATATGGAAGCCTTCCGTGCCAAGACAGAAGCAGCAGAACAAATGAAGAATCCATTGGCGGTGATAACAATGACAGATATATGGGTAAAGTACATCGTGAAAGATATTCTATTCCTTGGTGTCGTGATGGGTGCTGTCATGGAATTGATTCCACGTATTACCAAACTTTTCATTGACGGCTTAATGCCTATTTCCGATAAGACCCGTGAAGTGGTAAGCCGCAAATTTAAAGGAAAAACCATCCACATTGGTATGTCTCCCGCTTTGGTCATTGGACATCCTACTACACTTGTTGTCTCTGTATTGCTCATACCTGTTATATTGGTACTAGCGGTAGTGCTGCCAGGCAACCAATTTCTTCCAGTGGCATCTCTAGCAGGCATATTCTATGTATTCCCAATGATTCTGCCATATACTAAGGGAAATGTCGTGAAGACATTCATTATCGGTTTGATTGCAATGGTTGTAGGACTCTATTTTGTAACGAGCATGGCACCCGACTTTACTCTGGCAGCGAATGATGTCTTTAAGACTACAGGCGACACTTCTGCAAAAATTCCATTTATTAAAGAAGGGGTGCAGTATGATGCTGGGGCACTCGATTTTGCTTCATCTCTCCTCTCATTTGTCATTTATGCCTGTGTGAAATACCTCCGTTGGATAGGTATGGGTGTGCTCACCCTCATCACCCTCGCCATGATGGCATGGAACCGCATGCGCATTGTTCGCAGCGAAAACCAATTGCAGTAATATTTTCAAAGAAACGAATAATCCTAATTGTTCTTAATTATGACCACGAATTATCCTTAATTTATTTAATATAAACACCACACATATTGGTAATGACCAAGCAGGATTATATAGATATGTATAATGTAGTGGGTGCTGCAATGGAAGTGCATTCCATTTTGGGACGTGGTATGGCTGAGCCCATCTATCAAGAAGCCCTTGCCATAGAAATGAAGAAACGTGGCATGGAAGCAGAACGTGAGAAGGAATTGCGATTGCATTATAAGGATGTTCTATTAGACAAGACCTATTTTGCCGATTTCTACTATAAAGGCATCATCATTGAACTAAAATCTGTTGAAGAGATTTCTCCATCGCATCGTGCACAGTTATTCAATTATATGCGAATTACAGGATTACATCGCGGTATCCTTTTCAATTTCGGCGAAGAAAGCCTATATACTGAGCGTTATCTATATCTGCCCCAATACGATGATTTCGTGATGCTCAACCACGACAACTACAAAGATTATATTGAATAAATTAGAAATGAATTAACCTAATTAAAGCCTAATTCTCATAATATCAGGACCTCAAATATAAATAAAACTATTCGTGGATAAAATTAACGATAATTAGAATAATTCGTTTCTAAGATATGTCAAACTTATAAAACAATGATTATTAATTAATAACATCATATATTATGAAAAAAACATTAGTTTCAATTGTATTGCTGGCAACGGCTTTTCTTTCCGCCTTCGCCCAACAGAACGTGAAGTTCCAGACCGCCTGTCACCCAGAAGATGTGAAGGGCTACGACACAAAGACCCTTCGTGAACGCTTCGTAATGGAAAAGGTGATGGAAGCCGACAAAATTAACCTCACTTATTCGCATTACGACCGGTTTATCTTTGGCGGCGCAATGCCTGTGACCAAGGATCTGAAGTTGGAGAACTTCCGTGATTTGGGTCTCGACGTTGATCCAGGCATTAAGAATAAGTACTTCCTCTATAACCGCGAGTTGGGTATCGTAAACTGCGGCGAAGGCGACGGATGGGTAATTGTCGATGGCAAGGAATATGCCCTCTCTCCCAAAGAAGCCTTGTATATCGGACGTGGCCACATCGGTAAGGACAAGGATGTAAATAAGGAAGTTCTCTTCCGTTCGAAGGATGCCTCAAAACCCGCTAAGTTTTACCTCAATTCTGCTACCGCCCACCAGCACTACAAGACCCAATGGGTTACCCTCGACGGTCGCAAAGGTTCGTTGAAGGCTGCCGTATGGGGTCCCGTAGGCTCACTGGAGGAGTGCAACAACCGCACCGTCTATAAACTTATCGTCAACGATGTGCTTGAGGAAGGTCCCTGCCAATTGCAACTCGGCCTTACCCAGCTCAATCCCGGTGCCGCTTGGAACACGATGCCTCCTCATCTTCATGGTCGCCGCATCGAAGCCTACTACTATTTTAACCTTCCTCAAGATCAAACTATTGCCCACATCATGGGACAGCCCCAGGAGAGCCGTGTCGTATGGCTTCACAACGAACAGGCCATCATGTCGCCCGAATGGAGCATCCACGCCGCTGCCGGAACCTATTACTACACCTTCATCTGGGGCATGGCTGGCGAGAACCTCTACTACAACGATAAGGACAACATTCCCGTCATCGATAT
>CAMVOK010000026.1 GCA_947169115.1 uncultured Prevotellaceae bacterium
ATTCTTCACTCTTAATTCTTCACTCTTAATTCTTCACTCTTAATTCTTCACTCTTCTTGCTCCGTTCCTCTACGCAAGCGTAGGCTGCGCCGTCCGATTACTTGCTCCGCAATGACGATAGACGCAGACAAAGGGAGCAAAGGCCTACCCCTGCCCTCCCTAAAGGGAAGGAGCTCCCTTAAACTCTTAAACCCCTTAAACATTTAAACCTCTAAGGGCCTATCATATTACTCCTCTCTCCAATCATTTAGATGAATTGCTTGGGCAACCATGACTAACATCGAAAAAAAGAAAGCCACGAATATTGTTGTCTAATAACAATTCGTGGCTTTCGCATTCGATGTATAAACTATCTTTGCTGTATATGCTCCCCTTTATGGAAAAGCTAAGCTTTCTTCGTCCCAGATGTCGTCCCAGCCTCCTTCTTTTACCAGAGCCTCGTCGGCATCCTTGCCCGTGCCGGTATGTACCCCCATGTCGTTCGTCTCACCGTCCGACATACCCAGCAGCAGGTTCCTTGTGCCCTGCACGGCACATACCTCCGTGCAGGGACTTACGTATTCATTCTTTCTCATAGCTTACTTACATTATAATGCATCGCCGGCATCCTTCCCTATGTCGGGATTCACACCCACACCACTGGTTTCAGCATCCGACATGGCCAGCATGAAGGTCTCGCTCCCATGCAGCTCAATAACCTTCATCTTCAGTCTTATATATTCCTTTTTCATAAGTACCATTTACCATTTACTATTTACTATTTACCATTTACCATTTTTTGCTCCGCGAAGCTACGCAAGCGTCTCCTAACGTCGCCAAGCGGCCCTTCTCCTTCCCTTTAAGGAGGGTCGGGGTAGGCTTTCACTTTATTACCGTCTTCTTTCCGTTCACGATGTATATTCCCTTTGTGGGCTTAGCAACGCGTCGGCCTTGCAGGTCATACACCGCGCCAGCCTCATTATGCATTATACATTGTGCATTATGCATTGTCTCGACTCCGTCGGACATGTCTTCGTCAAACATCATGCGGAATCCCTTTACCTCCGAGCCCAGGTCGTCCGTGGGCAGTTGCAGGTACGCCTTGCCAGCCTTCAGGGTGCTGGCGTGTGCCACCTTGTAGAAGCCGATGCCCTCTATGTCGTCCTTGGCCAGGATGAAGTTCGTAAAGCGTCCATCCGTCGGGTTCAGTTCCGTATCTACGACTACGCCCACGAGCATGTTTGCCACCGTCGTGGCTCCCGTGCCCTCGGGCACTTCGTAGGTCTCTCCCTTCGTTCCGCGAAGGATAAGTCCCGTCCGTGCCTTCACGTTATATACGCGAGTCAGGGTCAGCACCCCGCGTTCCGTGTCGTAGGCCGAAGCGATGTAGGCCCTCAGTCCTTCCACGCCAGTAAAGTCGAGTGCCTTGGTGGAGCAGAAAGTACTGTATTCATCCGGCAGGGTAATCTGAGTGTTAACGTCTTCTCCCACGGTCACTACGCAGAATGCCATGTAGTTGCCATCTACGGTAGTGGCGGTGACGACGGCAGTTCCCAAGCCTACACTAATCACCATACCGTTCGATACGATGCAAACCGCCTCGTTATAGCTGTGCCATGTTACGTTCTTGTTCGTAGCCGTTTCGGGCGTTACGGTAGCCACCAGCAGTACGCTCTTGCCGATGCCCGACAGGGCGTATTCACTGTAGTTCAGAGAGATTCCCGTAACAGGCTGGGTTACCGTGATGGCGCAGGTGGCGGTCAGTCCGCCGTCGGTCGTGGTGGCGGTTACGGTGGCCGTACCCGTTCCCGTGGCCACTACCTGTCCGTTGTTTACGGTGCAGACATTTTCGTCCGAACTTGTCCAGGTCACCGTCTTGTCGTCGGCATCCGTGGGCAGCACGGTGGCTGTCAGCTGTACGCTCGCACCGATGTCTGTCAGGTTATACTCGCTATGGTTCAGGGAGATGGAGGTCACGGGCTTGGGCAGTACGGCAATGTCGAAGTCCGACCATGCCTCATGCACGCGGTACAAGTCCACGCTCTCCTCGGGCACGCGCAACTTGCAGTTTGCCTTTACCATAGTGAATACATCCGTTCCGCAAGTCGGGGGAAAGTCAGCCCGACAGTCTATCTTGGTAATAAGGCAGTTGTAAAATGCGCTGTTCCCGATGGTTTCCACTCCGCTGCCAATGGTAACGGATTTTATTCTGGGACAGTTATAGAAGGCAATATTTCCGATGGCTGTCACGTCGTCAGGAATAATGAGATTAGTAACCTCACTTCCGTCTATATAAAGCCGTCTGCTGTAATACAACGGATTGGCATATACATTATTGAAATCAATCTCACATACGTTTTTGGAACTGGCAAACTCGGCTCTTGTCAGTCCTGTGCAATCATAGAACGCATTGTAACCGATGTTCTTAACGCTGTTGCCAATGGTGACAGATGTCAGTCCAGAGCAAGCGTCAAATGCATTGCTGCCGATACTCGTCACGCTGTTTGGAATGGTGACTGTGGATAGACTGCTACAACCATCGAAGGCACTGTTGCCAATGATGTTTACGCTGTTGCCGATGGAGACAGAAGTCAGACCAGAGCAACCGTCGAACGCGTTATGGCCGATGGTAATCACACTATTGGGGATGGTGACTGTGGATAGACTACTGCAACCATCGAAGGCACTGTTGCCAATGCTGTTTACGCTGTTGCCGATGGAGACAGAAGTCAGTCCAGAGCAGTTCTGGAAAGCATTATGGCCGATGGCCGTTACGCTGTTGGGGATGGTGATGGAAGTTAGGCCACTGCAACCATAGAAGGCTCTGTTACCGATACTGGTCACACTGTTGGGGATGGACACGGAAGCTAATTCGTTATTCTGTCCCATATAGAATACTCCAGTACCTATAACCTCCACACCTTCTTCAATTACAACATTGGCCAGTTTATAACATTCCGAGAATATACCTTCTTCCAAAGTTTTCACACTTCCGGGAATGGTAATAGATGTCAGTGCATCACAATGTCTAAAAGCCTTCGTGCCTATACTCTCAACATTATTGGGAATGGAAATGGACGGCAGATTTGTACAATATTCGAAAGCATTATTGCCTATGTTTGTTACATGGTTCCCGATAGTGACGGAGGTCAGTCCAGAACAGTTATTGAATGCATTCTCGCTAATCTGTGTTACATCATCACCTATGGAAAGTTCCTTTATTAAAGTCATTCCACGAAACCAAGTACCGATATTGAAACTATTGATGGAAATGGAAAGGTTGCTGCAACCGCTAAACGCACTGCTTGCAATATTTTGCATGCTGTTGCCAATGGCAAGGGAGGTAAGGTTGGTACAGTTCCTGAAAGCATTACTGCCGATCTCGGTCACGCTGTTGCCGATGGAAACAGAGGTAAAGGTGGTTTTACTGTAAAATGGAGAATAGCCATGCTGAGAGTCGGTATTATAAGAAATATCACGTCCCAAATACAAGGTCTCCAAGGGACACTCATAGAATAAGCCCTTTCCTGTTCCTGAAGAAGATGAGTTGTAGTAATTATATCCCAATGACAACTGGCTGTCTCCATCCTCAAATACAAGAGTTTTTAGGCCCGTGCAACCGTTGAACGCATAATTGCTGATGCTCGTCACGCTGTTGGGGATGGTGACGGAGGTCAGGCCTGTGCAACCATCGAACGCAGAACCGCCGATGCTGGTCACGCTGTTCCCGATGGATACGGAGGTCAGGCCTGTGCAACCATCGAACGCAGAATCGCCGATGCTTGTTACGCCGTTCCCGATGGATACGGAGGTCAACTGACTGCATTCCTTGAACGCAGCACCGCTGATACTGGTCACGCTGTTACCGATGGTGACAGAAGTGAGGAAGGCTTTTTCAGAAAAAGGAGAATAAGAATAAGAGATATTACGTCCCAAATACAAGGTCTTCAAGGGACAACTAGAGAATAAGTCACTTGTTTCTGGACCTTCTACTGTTACATTTACATAATAATATCTATTATATCCCAGCGACAACTGACTATCTCCATCCTCAATAACAAGATTTTTTAGACCACAACTCAGAAACATATTATTGCCGATACTTGTCACTCTGTTTCCGATGGTAACTGAATGAAGGGTGGCATTTCCATAAAATGGGGAATAGCCATAATGATAACTAGTTTCATAAGAAATATTTCGTCCCAAATACAAGGTCTCCAAGGGACAGTCATAGAATAAGCCTTTTCCTGTATATTTTGAGTCATGGTAATTATATCCCAACGATAACTGACTATCTCCATCCTCAATAACAAGATTTTTTAGACTCGTACATTCACCGAACGCATAATCGCCGATGCTTGTCACGCTGTTGGGGATGTCGACGGAGGTCAGACCACTACAAGAGTTGAACGTATTACTGCCAATGCTTGTCACACTATTTGGGATGGTGATAGAGGTCAGGCCACTGCAGCCAAAGAATGCACCACCACCGATGCTGGTCACGCTGTTGGGGATGATGATAGAGGTTAGGCTACTGCAGTTTTCAAACGCAGAACCGCCAATGTTTGTCACGCTATTCGGAATGCTGATGGAGTTCAGTCCAGTGCAATCCTTGAACGCAGAACCGCCGATGGCCTTTACGTCATAGAAAATTCCATTATATAATGTCTTACTTGGAATGACTATATCTCCAATATAATTTCCACTAATCACAATTGCTATTGTTCCCGAATAACTATAGTTGATATTGGTACCCTGTGCAATTTTGATCTTATTTACTAATTCTGCTGATGCCATATTTATGGCGTCTATGTCTTCTCCATAATAGATATCTGTATAAATAGTGTAGTCAATTGAAAATCCCACAATATCAATGAATTCTGCATATTTATATAGTTCTAGTTTGGCACTATAGAGTGCAAATGCTGACATATCTACATAATCAGTACCATCTTTATATAACAACCAATCTACTCCAACGCCTGTCGTTAATGGATTAATATTGGTATAAATCAAATAATCGTTTTCATCCCCATTCCATCCCATAAACTCATTGCTGTAGTTTGAGTTGGCACTGCTTCCGTATGTACCATCACTCTCGCTACTTTGGATACGAAAAGAACCATCGGAATTTGGACGGAATACCCAGTAAATACTGTTTTGCTGACTGCTGCCATCAACATACGCTTCTTGGGAAGATTTGCGAAACATATATCCGCTCGATATAATGCTCCCTCCATGGTCAACATTTGAGGCCAACTGGAATGTCCATCCCCCATGTGCGACTGTTTCGTCTGTAAGGCGGAACAAGGATGGATAAGCCGTGTTCTCGGAATCCGTTTTAAGGGAAATTCGGGTTCCCCAAGGCTGAGATGCCGTCAGAAAACGGTCTGCTTTTACATTGTACAGGGCATAGGTTTCACCAGAAACAAGAGTATTGTTACTAGGAGGCTCTGGTGCCGTCCATGTTAGTGAATTTGCAACTAATGTGGCGCACATCATTATGGCCAATAGCCATAGGCGTTTGATTTCGTTTTTCATAGTTGTGATGTTAATATTTACAATAAACTTTAATCAAAATTTCCATAATTCTTCTTGAATAATTGATTGTAATTTTTCACTTGTTCCTTTATATATGCTTCCTTTGTTAATCCCCAATTCATTTAATTCCTTTAATATGGCTATTTTACTTGTTGCAGGAATTAACGCCCTTCTTTCACCAAAAAATCCAGAGTTGTCAAGATTTCCTTTATATGGAATCTCGGATTGTTCATTTTCAATCAGTGGTGCCAAAATAAAAGCTCCGTTCTGCGCTTCAATTCTTGGATTATTTATCGGAGGCTGAATAAGAATTGGATGTGTAAAATATGTCGGTTTTGTTTGATTCTCTTTTACAAAGTCTTTAAATTCTTGGGGAAAATTATTAAATGAGGAGGTAAATACAAATTCAGCTGTCAGTTCTGCAATGGCAGTCTCTTTAACATCCTTAGTATATCCTTTTGTTCCCGTATATATGACCCCATTTGCTTTACGCTCTTTTTCATCGTCACATGCCATATAAAGTGCAATGAGGGGGTTGGATGTTACATCTAATAAACGGGTCCATAGTCCATAGTGCTGAAAATATATAAGTTTTTCTAAATAGGAACGGCACTGAGCGACCTCATTCCATAAACTCAACTCTGCCTTACGTAATAATTCATGTTCTTGTATATATTTTCTAAAAACTGCAGGGCTTAGTTCCCATGTATTATTGGCTTGTCCACGGTAATAAATAGTATCTTGTGTAAATGGTAATGGGAAACCATCATCCGCAATATTCTCAATTTGATGTCCAGCCTTTACCCATTTTAGGAATGAAGGAACATCATTAATTTTCTTGTCCTTATATTTCATATATTAAAATTGCTTTATTGTGAACATTATCGATTCCTGTCAGTTTTCTCTTGAAGTCATTGCCAAAATATTCTTTTCCCCAAATGCCTTTAACTCATCGGCCTTGCTTTCAAAAATAGTTACGGTTATTCCTTCACTTCCATAATTTTTAATTTCTCTTACATAATCCAGAAAAGAGTCTCCTAAGAGCTTTACCAGTTTCATAAAATTTTCTTTTGTGAAAGCAGAAGATTTCATAACCTCAATAAAGGGATACTCCACGTCTCTTCGTTGGGGATTCTCAAATTGATTCCATAATAATTTATTTAATTCCTCACTCATAAACATTTGTTTTATTTCTTGCCAGCAAACTCCCGAGACTGGATGTTATTGCATTTTTTCTCAGGCATAAAAACAAAAAGAGCGTGGGAATTCATCTTGTCGTTCGTCCCACACTCTGAGGCTCTGGCATCGCCCAAATAGTCAAAGATGAACAACTCCGAAGCCCACGCAACATGTATAGATACAGCACACCTGTGCCGTAAATATACACCCTATGGGCGCTCTTCGTTGCTTTGCTGTTGACCATTTTATAAGGAACTGCCAGATTCCAGAGTGTCAAGCACAAAGCGTTAAGATACGCCTTTCCGTAAATATGCGTTCGCCCACCCTCGGGTAGCACTCTTGTAACCCTACGCCCCAAGGCTTCGGATGGTTGAACACGACAAAGATACAAAGAATAGATAAAAATGAAAAGTGAAAAGAGAAAAAATTTATGGGCAAGCAAATGAATAACATTGACATACAAAAATACGCGACCTCATGGGAAGTCGCGTAAGGGGATAATCAAGACTGAAGGGGGACGTTATTTCATATCCTTAAAAAACTGATTAAGGGAAACAACTTTGACACGAGGATAAGGAATAGAACGTAAAACACGGAAATGGGAATCGTCGCTGACTATATAGTCTGCATTGGCGATGATGGCACAATCAACAAATTTATTGTCATCGGGATCTTGCTGAATAAGATTGAAATGAAAATGAGGGTCATAACGCAGACAATAAGGACTATTCAGTATGGCCTCAGTCACCCCTTCTGCAACAAGTGAATTGGCAATTCGACCAATAATCTCACGATATTCGCTGATGATGTCGTTACTGACACATAAATAATATCGACCTAACTGGAATGACTGCCAAATGGCATAATAAGGACTATGCCGAGATATCATTTGTAAAAGACAATTGGTATCTAATACGATGTATCTCATTTGGCCGTTTGATATGGTGTACGATAATGGGCGTGCTTCAAGCCTTCAAGGGTTTGCTCGTTCCATTTTCCTTCGTCCCAGAGACGATCCATTTCTTTGTCGGCAAGTTGGGCAAAGTAATTTGAGATAGCCCATTTAAGTCCTCTCACCTCTTCTTCGCTATGCAGGTGTGCCACGGCATTAAGAACCTCTATCTGTGCTGGTGTGAACACTGGTGGTTGCTCCCATGCAGCTACCGGTTCGTTGACCATAGAAGTCTTTTCTTCTTTTATCTTATATTGTGTTTTATCCATAATAAGTCAACTCTTTGTGGGCAAAGATACAAAGAATAGATAAAAATGAAAAGAGAAAAGAGAAAAACTTTTTTAATGTATAATGTATAATGTACAATGGATAATAGGCTGCGCACTAATTCCCACTTTTCCACTTGACGGCAAAGCTATATTCAATTCCCCTCCTTATGATGGTAAGGAGGGGCAGGGGTGGTTAAGACTACCACTTGATTTAATGATGATGCAGGCTGACGCTACCACCCCTAACCCCTCCTCCCCGGAGGAGGGGAATTGAGAGGAAACGCTCGGAGATGTTGCCCACTAATTTCTTCTGGTTCGGGCAATCAACATATATCGGTTGCTGCAATCAAGTCATATTGGTTGCAGCAATCAAGTCATGATGGTTGTAGCAATCAAAGCATGTTGGTTGCAGCAATCAAATGATGTTGGTTGCAGCAATCATCCCATAATGGTTGTAGCAATCAAAGATAATTGGTTGCCTCAATCAAAGAATGGTGCTCTCGCTCTGTGCTCCGCAGACTACGCAAGAAAATAATATATAAATTTGCGTTTTCGCTCGGTTTCTTGCTCCGTTTTTCTACGCAAGCGTCCCTTTGGGCCGAGCGGCACTATCTTTAAACAATGTTTTTAGATACTATCGCTCGATAATCTGCAAATAAATTTGCGATTATGCTCGCTTAATCGTATCTTTGACTTTTAGTCTTAGATAGGCGGCACCTCTGAAAACTGCAAATAAATTTGCGTTTTCGCTCGGTTTGCACTATCTTTGCACGTGAAATTGGGGTATTGTGCCCAATTTCTTGCAAAGATACGAAGATGAAGAAACTTCTGATAGAGACTTACGGATGCCAGATGAACGTGGCAGACAGTGAAGTTGTGGCCTCCGTCATGAGCATGGCAGGGTATGAACTTTGCCAAGCAGAAGAGGAGGCCGATGCTGTTTTCCTGAATACCTGTTCGGTACGCGACAATGCAGAACAGAAGATTCTGAGCCGACTGGAATATTACCACTCGCTTCGTCGAAAGGGACGCAAACTAATCTTGGGTGTATTAGGCTGCATGGCCGAACGTGTGAAGGAGGAACTGCTGGAGAAACACCACGTGGATTTGGTGGCTGGTCCCGATAGTTATTTGTCACTTCCCGACCTGATTGCCCAGGCGGAAATGGGGCACAAGGCCATCAATGTGGAACTGTCGCCGACGGAAACGTATCGCGACATAGTGCCCCAACGCATCTGCGGCCCCCACATTAGCGGGTTTGTTTCTATCATGCGCGGATGTAACAACTTCTGCCACTACTGCATTGTTCCCTACACACGTGGACGCGAACGAAGCCGCGATGTTGAGAGCATACTGCGCGAAGTGCGCGACCTGAGAGACCGAGGTTTCAAGGAAGTGACATTGTTGGGGCAGAACGTGAACTCGTATCAGTTCGCAAAGCATGATTCGCAGGAGATCATCAAATTCCCCGACCTGCTCCGCATGGTGGCACGGGCGGTTCCCGAAATGCGCGTGCGCTTCACTACCAGTCACCCCAAGGACATGAGCGATGACACCCTGCGTGTGATTGCCGAGGAACCCAATGTTTGTCGCCACATCCACCTACCCGTACAAAGTGGTAGCAACGAGGTGCTGAAACGGATGAACCGAAAGTACACCCGTGAATGGTATCTCGGCCGTGTCGAGGCCATACGCCAGATTGTTCCTGACTGCGGACTGTCCACCGACATTTTTGCCGGGTACTGCGGAGAGACGGAAGAAGACCACCAGTTGTCGCTCTCTCTGATGCGTGAGTGCCAATACGACTCGGCATTCATGTTCAAGTACTCGGAACGACCTGGAACCTACGCCAGCAAACATTTCCCCGACGACATTCCCGAAGAAACAAAAATACGCCGTTTAAACGAACTTATCGCCCTCCAAAACCAGCTTTCGGCCGAGAGCAACCAGCGTTGCATCGGACAGGAATATGACGTATTGCTAGAGGGAGTGAGCAAACGTTCACGGGAACAGCTGTTCGGACGGACGGAGCAGAACAAGGTGGTTATCGTGGACCGAGGCAACCACCACATCGGAGAAACCATTCGCGTACGCATTACGGAGAGCAGCAGTGCCACGCTGAAGGGGGTTGAACGTTCTTGGATGAGCCAAGCGTAGGCCAAAGGCCGTCCGATTAGAACATTGAACATTGAACATTGAGAATTGAACATTCTTGCTCCACGTTGTTACGCAAGCGTAGCTTTGCGTCCGATTAGAGGATTTTGATTTTTGAACATTGAACTGCAATAAGATGCCAAGAAGAAGAAAGAAAATAAGTCTGCGCTGGCAGGCTCTGACAAGTACCATCAGCACTACGTTTGTGTTGATTTTGATGGGACTGGTTATCATCTGTGCGCTCACCACCCACCAACTGAGTAAGAGTGTGCGACAGAGTTTGACAATTACCGTCATGTTTAACGACGATGCCACAGACCAGGATGCACAGGCATACAAGAAAAGTCTGGAACAGCGTCAGTGGGTGAAGGACGTTATCTGCATCAGCAAGGAACAGGCACTGAAAGAACAAACCGAAGCCATGGGGAGCGACCCCACGGAGTTTCTCGGTGAGAATCCATTCACGCCCTCGCTGGAACTGCACCTGATGGCCGACTATGCTTGTACCGACAGCCTGCTTTGGATTAGCAAACGCCTGAAAAGCAACAAACTGGTATCGGATGTCATCTATCAGAAAGACCTCATTGAACGACTGAATGCCAATCTCATCAAGATTACTTATGTCCTGTTGGGTATGGCAGTGCTATTGTTGTTGGTAACACTTGTTCTCATCAACAATACTGTTCGTCTGAGCGTGTATTCCCGTCGCTTCATCATCCACACCATGAAACTGGTGGGAGCCAGCTGGGGCTTTATTCGCCGACCATTCATGATGCGAGCCCTATGGATAGGTCTGACTGCCGGCATACTGGCCGACGCCGTGCTGATAGGTGTCATACACAGCCTATGGAGCTACGACCCCTCCATGATAAAGTACGTAACCATGGAAAACACGGGCATCACGGTTCTGGCTGTGCTCGTTTCGGGCTTGCTGCTCACCCTGCTTTGCACGTTCATCAGCGTAAGCCATTATCTGAGTATGCGCGAAGGAGAACTTTATGAATAAAAATTGATAAGTTGAACAACATTAATTGACATTATTATATTAGATATATTAGAAACGAATTATCCTAATTGACCTTAATTCTCTTAATTATATTCTTGACATTAAGATAAATTCTTACTCCACGTTGTTACGCAAGCGTAGGCTTCGCCGTCCGATTATATGGATAAAATTAAAATAAATTAGTATAATTCGTTTCTAAAAACATGTAGGATAAATTTGATTAAGTACTTAATTGATTATAAATAATGAAAAAGAACTTTGCATTCGGCAAGACAAACTACGTGCTGTTGGCCATTGGCATGGCAGTCATCATCATCGGTTTCATCCTGATGTCAGGTACTGGCAGCAATGAAGAGATGTTCAATCCCGACATCTTCAGCGTTCGCCGCATTAAGGTAGCACCCGTGGTGTGCTTCCTGGGATTCATTTTCATGATATACGGTATTCTCTACAAAAAGAAAGATAAAGCATGAGTACAATAGAAGCCATTCTGATGGGCCTTGTACAGGGTCTCACAGAGTATCTGCCCGTATCGAGCAGCGGACACCTTACCATAGCCTCTGCCTTGTTTGGCGTAGATGGTGAACAGAACCTTACGTTTACCATAGCCGTACACGTGGCCACCGTACTTTCCACGCTGGTCATCCTGTGGAAAGAGATTGTGTGGATACTGAAAGGACTGTTCAAATGGGACGGTTCGCTCAATGTCGAGCAACGCTATGCCCTATCCATCCTTGTTTCCATGATTCCCGTGGGCATCGTGGGCGTATTCTTCAAGGACTACGTTGAAGCCATCTTCGGCTCTGGATTACTCATTGTCGGATGCTGTCTGTTGCTAACAGCAGCTCTGCTCATCTTCAGTTACTATGCCCATCCGCGCCAGAAGGAGAATATTTCCCTGCGTGACGCATTCGTTATAGGTTTGGCTCAGGCAGCCGCCGTATTGCCTGGCTTAAGTCGTTCAGGCTCCACCATAGCCACAGGTCTGTTGCTTGGAAACAAAAAGGAGCGTCTGGCACAATTTAGTTTCCTGATGGTTATTCCTCCCATTCTGGGCGAGGCAATGCTGGATGTACTTAAAGCCATGAAAGAGGGTAGCGAAGCCGTAACGGCCGGCATTGGGCTTGTGCCCCTCATGGCTGGTTTTGCAGCTGCATTCATCAGCGGATGCCTGGCATGTAGGTGGATGATAAACATCGTACGGCAAGGCAAACTCATCTATTTCGGCATTTACTGCGCCGCCGTAGGCTTGGCATTGATTATATTTAATCTCTTATAAACATACATCGTGGATTTCGAAGCAGGAGAGATACTATATTTCGACAAACCACTACGCTGGACCTCGTTCAACTTGGTTGCCAAGGTTCGCTGGATGCTATGCCAGCGACTGGGTGTCAAGAAGTTGAAAGTCGGACATGCGGGCACCCTCGACCCCTTGGCAACAGGTGTGCTCATCGTATGTACGGGTCGCGCCACAAAGCGTATTGATGAGTTACAGGCTCACACGAAAGAGTACGTTGCTACCCTGCAACTGGGAGCCACAACCCCCTGTTTCGACCTCGAAAAGCCCATCGACCAAACTTACCCTACCCAGCACATTACTCTGGAACTGATAGAACAAGTGCTCCCACAGTTCATGGGACGCATAGAACAGGTGCCACCAGCCTTCTCGGCTTGTAAAGTGGACGGGCACCGCGCCTACAAACTGGCACGCAAAGGAGAGGAAATAGCGTTGAAACCGAAGATTTTGGTTATCGACGAACTGGAATTGGTTCACTTCGATGCCGAGCAGATGCAGCTCACCCTGCGCATCGTTTGTAGCAAAGGTACCTATATACGGGCCTTGGCACGCGACATCGGACAGTCCCTGCAAAGTGGAGCCCACCTCATCGCCCTCCGACGTACCCGTATAGGAAATGTTTGTATAGAGCAGTGTATGAAGATTGAGGACTTTGAACCTTGGCTCAACCAACAAGAAATCGTAACACCGTTAAATAACTAATTCGTCTAACCGGACGGCCGAAGGCCTACGCTTGGCTCGTCCAAGAAATAGTAAATAGCATTATGAAGCTGTCACAATTCAACTACAAACTTCCCGAAGACCGCATCGCACAGTATCCCACCCCCTATCGCGACGACTGCCGACTGATGGTTATCCACTGCAAAAGTGGAGTCATCGAGCATCGCGACCATTTCAGCGATATCCTGGAATACTTTGACGAAAAGGACGTTTTTGTATTCAACGACACGAAAGTCTTTCCCGCCCGCCTCTATGGCAACAAGGAGAAGACTGGTGCACGCATTGAAGTCTTTCTGCTACGCGAATTGAACGAGAAATTCCGTCTGTGGGATGTGCTCGTTGACCCCGCACGGAAGATACGTATCGGCAACAAGCTATACTTTGGCGAGAACGATTCCATGGTGGCTGAGGTAATCGACAACACCACCAGCCGTGGACGCACCCTGCGCTTCCTCTACGACGGCGACCACGAAGAATTCAAGCAATCGCTCTATGCCCTTGGCGAGGCTCCACTGCCCAAGGAAATGATTAAACGTCCGGCCGAGCCCGAGGATATGGAGAACTTCCAATGCATCTTTGCCAAGAACGAGGGTGCCGTTACAGCCCCCAGTGCGGGTCTCCACTTCTCCCGTCAACTGATGAAGCGCATGGAAATCAAAGGCATAGACTTTGCCTATGTAACCCTACACTGCGGTTTGGGCAACTTCCGTGAGATTGATGTGGAAGACCTGACCAAGCACAAGATGGACAGCGAGGAAATGATAGTCAACGCCCAAGCATGCAACATCATTAACAAAGGCAAGGCCGAAGGACACAAAATATGCGCTGTGGGTACCACCGTTCAGCGTGTGCTGGAAACTGCAGTCAGTGCCGACGGGAAACTGAAGGAGTACGAAGGCTGGACCAACCGCTTCATCTTCCCTCCCTATGACTTCCAGTTGGCCGATGCCATGGTAGCCAACTTCTATCTGCCCCAGAGCATCATGCTCATGCTCTGCTGTGCCTACGGCGACTACGACCGTATCATGAAAGCCTACAAAGAAGCACTCTCCGACAAGCGCTACCGCTTTGGTGCCTACGGCGATGCCATGCTCATTATCCGTGATTGATGACACATCATCTCTATCTCGGATTAGGCAGTAACTTAGGCCACCGCGAGCAAATCATACAAAGTGCCTTGGCACTCATCAACCAAGCCCTTGGCAAAGTAGAACGCATATCTTCGTTCTACGAAACTGAGCCATGGGGATTCGAAAGTGAGCACAAATTCCTGAACATTGCGGCATTTGTGCTCACTGATTTGTCTCCCCATGAATGCCTGTATAAGACCCAAGAGATAGAACGCCAGCTTGGCCGTAAGCAGAAAAGTACCGATGGCATCTACCACGACCGCCCCATTGACATTGACATCCTGCTCTACGACCATCTGAAACTGTCAACCCCCGACCTCATAATCCCCCATCCCCTTATCAAGGAACGCGATTTTGTGCTCATTCCCCTCAAAGAAATATATCCCTCAGATTCCGAACTATGCTTGTAAAAGTCGATACCGCAGCCGTACAAGGTCTGCAAGCCATTCCCGTAACCACCGAAGTCTATGCCACACGAGGCGTACAGTTCTACCTTGTCGGATTGCCAGACAATGCCGTAAAGGAAAGTCACGAACGCATTGTGGCCGCCATACAAAACAGCGGCTATCGGTTCCCCATACAAAGTATAACGGTGAATCTTACCCCTGCCGACCTGAAGAAAGAGGGTTCGGCCTACGACCTGCCCATAGCCATAGGCATCCTGGCTACTGCCGACGAAATCAGTCACGACCGGTTAGGCAAATATCTGATGGTGGGTGAGTTAAGTCTCGATGGCTCCCTACTTCCCATCCGAGGTGCATTACCCATCGCCATCATGGCACGCAAGCAAGGCTACGAGGGGCTCATAGTCCCTAAAGGAAACATCCGGGAAGCAGCCGTAGTCAACAACATAAAAGTATATGGAGCCAGCAACATACAGGAAGTCATCGACCTGCTCAATAACAAGGAAGGAGCCATAGAACCGACCGAGATAGACACCCGCAAGGACTTCTACGACCGACAAAACCACTTCGAACTCGACTTCTCAGACGTTCGCGGCCAAGAGTCGGTAAAGCGGGCCATGGAGGTAGCAGCAGCGGGCGGGCACAACCTGATAATGATCGGTCCCCCGGGAAGTGGAAAATCCATGATTGCCAAACGTCTGCCCACCATTCTTCCTCCCCTGTCGTTAAGCGAAAGCCTCGAAACCACACAAATCCATTCGGTGGCGGGAAAGTTGAATTGCAATACCTCACTCATTGCCCAGCGCCCGTTCCGAAGCCCCCACCACACCATATCTCAGGTAGCCCTTGTAGGAGGCGGACAGAATCCACAGCCCGGCGAAATCTCCTTAGCCCACAACGGAGTGCTCTTCCTTGACGAACTGCCCGAATTCTCGCGCACCGTCCTTGAGGTTCTGCGCCAACCCCTGGAAGACCGCGTAATCAATGTCTCCCGTGCCCGGTATGCCGTCACCTATCCTGCCTCTTTCATGTTCGTGGCCAGCATGAATCCTTGTCCCTGTGGCTACTATGGCGACCCCACCCACCACTGTACATGCACCCCTGGCCGCATACAGCAATACATGAGTAAAATCTCCGGTCCTCTGCTCGACCGAATCGATATACACTGCGAGATACAAGCCGTACCATTTGCCCAGCTCAGTCAGATGCAGCCAGGTGAACCGTCTGCTGCCATCCGGGAGCGCGTAATACGTGCCCGCAACATCCAGACCGAGCGTTTCCGCTCCCTCCCCTCGGGGAGGGCCGGGGTGGGGGCTGTTCACTGTAATGCTCAGATGTCCGAAAAGATGCTTCACGAATTCGCCGAACCCGATGCGGCCAGTCTCGACATGCTCCGCATGGCCATGGAACGCCTCAAGCTCTCTGCCCGTGCCTACAGCCGCATCCTCAAGGTTGCCCGCACCATTGCCGACCTGGCTGGCTCAGAGAAAGTACAGTCTATGCACATCGCCGAAGCCATCGGCTATCGCAACCTCGACAGAGGGGATTGGGCTGAGAGAGGAGTGTAATCTGGATGATAAAAAAATTAGACCATCTAAGGTATCAGATGGTAGTGGCGCAGTGCATTCAGGATGCCGTCGTCGTCAACGGAGGTTGTCGTATAGGCAGCCTCCTTTTTTAGTGAATCAAGGGCATTGCCCATAGCCACGCCGATACCGGCCTTCCTTATCATCGACAAATCGTTTCCGCCATCGCCAAAAGCCATCGTATATCGAGGATTGAGTCCCATGTAGGCAGCCATGGCCATGATGCCCTCGCCCTTGTCAGCTCCCTGGGCGGTGATGTCTGTAAAAGCAGGATGCCAGCGACCAGACGTACAGCTTGGAATGCGAGGCATCAGTTCACGCTCGTATTCCTCAGAAAAGAAGGGGGTAAGTTGGAGGATACGCTGGTTGAGGACAACATCCAGGGGTTTTGCCTGATTGAGG
Organism: uncultured Prevotellaceae bacterium; assembly: GCA_947169115.1. Classification (GTDB taxonomy): domain Bacteria; phylum Bacteroidota; class Bacteroidia; order Bacteroidales; family Bacteroidaceae; genus Physcousia. The sequence continues at coordinate 16,623 of CAMVOK010000026.1, forward strand.
TTGTCAACGGCCAACTCTTGCCGGAACACTTTATCCACCTGGCCATTGGGGTCGAGAACGGCAACGTCCCTTTCTCCCACAACAATCAGGCCATAGTTCTTCTCCTGGGCATCCCGAGCCAGCAAACGGGCGGCTTCGTTGGGAATGTTCTTGCACTTGACCACCGTATCGCCTACGTAACACAAGGCTCCATTGACAATCACGTAGCCGTCAATCAGATGTTCGATAGCTCCAAGGTTCGTAATGATGAGTGGCGGACGACCTGTGGCGATAAACACCCTGTGTCCGCGTTTCTTGGCCTCGGTCAGAGCCTCTATCGTGGACGATGGTATCTCGTGCGTCTTAAAACTCACCAGGGTTCCGTCTATATCGAAGAAGAGGGCGTACTTTTCCCTCCCGAAGCAACGCTTAAATTCGCTTTCAAAGTTTGGAGTGAGCACACCTTTCCCCATGGCCTCATGTATTTCCTGCATAGTCCAGAAACGGCCGCCGTCCAGTTCTTCGGCCGAGGGACGAATCTCACCATCATAGGTGCAGCGGTGTACGTACACCAACTCGCGCTCCCGCGAGCTTTCAAACACGTATTTTCCGATGGCCTCAGCCTCGAAGTCGGCAATCCCCAGTTCCTCGCGAACCTCGCGCCTCAGTGCTTCCTCGGGTGTTTCGCCATAGTCGATATGGCCACCTACAGCGGTGTCCCACTTCCCAGGCTGTATGTCTTTCCATTCAGGCCGGCGTTGCAGGTATATATCTCCCTTGGAATTAAACACATGAAGATGGACCACGGGATGCAACAGCCCCGTGCCGCTGTGGCATTCGCCTCGTGTGGCCGAGCCGAGGACCTGCCCTTCTTCGTCAACAATCGGGAAGATTTCTTGCTGGTTGTCCATGCAACACTACAACTTATAGTCCTCCTTGACAACTATCACTCGGGGTGATTTGCAGGTACCATGATGACCCTGCCCTTGACCTTTTATAAATTAGTTTGTGATGTTGGCAGTGACCGTACCACCGTTTTTCTTATAGATGCCACCGACCTTGATGCCACGGCTTTTCTTGCCTGTGTTCCTCACAATGGTGGTGCCGGCGTTTACCGTCAGGTTGCCATCCACCTTAATACCCATGCAACGATGGGGGTCGTCTTCGTGTTCGGGGTCGGTACACTGAGCACCTGCTGCGACAACCGTAATGCTGGTAGAATTATCCTCGGCACCTATCACCATGTTACCATCGGTCTGTATGCCACGCGAACCATTTCCACTGGCAGTAATGTCGAAAGTTCCTCCGCTGATGGTGATGTCGCTATCGGCCTTAATACCTTTCTGGTCTTGGTGGGTAATCTCTGCCTTGATGGTACCTCCCTTGATAATGGCCTGACCATTAAATTCCTTGTCTGGATCCAACGTCACATCATCGTCCAGTGTCAGGAATTCTACCTGAATTCCATCATTCAGGGTGGTGGAGGTAATATTTATGGTTCCACCATTCTGCTGATAGTATTGTCCCACATGAATGGCATCACCCGCAGACTTGACAATGTTGATGATTCCTGTCGATTTCTTAAATTGTAGGTACTCCTTGACCTTGATGGCATGGGTGAGGTTGCCCGTGACGTTAAGCGTGCCACTTCCCTCGACTTCCATGTGGCCCTTGCAATAGAAGCAGGCCTTTTGTTCTCCCAGCGCTGAATCTTCAAATGAGTTTGTGGTGCCGGGCATCAGCATCAATCCAATGCGCTTGCCACACTGTATGTCGATGGCAGCACCCTGCTGACTGGTAAGGCTAACCCCATTGAGGATGACGGCAGTCTTGTATGACCCGACATAAGTGAAGGAGCCATCGGTGGACGAACCGCTGAGCACAAACTCTATCTCGTTGGCCACATTGGTGTTGGTCACCGTAACATGACCCTTATTTCTCTCCACCGTAATGTCGGCAGCCACAGCAGCCGGTATGCTGATGACAGCCGAAGTATCGCTATATTGGATAAGCACCTGATGGACAACACAAATGCTATCTATTGTAGAAATCGGGAATGTGGCATCTCCTATGACAAGAGCCGGTTCACCACTGTCGGCACTATACACTATGGTGGGGTTGTCGGCAATGGTTAAACGGGTAGATTCGCCATTCTGCCAGATTCGGAATTGCTTCTGGGCATTCACCGTCATAGCGGCCACAAGGAACACGAAAAGAAAGATATACCTTTTCATGGGAACTCGTATTTATTTGATGATGACCTTCCGGCCGTCTAAAATGTAGATACCTTTTTTCATGGGAATTACCCGACGGCCACTGAGGTCGTAAACAGGCTCTTCCTCAGATTTCGGCTGTGTAGGAACAGACTGAACCCGAGTGGCCTCAGTAGAGAAAAACATCTTCTCTAACTGCTCCTGGGGAAAGGTTTCGCTGCCATTCGATGTGGTCACCACCATCTGCCCATCCTTGAAGGTTATCTTCTGAATGGTCTCCAAGACAATGCTCTTCTCCACCTGATTATAGCCGATAGTCAGATAGCTGTACTCATCTGCCTGAGCCATCAACCCTGAAGCCAGCATAGTTATGATTAATAACTTCTTCATAAATAATTGTGTCGTGCTTGTAGTTTTTTAGACGTATTTGAAACCCGAAGGTTTATTATAATTAGAACTTAAAGTTGTATCCTACCGAGATGGCATGTATGTTCTGGTTGCCATCATCGTCGTTCTCATGGTTGAAAATGTAACCCAACCCTATCTTATGCCCTTTCTTGATGGCATAGTCAACGCCGATGCTTGCCCGAATCTTGTCGAGGTGCATGCCATCGCCCAAGTTGTTGTGGGTTTCCGCAAAGATGTAGGGCTCCCACTTCCATCCCTTCTTGTCGATGGAAAGTTTCACACGGGAACGCAGGGTGTGGATGGTTTTACTACGTTTTTCACGAGGTATAATAGTAATCGTATTCAAAGGTTCATGGGCGGCCAAATATTCAGCCGTGGCGTCCACTTTGTTCTCCTTGTCCTCGTCGTCGTAGTTCACATGGTCCTTGTAAATGACATCACCCTCTTGCCAGTATCTGGCAATATCCTCGTAAGGATAAGTCAGGGGCCAATCGCCATTCTCCCACGACTCGCCGTCGGCGTAGGTTTCACTACAAAGGTTGCCCTCACCGTCGTAAGACGGGTCGCGATACTTTATGACCGTCTTTTCGCGGTAACGTGTGCGGCTTATCGTTGTCTTGGGCACATACGTCATCTGGTAACGCTCCTTGATGGTAATGCGCAGGAATTTACAGAACTTCGTTGTGTAGGTGGCATCGACATAGACACGATGTTTCTGTCGCCAGAAACTCTCGTCAACACGTGTGTCGTTTTTCGTCTTGATGTTATATCCATCGTACTTGTACGTAGGAGTTGCGTCAGAAGGATAGTTACGGCCTTGGAACTCCGTCAACTCCACCTCGTCGGTGGCATCGGTTGGATTCACATACTTGTATTCCGTCTCCGTCTCGTACTTATAGGAAGTCTCACTGGGATTCTTCTTCATCAGAAGGGTATATCCAGCTCCAAGTTTCCAATGCTTCGATGCCTTCCAGTTCAGTCCCACGCCAACGTCAGAACGGTACGAATCGTCAAACCAGTCGATGGTGCGATAGCCCACGCCCAAATCTACACTCAGGTTGTAGGGCAATGCCTTTGTGGCTCCGGCCTCCATCCAGATGGCTCCCGTATTATCGTCAGCTTTCAGCGTTGAGAGTTGGAAGTTCAAAGTTGAAAGTTGAACTATGCCGAACAATATAACGAACAACGAAATAAGTCTTTTCCTTTTCATAATAGTGTCAATTTAAAACTTTGAACTTTCAACTTTACCTTGGCATTTTTGTAATCTCGGCAATACTACTGCCACGGTCGGCCCGATCGTCGTAGAATATGCGTATGAGCACGGCATCCTTCAGGTAGTCAATCATACCCACCTCTATGCGCTGAATCTTCAGACCCGTACGCTTCTCCAGGTCGGCCTTCAGTTCTTCGCGCTTAGCTGGAGCCACGAGGTTCACGTTGTCATACTTGATATACTTCGAACAACTACTGTCGCTGAGGATTCTGCTAGACTCGAACAGCCAAGCCATTATTATGAACACAATGTTCACAAAAAGAATGGTAACGATGCCCACACCATCCCAGTACTGAGCTTTCGGATGATAGTCACCACGAGCTACAGCATTGACCACGCTAACGGCAATGAGCATAAACAGGTAAGTCATTTCACGGATGGGCACAGCTTCGGTGCGGAAACGCATGATGCCGAAGATGGCAAACAAGCCCATGGCAGCCCCCAGTTCCATACCTCCACCTTCCATAAGACTGACAAGCAGGAAGATGCTCATGGACATGAGAACGAAGATAAACATGTAGTCACGACGACGACTGCGCGGATAATAGAAGAAACGCGAAATAATACTTACCACAACGAGATTGATGACGAAGCGGATAATCAGCGAAATGAACTGCTGTGGGTCGAAAAGGGTCACGCCAAACAGGTTGCCCAAATCGTTGTTAATCTGTGTAAAATCCATAGTCTATTATTAAATTCAAAATTAATTAATTCAAAATTCCAAATTTCACCTCCTAATCCTTAACCCTTAACCTTTCACCTTTCACCCTTAATCATTCACTCTTCACCTCTCATCCTTCACCAACTTATTTATCCACACCATCTTTTCCATGAACATATTGTGCTTCAGGTCGCGGTTGGTCATAACGGAACCGATGCAGTACTTACTGAATCCCGATGGTTTGATGCGCAGGCGGCGCACGATATCCAATATGGGAGATGGCACGTTACCGTCCCGTTTCAGTTCTATGATGACCAAGTCACCTGTCTGGGCCTCATCGTTGGTTTCGTAGTTATGAAACTCTACGTCAAAATCTATGGTCAGTCGTTCCGTCTTGCCATAGTTCACCAGGGTAATGCGGTGGAAATGATTCTGTACTGTAGGGTGTATGTCGTCTAAATGGCGATGTACCAGACGGTCAACAAACTCATCGGCCTCTTCCCTCACCTCTTCAATCTCCTGACCAGGCACCTCTATACGTTTCTTCTTCGTACGTCCGTGGTTGTTCTTGGTCTTCACCTCCAGAAAGGTAAGGTCGCTCCCCACGTATGTGCGCACTCTCACTTTCTGACGTGGAACCCGCCCATTGTGGTGCTCAAAGTAGAAGCCCAGTTCGTCGGTATCCCAATAAGTAGTGATATATTCGGCCACCTTGCTGTCGTTGGTAAACTGGGCATAGTACTTTCCCTGCACCATCTCCAACAGCTTGGCCAGCTTATGCTTGTTGGTGACAAACTTCGTATCTGTTCGGTTCATTAGTTTAATGCCCGACATCTCGTCTAAGGTGATGGGTTCCAATTTGTTCACCAATTCGAGAATACGTTTGTCTATCTTTGTGTTTTCCACCATATTCGAGACAAAGTTACAATAATAAATTAGAAATTAAAAATTAATGATTAAAAATTGAAGCCTTTTGAATAATACTTATTACTTTTATTCGTATATTTGCGTGAAAATAACTCTAAAACGAAATACTATGATAGACGTAAAGGAAACCCTGAACGAAGCTGAAGAGCGATTCGAAGAAACCGTGATGTATCTGGAAGATGCCTTGGCACGCATTCGTGCCGGTAAGGCCAATATCAAAATTCTCGACCCTATACGTGTTGACAGTTATGGCTCCATGGTGCCCCTGAACAATGTGGCTGCCGTGAACACCCCCGATGCCCGCACCATCGCCATTAAGCCTTGGGACAAGTCGATGTTCCGCATCATCGAAAAAGCCATCATCGACTCGGATCTGGGAATCATGCCAGAGAACAACGGCGAAATCATCCGCATCAACATCCCGCCCCTCACCGAGGAACGTCGTAAACAACTGGCCAAGCAGTGTGGAAAAGAGAGTGAACAGGCCAAGGTTAGCGTAAGAAACTGCCGTCGCGAAATCATCGAGAAACTGAAAAAAGGCATCAAGGACGGACTGGCCGAGGATGCAGAGAAGGATGCAGAAGAGAAACTGCAAAAACTCCACGACAAGTACATCAAGAAAATTGATGAACTGCTTGCCGCCAAGGAGAAGGAAATCATGACGGTGTAGTGCACTCCACCCCATTACCCTCCCGAGAGAGGAGAGTACATTCAGACTTAAAGAGTTTTTCTAATGGAGAAATCGCAATCCACAAACCTATATACGCCCTCCCCTCATGGAGGGAATAGGGAAGGGGTCGTGATAAAGAATACAGGAAGCTGGTACGTCGTCCGCACCTCGGATGACGACCAGTTTTCGAAACATCAAGAGCCGACAAGTTCTGTTGATGGGCCGAGTAGCGAAGAAAGAAGACAAAGCCAACTTTTTTCGTGTAAGGTGAAAGGCAACTTCCGCTTACGCGGCATTCGCTCCACCAACCCTGTGGCTGTGGGCGACCATGTGGAATTTATCGCATCCGAAGACGGCACAGGGCTTATTTCGGAAGTGAAAGACCGTCGAAACTACATCATCCGTAAGGCTTCCAACCTCTCCAAGCAAAGCCACATACTGGCCGCAAACGTCGATCAAGTGCTACTCTTGGTCACCATTTCCCATCCCGAAACCAGCACCACCTTCATCGATCGCTTCTTGGCCTCCGCCGAGGCTTACCGCATTCCCGTCATCCTGCTCTTCAACAAGACAGACCTGTATGATGCGACTGAGTCGCATCAGGCAAAACAACTTATGACCCTCTACCATAGCCTCGGCTACGAATGTCTGGCTTGTTCTGTACTGAAAGACGAGGGACTCAACAGTCTGCAATCTATATTAAAAGACAAAACTACCCTGCTTTCGGGCAATAGTGGTGTGGGCAAGTCCACCCTCCTCAATTATCTTATCCCAGGGCTCAACGTGCGCACCGAAGAGATTAGCGAGGCGCATGATACAGGTCAGCACACCACCACGTTCAGCGAAATGTACGATTTGCCCACAGGGGGTAGCCTCATAGATACCCCAGGGATAAAGGGTTTTGGTACCTTCGATTTCGAACGTGAAGAAGTGAGCCACTATTTCCGCGAAATCTTCCAAATCGGACAAGAATGTCGTTTCGACAATTGCACCCATACCCATGAACCTCATTGTGCCGTGCGTACCGCGCTGGAGGAAGGGCGCATCGCCCCCTCACGCTACACCTCCTACCTCAGCATGCTAGAGGACAAGGAGGAAGATCGCTACCGCAAAGCTTACTAAAGGAAGGGTTAGTTTTGTTGTTTATATGAGACGACTTAGCAAGTCGTCGACATGGGTTTCGGACATCTTCATTATAGCAAACCACTTCTTCCCGAGGTCTTTCAATTATAGTATTCTATCGTTCTTGTAACCTGACGGTCTCCCTCTTTTTGAACTATCGCAAATTTTGCGACAGTTGCCAAATTTTCCAGTTCTTCGTGCAGGGCATTGTTGATATGTTTGCCTATTGTCTTTACATCGCGGCCAAAAAGAACAGCCATCTGGCTCCTATTCAACCAGACTGTCTCCCTTTCCATCCGTACCTCTAAATGAATGGTATCGTTTGGCTGGTAGAGAACTATTTCGCTCTTTGTGTTCATCGGATGTATCTTGCAAGAAGACCAGTTATCAATTATTCACGGCAAATTTACATTTGACATTTACCTTTCTTCCCTTAAACTTTTAAGCCCCTTAAACCTTTTAAACTCTCACAAAGATAGTAAGCGTGTAGAGATAGACTACCACAGCAGGAATGGCAAGGAGGGAGGAATCAAAGCGGTCGAGCATACCACCATGACCTGGGAGTATGTTACCACTGTCCTTGATGCCAAGCTGACGCTTCATGAGACTTTCTACAAGGTCGCCCCACGTGCCGAAGATTACCACCACAAGGGCGAAACCTAACCACTGAATCAAGGTAAGACTATTGTCGAAATGCCATATCACACAAGCGGCAAGTAGGCTGGTAAAGGCTCCACCTATGCTACCCTCCCACGACTTCTTAGGTGAAATGCGCTCGAAGAGGCGATGCTTGCCAAAGAGACTACCGAAACAATAGGCTCCCGTGTCACTCGTCCAAAGGAAGATGAAGACGGAGAGAGGGAATATCCAACGATAACCCACCTGCATGGGATGGGCAGGGTCGGTCATAAAGCCCAGTACGGGAATGAGCGAGAAAGGCAGTGCCACATACATCTGGCTTAACATCGTATAAGCCCAGTTATTGATGGGACTCTCGCGCTGGAGATACAACTCACACACCAACATATAGACAATGCTGATGAGATAGGGGATGAAGACGGCTGGTGTAGGGGTTATGCCACTCAGATAGCCAAAGAAGGCCAGAAAGAGATAAGCTCCGCCTACAGAACATATCATGGGATTCAAGTCCACATCGTCACGCTCATTCATAATCTGGCAGAATTCACGCACACTCAGAGCCGTTATCAAAGTGAACAGTACGCCCATCGACAAGTAACTATATGTGAGACCACCTATCATTACAATGAGAAATACAATACCCGTAAGGGTACGAACAATAAGGTTACTTTGTTTGGGTGTCATGGTCTTCTTTATCGTTAAGGTTATCGTTGTTCTCTTCATCCATTTCATCAATTATCTCGTCGGCACGACTTGCCCAGGGACGGGGACCAAAGATTTCCTTCACATCCTCGGCAAAGATTACTTCGCGGTCAACAAGCAACTGAGCCAGACGGGCATGGCCGTCCTGCTTCTCCATAAGTAGGGCCTTGGCACGGGCATACTGCTCGTTGACCATCTTCTGCACTTCTTGGTCGATAAGGCGAGCCGTTTCCTCACTATAGGGTTTTGCAAACTGATACTCGTCGTTGTTATAATAGCAGAGATTGGGCAGACGGTCGCTCATACCCATGTAGGCAATCATGCCGTAGGCTTGCTTGGTGACGCGCTCCAGGTCGTTCATGGCTCCACTGGAAACATGCCCCGTGAAGAGTTCCTCGGCAGCACGACCTCCAAGGAGAGCACACATCTCATCGAGCATCTGCTCCTTGGTGGTTATCTGGCGCTCCTCGGGCAGATACCATGCGGCTCCGAGAGCACGACCACGCGGTACGATGGTCACCTTCACCAAGGGGTTGGCATACTGGAGGTTCCACGATATTGTAGCGTGTCCGGCCTCGTGGAGGGCAATGGTACGCTTCTCCTCCACAGTGAGCACCTTGGTCTTCTTCTCCAATCCACCTATGATGCGGTCAACAGCCGAGAGGAAATCTTCCTTCGTCACCGTCTTCTTGTCGTGACGGGCAGCAATGAGGGCAGCCTCGTTACATACGTTGGCGATGTCGGCACCCGAGAAACCAGGAGTCTGGCGAGCCAGGAAGTCGATATCCAACGTCTCGTCTATCTTCAGGGGCTTCAGATGCACCTTGAAGATGGCTTTGCGCTCGTTGACATCGGGCAGGTCAACATGTATCTGGCGGTCGAATCGTCCGGCACGAAGCAGAGCCTTGTCCAGGATGTCGGCACGGTTGGTGGCTGCCAGAATAATGACACCACTGTTCGTCCCGAAACCGTCCATCTCCGTAAGCAACTGGTTGAGGGTGCTTTCGCGCTCATCGTTGCCACCCATCATGGTGTTACGGGCACGGGCACGACCCACAGCGTCGATTTCATCAATGAAAATGATACAGGGACTGGCCGCCTTGGCCTGACGGAAAAGGTCGCGCACACGACTGGCTCCCACACCAACGAACATCTCCACAAAGTCGCTTCCCGACATGGTAAAGAAGGGAACATCAGCCTCACCGGCCACAGCCTTGGCCAAAAGGGTCTTACCCGTTCCGGGAGGACCTACCAAGAGAGCTCCCTTGGGTATCTTGCCACCCAGGTCGGTAAACTTTTTGGGGTTCTTCAGGAACTCCACAATCTCGCGCACTTCCTGCTTGGCTTCAGCCTGTCCGGCCACGTCGGCAAAAGTAATCTTCGATTTTTCGTCCACCTCAACCTTCTGGGCACGACTGCGCCCCACGTTGAAGACATTCATGCCTCCACCCATGTTGGAACCTCCACCCATGCGGTTCATGATAAATATCCAGAAGACGATGAGGAACAGGAAAGGACCAAAGTTGATGAGAATGCGCCACAACGTGCCATCCTCCTCCTTATATATCAGTTCTCCCTCAAAGTTACCCTCTTCTTGCTGGGTATCAATGAATTCCTCCAGTTTCTCAATAGAACCATAGCGAACCACAACGTAGGGTTCCACCCCCTTCTGGTCGCCTATGCCCGTACGGAACACATCGCGTATGTGCTCTGCCTTGACGTACATATTCAGATTCTTCTGATTGTCGCTGTTCACCACAATGCGCGAAGCATATCCCTTCGACACGTAAGTCTTAAACTCTGAGTAAGTAGCCTGCTTCGATACACCTCCACCTGTCGTGCCCTCACTGTTCAGGAACAACCATCCCAGGGTCACGGCAATAATGAGGTAGAACCAACTCAGGTTGAAGCGTGGCATCTTCTTCTTTTTTCTATTATTATTGTCTGCCATTTCTAATCTTCTAAGGCTCACCCCGTCCCTCCCTGGGGAGGGGGAAAACCCTTAATAAAGTTAAAAATTAAAAATTAAAAATTAAATTGTCACTATTAGTAGTAAACACTCCCCTCGCCCTTCGGAGAGGGGCTGGGGGTGAGGCTTCTAATCCTCATCTGCAATCTCCGTCAGTTGGGCGTCGGCCCACAGGTGTTCCAAATCGTAGAAGTCACGCGTATCGGGCAGGAAGATATGGACAATAACGTCCGTATAGTCCATGGCCACCCATACCGACTGGCGCAGACCATCTATGGCCGTAGGCTTGACACCCGCCTCCTTACGTACCGTTTCAGCCACACTGTCGGTCAGAGCCTGTATCTGCGACGGTGAGCCTGCCGTGCAGAGCACAAAAGCCCTGCAAATGGTATCCTCAATGGGGCTGAGATCCACTATCGTGATGTCCCTGCCTTTCTTCTCCTGCATTCCTTTTACTATCTTGTCTATCAGCAAAGATTCTTTGTTATTCATCAATGTTTTATGTGTGAAATATTATTTTTGCCACAAAGGTACGAATAAGCGAGCGAAAACGCAAATAAATTTGTAGTTTCCCGAGCGAGAGTACCTAAGACCATTAGTCAAAGGTACGTAATCGGACGGCAACCAATAATCTTTGCTTGCGCAACCATCATACTTTGATTGCTGCAAGCAACATGTTTTGATTGGGCAATCATCATGACTTGATTGCTGCAACCATCATGTTTTGGTTACCCTGTTTGGATAAAGTATGGAGGTCATGAAAATGGACAAACGAAGCAAAAGAATAGGAAAATATGCACAAGAGACGAATTTTTTTACTTTTAATTTTTGACTTTTAATTTATTTTCGTACCTTTGCACTCGCAATTGGGCTATGGTGTAATGGTAACACTGCAGATTCTGGTCCTGCCTTTCCTGGTTCGAGTCCGGGTAGCCCAACCTAGAGAAAGAAAAAGCCTCGCAGATTTGCGAGGCTTTTTCTTTCTCCAATATTCTTATGCTTCTTTTTTCATTTCTGTTTCCACAGCCTTTATCTTTTCGCGAAGCAAGTCTAACTCCTGTTTCAGTTTGTCGGCCTTCTTCTGAATTTCCTGTACCAGGGAGTTACCCTTCTTGCTGCTGGCAGAGAGGAAACCGATGTTGTTCTCATAGGTCTGGAGTTCCGACTTCATGATGTCGTAGGCACGAGCCAGACGGTCGCGCTCGCGTGCCAAGGAGTTGGTACCTGACTCGGCCGAAACCTTCAGGGTAGCCTTGAAGCTGTTGAGACGACGTTCTGCATGATTGAGGTTTAACTTCTTGTAGAGTTCATCCACAATCTCGCGATACTGCTTGTATATCTTGTCCTTATCGCGGATGGGCACAAAGCCTATGGCGTTCCATTCGGCCTGCAACTCACGAACCTTCTGAGCTGCTGCATCCGTGGCATCACTGGCAAGAGCCTTCAGCTGCTCTATGATGTCTTGCTTCTTTTGCAGGTTGGCCTGTTGCTCTCCGCGTGCCTCGGCCGTAGCGGCGTTCTTGGCCTCGAAGAAGTGGTCGCAAGCACTCACAAAGCGCTTCCACAGATCTTCGCTTACCTTACGGGGCACAGAACCGATGGACTTCCACTGGCGTTGCAACTCGATGAGGGCATCGGAGGTTTGCTTCCATTCCGTGCTGTCCTTCAGAGCCTCAGCCTGTTCCACCAATGCCTTTTTCTTTTGCAGGTTCTGATTCAGTTCCTCCTTCATGGTACGGAAGTACTCCGTCTTCTGGGTGAAGAACTTGTCACAGGCTGCGCGGAAGCGCTCGAATATCTGGGTGTTTGTCTTCGGCGAAGCATAACCAATGGTCTTCCAGACGCCCTGCAGGTCGATAATCTCCTTGGTCTTGGCATCCCAGTCGGCAAATGTGCGGAGACCCTCAGTGGAGATGGCTTCCACCTTTTCGCAAAGTTCGGTTTTCTTGGCCAAGTTCTCTTCTTCCTGAGCCTTACGAGCCTCGAAGAATTCCTGATGACGCTTACGGATAATGGTGCTGGCCTCGCGGAAGCGGTTCCAGATTTCCTCACGCAGTTCCTTGGCCACAGGACCTATCTCTTTCCACTCCTGATGGAGACTCTGCAGTTGGTTGATGGCCTTCACCACATCGGTCTCCTCGGCCAGACGCTCGGCCTGTTCGCACAGGAGGGTCTTGGCTTCGAGGTTCTTGCGGAAGTCGTATTCGCGGAACTCGATGTTCAGTTTCAGCATGTCGTAGAACTGCTCTACATACAACTGGTAGTTCTTCCATATCTCCGATACGTGCTCGGCAGGTACGGGACCGATCTCGCGCCACTCCTCCTGCAGATGCTTGAAGGCATCATATGACTTACCTGCCTCTTCGGGCGTGGTAGCCAACAGTTTTATCTTCTCGATGACGGCCTGCTTGCGTTCCAGGTTTTCGGCACGCTGGCGTTCCAGCTCGGCCTGCAACTCGGCACGACGCTGGCGAATCTGCTGCATCACCTGCTTAAACTGCTCCTCGGTGGGGTCGATTTCGGGAACATAGGCTTCAGCCTCTCCCCCAGCCTCCACGAAGGCTTCCTGAGCTGCCTGCAGGTTGGCCCTATGATATTTATAGTAAAGTTGTTTCAACAAGTCCAGCTCCTGCTTGTTGCCCCCATCGCCCTGTTCGGCTATTTCCTGGGCACGGGCCAATACCTCCTCCTTTGTCTTCATCAAAGGTATCTGAGGCTCCAAAGCTTCTTCTACTGGATTTTCGGTTACCTCCAGTGCCTCTGTGGCTTCTGGAGTTTCTGTGTTCTCGGGATTCGCAACAGCCTCGGCAGGGACAACCTCTACCTCGGCCTCATTCACTTGGGTCTTTTCAATAGAGTCCATCATTCTTCGTTTTTAGATAATGATTTCGGAGTACATACATTTATTTATACAAAGTGGGTACAAATTAAGATAAAAATCACTGGATAACCTAATATTTTTCCATAAATTTAACCGATTTGACCGAAAATCCCTCTTATCGGTCCATACCCATGCGGCGTAACATCTCATCAACGGGGTAAAGATGGGGTACGGCCGTCATTCCGAATCGGACACAGCAAGACAATCAGAAGGTCAGAACCAGGACTTGCGCTTGAAGTACCAGAAGAAAAGGACGGTGGTGACCAGGCAGAGCACAAGGGCAATGGGGAAACCGAGCACCCACGTCTCCATGCCGTTGATAAGGTTCATGCCGAACAAACTGGCGATGAGCGTGGGGAACATCAGGATAATGGAGATGCTGGTAAGCATCTTCATGACCTTCGACATGTTGTTGTTGATGATATTGGCATAGGTCTCCATGGTCGATTCCAAAATGTTGGAGTATATGCTCGTGGTCTCACGGGCCTGACTCATCTCGATGTTGACGTCCTCAATCATGTCGGCATCCAACTCATCGACAGGGAGCTTGAACTTCAACTTCGAAAGCAAATTCTCATTGCCACGGATGGAGGTAATGAAGTAGGTCAGACTATCCTGCAAACGACTGAGGGCAATGAGGTCAACATTATCTACATTGCGGTCAAGATTCTGCTTGGCCTGCTCAATGCGGGTGCTTATCTGCTTCAGACGTTTCAGATACCATACGGCACTCGACAGGAACAGGCGGAAAACCATATCGACCGAGTCGGTGAAACCCAGACCACGACGCTGCTGATAGGTAACGAAGTCTATCATCATGTTTGTCTCGAAGTTACATAGCGTAATGCACACATCACCTTTCAGGATGATACCCAAGGGGATGGTCGTGTACGGTGTACGCGATTTTACTTCCTTGACGTATGGAATACGAAGGATGATAAGTATCCACCCTTCATCAATGTCGTAACGGGCACGCTCATCGGTATCGGCAATGTCGCTGATATAATAGTCGGGTACGTGCAAGGTGTTTTGCAGGAAATCAACATCCTCAGCTGAAGGACATGTCACCTGAACCCAGCAGTTGGGTTCCCATTGGTCGATGGTCCGAAGACCACGGTTTGTGTTCCAGAATGTAAGCATTGTAAGCTGACAATTTTACAATTACACAATTACAATAATTCTCTTCTCGGCAATTGTCCAATCGTAAAATTCTCGTACAACGAGTGTTGCCCCTATGGGGTATCCGATTTGTCCAATTGTCCAATCAATCCATATTTTCCGCCGGATAGTCGTCCATAATGGTTTCTTTGTTTTAGTATCCGATTTGTCCAATTGTCCAATCAATCCATATTTTCCGCCGGATAGTCGTCCATAATGGTTTCTTTGTTTTAATTGGTTTCGGCTGCAAAAGTAGATAAAAAAAACGGGACTGCAAAGGTGCGTCCCGTTTTTTTCTATTTATCCTTATAATAAATTGTCTATTTTCCCTTATTTCACGTACTCAGCCCAGTCGGTCAGGCGCATATCACCCTTGCGCAGGAAGGTATCGTGCATGCCAAAGGCTGCAGATAGGCAGTGGTGTGTATGACCACCATTCTTCTCAGCATACTTCAGGTAATCCATCAGCAAAGGACGATAGTCTGGATGAGCCACCTTGATGAGTTCAAGAGACTTCTGCATATCGCTCTTGTGACGCAGGTCGGCTACACCGTACTCAGTGATGACGGCATTTACGAAGTGGTTTGTATGGTCGATATGACTGGCGAAAGGCACAATACTGGAAATGGCACCACCCTTGGTCGTAGAACCACAGGTGAAGATGGAGAGGTAGGCATTGTTTGTGAAGTCAGCCGATCCGCCAATACCGTTCATCATCTTCGTACCACAAATCTTCGTAGAATTTACATGACCGTAGAGGTCAACCTCGATAGCCGTGTTCAGCGAACATACGCCGATGCGGGCAATAACCTCGGGGTTATTAGAGATTTCAGAAGGACGCAGCACCAACTTGTCCTTGAAGAAGTCCATATCGCGGTAAATACCCTTCATGCACTCGTTGGTCACGGTCAGTGAGCAAGCAGAAGCAGAGAGCACACGACCCTCGCGCATCAACTGTACGGGAGCATCCTGCAACACCTCGGTGTAGATGTTGAAGTTGGGCACCTCAGTAGAGTGACCCAGTGCACCCAGTACGGCATTGGCACCCGAACCTACACCGCTCTGCAGGTTGAGGAACGTGGGAGGAATCTTACCTTCGCGCATGTTCTGAACCAAAAAGTCAGCCACGTTCTGACCAATCTGTGTCGTGATGGGATCAGGATCCTTGAATGAACGAGCCTCATCGGGTACATCGCCTTCAACAACACCCACGATACGACTGGCATCCACCTCAATGTAAGGCTTACCAATGCGGTCGCTGGGCTTCGTAATCATGATAGGCTTACGGAAAGGATGATCCTCAATTTCATAAACATCATGCAAACCCATTCCACTGCGCTCATGGAAAGCATTCAACTCAATGATAATACCCTCGGTAGCCAAACGGCAAACCGTGGGAGCGATGCCACCGGCAGCAGTCAGATAGATATGTGCCTTGCTGCCTACACGCTCTATGGCACAAGCCTCAATGATAGCCCAATTCACCGGACCCAGATAGCCCTGGCGAATCTGCGTAGCCATGTTCGAGAGATTGAGGTCGCTATAGTTCACCTCGTTCAAGTTCACATGCTTACGGAAGTCGGGGTTTGTCGTGTAAGGAGCACGGAAGTCGATACCCTGTGCGTTAGACAACGCGCCATCGCAGCTCTGTCCCGTGGAAGCACCCGTGAAGATGCTTATCTTATAAGGACGACCGGCAGCATGCTCTGCCTCAGCAATCTTCGCAATCTCTGCGGTTACCATTTTGGCCGTTCCGGCTGGTGTAAAACCACTCAAGCCAATGGTCTGGCCGTTCTTTACCAACGCTGCAGCTTCGGCAGCAGTAATTTTATTAAATTCCATTGTTTTTATAAGGTATAATTAACTTTATGGCTGCAAAGGTACGAATAATTTTTCACTTTTCACTTTTAATTTTTCACTTTTAATTTTTCACTTTTCACTTTTATTTCGTACCTTTGCACTCGCATTCCCCCTCAAGGGTCTGTATCTCATAGAGATTGGACTTGTAGCTCAGTTGGTTAGAGCAACAGACTCATAATCTGGAGGTCCCAGGTTCAAGCCCTGGCTGGTCCACACTGAAAATCAAGCGGTTACACCAAATGTAGCCGCTTTTTCTTTGTTCGTTGTGAAATTCAGGTGAAATTCGTGGCGAAAAAGTTGGAGTATGAAATTCAGTGCAATCTTTCAATATGGTATGCGATACCATGAACTGTTTATATGGCTCGGTATGTTGCTTCCTGAAACCTCTCTTCGCTAATAATCTATAAAAGGTGGGTGGGTTTGCACAATTCCTCATTATTTTGCTGTACCTTTGCAAACGGATTTCGCAGGTAAAGCGCTTTCCAAAGGCATTACGGGCTAAAAGAAATGGCGTTCGCTATCTCACTCAAAAGCCTCGGGATGTAGGGAGTTTCAAGAATAATAGTCAGAGAATAATATAGAGTCAGATAAATCGGAATTAGCAGAATGAACATAAAAGATATTCAGCGAATTCAAACTGTAAATGATATGATTATTAGATTGATTATTTCATTTTTATTTTTAGCCGTAACATCATGTGAGATTGTTGCTAAAAACATAACACTTAACAAATTGGATATTTCAAAGAATCACTCACTTGAAAATGTTATAAAAATGGTGAGTACAGAAGGAGATACTATTGTTTCTGGAAAAAAGTTCTTTATTGTATCTTTACAAAAATATCGAAAAGGACTTTATTTGAGTATTGAATTAATAGAAGGAAAAAGTTTGCCGAATGTTTCTGATTATATTGGTTTTTTATGCGTAGATAACAACTTGTTTTTTATTAGCCTAAAATCCGCAAGCAATCTCAATGGCAATCTCAATTGCAGTAAAGAGCTTGAA
>CAMVOK010000027.1 GCA_947169115.1 uncultured Prevotellaceae bacterium
ACGAATCTCTTCTTTGCACCGGAGTTTGTCTTTACTTTTGGCATTTTTTTGTTTTGTTTAATTAGTTATTATTAATGGTGTGGCAACGCATATACCGGGCGTTACGCACTACCCTTTCTTATTTCATAATCCTTGACCTCACCCTAACCCTCTCCCAAGGAGAGGGAACATCACCCCTCCTTGGGAGGGGACGGGGGAGGTTTTTAGTCGTCAAAGTCCTCCCCTTCCACCTTCGGGCCTGTGTATTCTTTGCGAGCCTTCTGCTGAGGTGCTTTTTTTACCGGCGACTCAAGAGCACTTTCTTGCTCCTTGTTTGCAATTCCTGATTCCTTCGACTTGCCACTGGTTTTCTTGGGAGCAACGAACATTATCATGCGCTTGCCTTCCAGTACAGGCATCGACTCCACCTTGCCGTATTCCTCAAGGTCGGCAGCAAACCGCAACAAAAGCACTTCGCCCTGTTCCTTAAAGAGAATACTGCGTCCTTTGAAAAAGACGTAAGCCTTCACCTTGTCTCCGTCACTGAGGAACCCAATGGCATGCTTCAGTTTGAAGTTGTAGTCATGGTCGTCAGTCTGGGGTCCGAAACGTATTTCCTTTACGTTCACCACAGTCTGCTTAGCCTTCATCTCCTTTTGCTTCTTCTTCTGCTGGTAGATGAACTTAGAGTAGTCAATGAGTCGGCATACAGGGGGCTCGGCATTGGGAGAAATCTCCACAAGGTCCACACCACGTTGCTCAGCCATCTGGATGGCTTTGTAAGTGGGGACAACGGTCGATTCTATACCATCACCGACAATACGAACCTCGCGAACACGAATCTGTTCGTTTACGCGATACTGCTGTTTTTTGTCGTCTTTCTTCATTTATTATTTCAAAACGGCTGCAAAGATAATAAAAAATTACGAATTACGAATTACGAATTACGAAAAAATGTCGCAACACAACAAATAAATCGTAATTCATACATCATAATTAATATCAGTACTTTTCAGTGAGCGCACGCACTTCGTCGTTGATTTTCTTTGCAAATTCATCAACGGTCATCGTACCTTGCTCTCCACCACCCTGCTGACGGAAGTTGACGGTCTTGTCGGCCTGCTCCTTCTCACCCACGATGAGCATATAAGGAACACGCTTCAGTTCGTTGTCGCGAATCTTGCGACCTATCTTCTCGTTGCGGTCGTCAAGTACGGTGCGTACGTC
Organism: uncultured Prevotellaceae bacterium; assembly: GCA_947169115.1. Classification (GTDB taxonomy): domain Bacteria; phylum Bacteroidota; class Bacteroidia; order Bacteroidales; family Bacteroidaceae; genus Physcousia. The sequence continues at coordinate 1,207 of CAMVOK010000027.1, forward strand.
CTGATCTTCGAGTTGCTTGCATACCTGCTTGGCATAGTCGTTGAACTTCTCGGAGATGGGCAGCACAGCCACTTGGTCGGGCGAAAGCCAGATGGGGAAATGACCTGCGGTATGCTCGATAAGCACTGCGGTGAAGCGTTCCATAGAACCGAAGGGAGCACGGTGAATCATCACGGGACGATGCTTCTGGTTGTCCTCGCCGACGTATTCCAGTTGGAAGCGCTCGGGCAGGTTGTAATCGACCTGAATGGTACCCAACTGCCAACGGCGACCCAGGGCATCCTTTACCATGAAGTCGAGTTTGGGGCCATAGAAGGCAGCCTCACCCAGCTCGGTAGTCGTCTTCAGACCCTTCTCAGCGCATGCCTCAATGATGGCGCGTTCGGCCTGTTCCCAAACCTCGTCGGAGCCAATGTACTTCTCCTTGTCGTTAGGGTCACGCAGAGAGATTTGTGCCTCGAAGTTCTCGAAGTCGAGGGCGCCGAAGATTATCTGAATGATTTCCATCACACGGATGAACTCATCCTTCACTTGGTCGGGACGGCAGAAGATGTGGGCATCGTCCTGCGTGAACGAACGAACACGAGTCAGTCCGTGCAACTCGCCACTCTGCTCATAACGATATACGGTACCGAACTCTGCGAGGCGCAGGGGAAGGTCCTTGTATGAGCGAGGCTTGGAGGCATAGATTTCGCAGTGATGGGGGCAGTTCATGGGCTTCAGCATGTACTCCTCTCCCTCTTCTGGAGTGTGGATGGGCTGGAAGGAATCCTTGCCGTAGTGGGCATAATGACCAGAGGTTACATAGAGATTTTTACCACCGATATGCGGAGTAATAACCTGCTGGTATCCATAACGTTTCTGAATCTTCTTCAAGAAGTCCTCAAGACGCAGACGCAGTGCCGTACCCTTGGGCAACCAGATAGGCAAACCCTTACCGACACGCTCGGAGAACATGAACAATTCCATCTCCTTACCAATCTTACGATGGTCACGCTTCTTAGCTTCCTCGAGCAGAACGAGATATTCGTCGAGCATCTTCTTCTTGGGAAACGAGATGGCATAGAGACGAGTCATCTGCGGACGCTTCTCGTCGCCACGCCAGTAGGCAGCCGATACGCTCAACACCTTCACAGCCTTGATGGGAGCCGTACTGGTGAGGTGCGGACCGCGACAGAGGTCGGTGAAGTTTCCCTGCGTGTATGTAGTGATGTGGCCGTCTTCAAGGTCGGCAATGAGTTCGTTCTTGTACGTCTGACCGCGGTCTCCAAAGAACTTCAGGGCATCCTGCTTCGAAATGTCCTTACGAACAAGTTGTTCCTTGCGACCAACAAGTTCCATCATCTTCTTCTCGATTTCGGGGAAGTCCTGCTCGCGGATGGTCACCCCTTCTGGCGGCATCACGTCGTAGTAAAAGCCCTGCTCAATGGCGGGACCAATACCGAACTGGATGCCAGGATATAGTTCCTGCAAGGCCTCGGCCATGAGGTGTGCCGAAGTGTGCCAGAAGGCATGTTGGCCTTCCTTGTCATCCCACTTATAGAGGACGAACTTGGCATCCTTCGTAATGGGACGGTTCAATTCAACAGTTTCATCATCTACCCCGCAGGCAATGACATCCTGCGCCAATCGCGACGAAATGCTCTCTGCTATCTCAAGTCCCGTCACGCCCTCTTGATACTGGCGTACGGAACCATCGGGAAATGTAATGTTAATCATCTTTTATATTTACGATTTTACGATTTACGAATTGCGAATTATATTTTTACATTATAAATTCTACTTGCAAAGGTAGTAAATAAATACGAATTAGAAATTACGAATTACGAATTATTTTGTTTTTGAATAACGCTTAATCAGGTTATAAGCGCTATACAGCCCATATTCGCCTGCCTGCGAAAGGTCGGCAAGGCCCTCATCTGTGCGCCCTTGCATCAGGCGTATAATACCACGGTTATAATACGCATCTGGGAAACGCGAATCCATCTCAATCACACGGGAGTATGCCTCTGCGGCCTTGTCCAACTCACCCAGTTGTCCATATATGTTACCTATATTAAATTGCGCAAAGAGCATGTCGGGCTCCAGTTCCACCACCTTCTTCATGTCATCCAGAGCCAAGCCGTAGGCTATTTTCTCTTCCGGGGAAGTTGAAAGTTGAGCGTTAAAAGTTGAAAGTTTATTATTGTCAACCGCCATCTGCGCACAACGGACCTGAGCACGAAGGAAATACGAAATGGCCACGAGGGGTTGTAGTTGTACGGCACGGTCGAGATCCAGCAGACAGGCTTCGAAATCGCGCAGGTGATAGTAATCCATGGCCCGGCGCAGATAGAGACCCGTCGTCTCCGGCGAGTCGCCGAGCACCTCTGTCACAGCTTTAATGTCTTCAAAATGCTGTTGTTTGCGCTCCTCTGTGGCATTCACCTCAACATTACTTATATATAAAGGTAGAGGCAACTGGCCACTTTGGTTGAAACTTTCCACCGTGCGATGGAACGGAATGTAATTAGACAGTCCATTGGCACGTTTGTAATACGTCATTACGTACATTTTCTGGAGCACGAGCTCAGTTTGTTTGTTCTGCACATGACCACGATACTCACTGGCATACTCCTCGCGCAGGGGCTGCTGTGTGTCTTCTTCAACAAGTTTGTTGTAGTCATCGGGATTGCGCTCACTCTTCTTGCGGGTCTTGGATTTACTCTTATACGTGCCCGTCCGCTTCTCCATCTGAGCCTTCAGCACCTTAAACTCATCGCGTTCTGCCCCATACGTGTCACCCAGTTTACGGCGAATCTGGGCACGCGTCTGGTAGCCAGTCCAGAACTCGGGATAGTCTTTCAGCACCGCAGATATATCACGGATGGCTCCTTTATAGTCACCCGTTTTTTCGAGCAGAAGGGCTCGGTTGTACAGGGCTATGGTATTATCGGGTTCCCGTTCCAGCACAAAGTCGAAGTCCTCAATAGCACGGTTGTCATCGCCCACCTGCGCCCTCAGCAGTCCTCGGTTGAAATGGCCAAGATAGTTCCCCGGCTCTACATCCAGAGCCGCATCATAGTCGCTCATGGCACCGCGCAAGTTGTCTTGATTAAAACGAGCTAAAGCTCTATTCACATAAAGGCTGGCATTTCGTGGCATTTGCAGGATGGCACGGTCGAGACACTCCTCCCCTTCCTTATAATTACCACGATTCAAGGTCACCATGGCCTTCATGCTCCACGCCGCAGCTTCGTAATTATTCACCTCCAAGGCCTTATCAAGCCACTCCTCAGCTTTCAGCGTGTCGGAAAGAGCAAAGCGAACCTGTGCTTTCAGAGTGTATCCCTCAGCCTCCTTGGGCCACTGTCGTATCATCACATCAAGGCTCGAATCAGCCCGTTCATAGGCTTTTTGCTCCATCTGACAGAGCACCTTATTGTGCCACGACCCTTGATTGATGGGATTGATACGTGTTGACTCCACATAGTCTTGTTCTGCACGTGCATAGTCCTTGAGATTCACCCGGCAAAGGGCACGCAAGACATAGCTATTCTCAGCATAGGGATTACGCTCAATGGCACTGGAACAATCTGCCTCTGCCCCCTTGTAGTCCTCAAGATAGAACTTGGCCAAGCCTCGGTAGAAATAAGGCTCTGCCAAATGAGGCTTGGCAGCAACAACCATGTTGAAGCGTTGAATACTGAGCACATAGTCCTCGTAATAGAGGGCATTGCGCCCCATAAGCATCACACGGTCGGTATTGATTTGCGCATAGAGAAAGCCCCCTCCTAACCTCCCCTTAAAAGCGAGGAACAATATGAGGAGAAGCAAAAGTTTCTTTCTCATTGTCGCTGAAATGCATTATAACACCACTCCTCTGGGGCGGACAGAGGTGGGGGGTGTATTCACTTTCTTAACTTCACCTTGTACGAACACGAGAACCTTCCCTTCGCAATGTCATTCAGACTCGATTTCACCATCTGGCGACGAAGGCCCTTGAGGTGGTCGGTGAAGACCTCGCCTTCGAGATGATCGACCTCATGCTGGATGACACGAGCCAGATAACCGTCAATCCATTCGTCGTGCTCCTGCCACTGCTCGTCCTGCCAAGTAAGGCGGATGCGGGTCGGACGACGCACCTTCTCATGAATCCCTGGCAGGGAGAGGCAACCCTCCTCGCTGACATCCGTCTCCGTGTCGTCGTACTCCTCAATGTAAGGATTGATATACACACGCTTGAAATCCTTATATTGCGGCATGTCCTCACTGAGAACATCAAGGTCAACAACAATCAATCGAATCGACAGTCCCACCTGCGGTGCTGCCAGTCCAATACCTTCGCTCCGCACCAGCGTGTCCCACATGTTCTGTATGAGCTGCGGCAGTTCGGGATACGTCTCGTCAATTTCATCAGCCACTTTGCGCAGCACAGGCTGACCGTATGTGTAAATGGGTAGTATCATAAGCAACGACCCCCACCCCAATCCCTCCCCGAGGGGAGGGCGTATATACATTTAGGAGGTTAATTTTATGTAGGGGGCAATACTTTAATAAATTATAATTAATTCAACTTTCAATTGTAACTACTCCCCTCCCTCGGGAGGGGTTAGGGAGTGGGGTCTTATCTTATCGTCTCCTCTCCATCCACCCTTGAAGGATGATGCAGGCGGATATTTCATCCACCAACGCCTTGTTGCGGCGGGCCATTTTGCCAATACCGCTCTCAAGCATCGTCTGATGGGCAAGGACACTGGTATAACGTTCGTCCCACCACTCAACGGGAATCTGGGGCAAAGCCTTCTGCAACTGTTCCACAAATTTGCGGACATGTTGCAGGTTCTCGCTCTCGCGTCCGTTGGTCTGCATGGGTTTCCCCACCACAAACCGTTCCACGGATTCACGTTCTACATAATCCGTCAGGAACTTCATCAGCTGTCGTGTATCAACCGTGGTCAGGCCGTTGGCAATAATTTGTAAAGGGTCCGTCGCAGCAATCCCCGTGCGACGGACCCCATAGTCTATGGCAAGAACCCTACTCACGTCTCACCAATAACTTCTCACTTCTGATACAGCAACCAAGCATCAGGATAAGTACCCAGCAAGGTTGCACGGCTCTGAGCGGCCTGTTCCTTAGTGTCGTGTGTTGTAGCAACTACACGATACATAGCCATACCGTTAACGGTTGCCGATACCACCTGAGCAGCATAACCCTTCTGAGCCAAGGTTGACTGGAGAGCCTGTGCATTGCTCTGGAGACCAAACGAACCGACAACGACACTGAAAGCACGCAAACCACTACCATTAACCAAGGTCACGGTCTCGGTGCGAACGCTTACATTGCTATAATCTACAGCAGGCATCACGGGAGTCTGAGTGGTTACCGTGGTAACAGGAGTTGTTGTAACGGGAGTCGTAGTAACAGTGGTAACAGGAGTTACAGGAGTTACAGGAGTTACCTGTACAGGAGTCACCTGCTGTTGGGTAGTCGTAACATAAGTAGCCTCGGCATTCTCTGCCTGAGCGGCCTGAGCCTTCTCATAAGCTTTCTTGTACGCACTTTCACTGCTCTTACAACTTGTCATGGCCATAACCATGAACAGGGCTGCGCCCATAACGAATAATTTTTTCATAACTATAAAGTACAATTAAATATAGATCCTTAAAAACGCCACAAAAATACCTATAATTATGGAGATAGCCAAGACTTCAATACAAAAAAAAGTTAAATGACCGAATATTTTACATTTGACATCTCTCATTTATCCATTTAAATATTTACCATTTATCCATTTACCATTTACTATTTTATTGTTTACCATATTCCAATTAACATTTGACATTTAAAAAGAAAAAACTTGTTTTCCTTTTGTATTTCACTCGTTTTTTACTAACTTTGCTCCCAGAGACCTTATTATTAACCACTTTAAAAGTTACACAACTATGAAAGCATTGAACTATTTAGTAGCATTCATCGGTGGTGCAGCCATCGGTGCAGCAGCAGGTTTGTTATTGGCTCCCGAAAAGGGAAGTGACCTCCGCGAGAAGATTGCCGAAGCTCTGCGCAAGCGTGGCATCCGCCTGTCTTCAAAGGAAATGAGCAATCTGGTTGACGAGATTGCCGAAGAACTTCAGCCCGCAGAAGAGTAATGTTTGGATTTTCTGACACACAGAAACAGATGCAAGACCTTCTTTTGGAGACCCGCTCGTTTGTGGAGCTCCAGAAGAAGGTTTTGTTGGCTGAAACACGGGACAAACTCACCTACATCCTCTCCCGTCTGGCCATAGCCGTCGTGTGCCTCGTACTTGGGGGCATGATGTTGCTTTTCTTTTCTTTCTTCCTGGCCTACATCGTCGGACAGGCCATAGGCAACATTGCCGTCGGCTTCGCTTGTGTCACCCTTTTGGTCTGCCTCCTGCTCATCATCTTCTGGCACTGGCGCACCACGTGGATTATCATCCCCCTTACACGCCTCCTTTGTAAGGTGTTTACCGTCAACGAACAACCCATAGAAGCAGAAACCGCCATGCAGGAGCTCCAGCAGAGCCGTACACGCATGAGCGACACGTTTAATAGTCTGGTTCATGGCAGTCAGGAACCTGCCAGCCGCGTAGAAACCGTAAGCAACTGGGTGAGTCGTGGTTTTGCCCTCTACGAAGGACTTCGCATCGGCCTATCTGTCGTCCGTGCCTTCACTGGAGTGTTCGGCGGGCGCAAACGCAGACGCAGAAGATGAGTGACGGAAACTTCAACCGTGCCCTCCTACCCCATACGCCCTATCAGAGTGGCCTGCAAGCAGGCAAGTCGATGGGGCGGATGCATGCTTTGGAGGCATTCAAGGAATACCTACACAAAAACCATCCCACCCTTACTGACGAACAGTTCCTCCACCATCTGGAGGACTTCCGTCAATTACTCTCCCAACGCATCTTGTGACTTCCCGTCACGTGTCCCTGTCTTTTTGTATTTACAATTTATATTTTCAAAAATATATCTGTGAGGCAGCCTTATGGGAACCATGTCGTGGGTTGCCCAACCTTAGCTTGACCCATCGCCATGGTTCAATTGACCCGTCGCGATGGTTCAATTGAACCGTCACGACAGGTCAAGCCAAACGTCTAATTGAATAAGAAAAGATACTTTTAGTAACTCTGTCATTGGTATTTATAGCGAATCTTGTTTAAATACGAAAATTTCTTTGAAAAGACGCATGGAGGAAAGAAATAATTCGTAACTTCGCAGAACAACAAACATAACAACTTGACACGTATGAAGGTAGTTATACTTGACGGGTATTCCGTCACACAAGGCGACTTAGACTGGGGGCTCTTACAGGAACTTCCCGATACAGAAGTTATGGTTTACGACCGCACACGTCCAGAGGAGACGGTGGAGCGATGCCAAGGAGCAGAGGCCGTGCTGACCAACAAGGTGGTGATGAACAACAGAGTGATGGAAACCCTACCCCAGCTACGCTACATCGGCGTACTGGCCACGGGCTACAACGTGGTGGACATTGAGGCCGCACATACGCGAGGCGTCACGGTGACGAACATACCCGCCTACAGCACCCCTTCGGTGGCCCAACTGGTGTTTGCCCATCTGCTGAATGTGACAAACCAAGTAGCGCACTACGCCGAAGAAAACCGACAGGGACGGTGGACAAAGAGTCCCGACTTTCTGTGGACAGATACGCCCCTCACGGAACTCTCGGGCAAGACCATGGGCATCCGCGGACTGGGCAACATCGGCCGACAGGTGGCACAGATTGCCCGTGCCTTTGGCATGAGGGTGGTGGCTGTACATAGTGGAGCGTGGAAAGAGGAGCGTGGAGAGAGAAAAGACAAGTATGGAATGGATGACGTAGAGAGAATGACGTGGGAGGAGGTATTAAAAGAGAGTGACGTACTCTCGCTGCACTGCCCCCTAACGGAAGAGACTCGGGGAATGATGAACCGCAAGGCTCTCGGACTGATGAAACCTACGGCCATACTCATCAATACCGGACGTGGTCCCCTGGTATGCGAACAGGACGTGGCCGATGCCCTGCGCGAAAGCCGTTTGGCCGCCTATTGTGCTGACGTACTAAGCCAGGAACCTCCACTGGCCGACAATCCCCTACTCTCGGCTCCCCGTTGCTATCTGACCCCACACATCGCATGGGCCAGTCGCGAAGCACGACTGCGACTTATCCACACAGCCGTGAGCAACCTACAGGCGTTTGCTGCAGGGAAGGCGGTTAATAAAGTTTAAAATTAAAAGAGAAAAGAGAAAAATTTACCTTCCTTCTTATCTTCTTCGTCCTCCAACGCAACCACTGTTCGGCATACACCCAAGCAAAAGGAAGGCGACGAGAGAAGGTATCATACACCGAGCGGAACTGGCTCAAGAGCTGGTTCCGCTCTTCTTTTGTGAACTGACGGCAATGGGCATAGTAGAGCCAAAGTTGTCCGAGATAGTTGTGCCAACGATGGATTTCGTAGAAACGGAGCACACCATCCGACACGCCCTCCTGCTCCAGCGTTCGCTTCATGCTCAAATTTGCCATCATATAAAGGAAGCGACGAGGAGTAACGGCTGAGGTGGAACTCCCGGGATGCTGACGATAATAGTATATACCAGAACAGAAGCGCACCTCGCGACTATGGAGATAGTGGAGACGTGTGGTGTTGTCGTCGCTATAGAGCCGACAACTGTCGTCGTAAGGATAACGAAGGTGTATGTCCCGCCGTACCAGATACAAACCATGAAGTGTCCAGTCGAGACTCAGGCGAAAAGCTTCCTCGCCCGTCAGACACTCCACGTCTGGAGTGGGATAGACCTCTTCTCTCCCATCCTGCTGATAATAACGCAACAGACGGAATAGGACAGAATCGGTATGGGGATAGCGACGGAACACCTCGACCGCACGCTCCAAGGCATCGGGCGATAGCCAGTCGTCGGCATCCAGCATGCAGACATATTCGCCACGTGCTTGCTTTAAGGCAAGGTTCCGAGCCACGGCCTGTCCTTGGTTCTGTTCCTGATGAAATACGTGTAATCGATGGTCACGGTCGCTCCATTGTTGCAACAAACGAAGGGAACCGTCGGTGGAGGCATCGTCAACAGCCAGTACCTCTATCTCTTGACAAGTTTGTTGTAGCAACGAGCGCAACGCGTTTTCAAGATAGGGCTCTGCATTGTAAACGGCCATCAAAACCGAGACAAGGGGAGTTGCCATCAGAAGCCAAATTTACGTTTCAACTTCTCCCAAGCAGGCAATTCGTGAAAATTTTGCGAAAAGACGCGAAGGGAGAACAGCACCGACGCCAGCAGGGCAGCCAAGGCCACACCATACTTATAGAAAGCGTCCATCCAGAGAACTGCCGCCACACCGATGGCCAACAGGAGTCCCTGGGGAAGGATAAACCATACCGAACGCAGACGGAGACGGAACTGGTAATACCAACCGTAAACCAAGCCTATCATAAGCATATCGAACAGGGCAGCCACAGAGAGGGCAACCCCAGCACCTGTCAGTCCCATATAGGAGTAACCCAAGCGAATCAGCAAAACGAACACCACATCATAGATGCACTCCATTATCAGGTACATCCACGAATCGCCCTTAGCCAGAGAGGTATAGGCGATGGGGGTGGTTACAGCCTTGAAGAACATATAGAAGACGGCACATACCGACATGCCCACGGCAGGCAGGAAGCGACTGTCGTAGAGCAACTGAATAATCCAAGGCATGAAGAGCACAAAGGTTATCAGTATAGGCGACATGAGCAGAACGCAAACATCGATTTGCTGGTTGATGGTGTGATTGAGGCGTACCTTATCATGGTTAACACTGGAAAGGCGCGGGAAGAAATCGGCCTCGACAGCCTGAAAGATAAGTCCGCCATAGGTCACGACAAGCACATAACCTACATTGTACTGTCCTACCACATGGTTATCTCCCAAGAACTTCAACACTTCACCACCGGCCACGGCACCTGCCACTCCGGCCAAGACATAAGGCATGCCAATGCGTATGAGTGGCCAACCCTCGCGTATAACGGTTGGTGAAAAGAGATGAACCCGATAAGGATAGATTCGTAGGGAAAAATAGAGATGTACAAAGGCTACCGACCAGCCACACATAACCAGCGAAAGAGCTACACCCCGCATCCCCCAAAAGTAATAGAAAGGAATGGTGAACAGGAATGTGGAGAGGGCTGCCAGCACCTCGATAATAGCCACCGTTCGCAAACGACGAAGCCCCTTCAGCAGGGCGCATTCTACAGCCTCGACAGGCATAGAGGCAACGTACAAGGAGAGCAACATAATCTCCATGCGATGGTGCCCCCCCTCGGGGAAATAATAGTCGTTAAGTTGGGAAGCGAAGAAAAAACAGATAAGTCCGCCAAGCAAGGCCGACCATACGCTCCAGGTACGAATGATACCGACAAAACGACGCATGTCGTCATCCGTTCCCTCCTCATAGAGTTCAGAAATCTTACGTACGGCATAGAACGAGATGCCAAAATTAGTACAGGCATTGAGAATCTCCGCTATCTTCATGAAGCGCGCATTCAGTCCCATGCCAGCATCACCAAGCAAACGAGCCGTCAACTTGTTACGCACAAGAGCCACAAAAATCTTAAGCCCTTGTACGCCACCAAAAATGCCTGTGTACTTCAGCACATGGCGGTAACTATCGTCTGGTTCTCTTCGTTCCATTTTCAAAATCGGCTGCAAAGATACAATAAAATAAATAAATAAATAAAATTTAATATTAAAAAAGCCCCTTCACTTTCCACTTTTCACTTTTATTTGTATCTTTGGGGGCAAATATACTTAATTTTATATGAAGAAGATACTCACTTGCGTGCTACTCTACACCATTGCCCTCTGTGCTGCCAAGGCTGAGGACACAAGCATCTACGATTTGATAGCCGGACACGACTACTACATCTACAGCACCTACTACGAGCGTGTGCTGGCTCCCAGTGCCGACAACTCACAGCCCCGTCTTGTGGCCTACGACAAGGACAAGGACGAGCAATATCTCTACACCGCCACCGCGGCTCCCACGGCTGGCTATGTGGTATTGCAGCACAAATCGACTGGAAGGTATCTAACAGCCAGTACTTCAAACAGCTATAGCGTACTACTGCAATCGGCTTATGGTACAGGAAACGCCTACCAATGGAACGCCCGTGTGGGGGTAAACGGTATGCTCATCAACAAACGCAGTACCGATACGGCCCTGGGTGTGGACGAGCAAGAAACCGGCGACTACATCGGCGTTTGGTACGACAAATCACAAGATGTAGAGACCTCGTACTTCCAAATCTTCGAGAGTAACGGTCAAGGCATGGAGGCCAGCCACAAAGCATGGGCTACAAAGGAACTGGCCAACGTCACGGAATACATCGGACAGGAAATACAAAACACTAAATATCCTGCCCTCTACCGCAACAGACTGACAACGAGCATTGCCACGGCTCAAACCTGGATAGAAAACCCCGACACAAAGACTGTCGGAGAAATGACGGAGAAATGCCTGAACTTGCGCGACACACTGGCCTTGATGACCAGCTATGAGAGTACCGTGCTGCTCACCGCCACCGACCTCGCCTCCTATGGTTCTACCTTCTCTCTGGGCCTCAACGAGTTGTCGCTCAGCACCACCTATCCCAACGACTCCGTTTATGTACTCGTCCGCTCGAAAGAAGGACGTGGCGTGCGCTACGTAATAAAAGAAAACGGAAGTTACGCTTTTGTGTATCAGACCTCGACCGTTGATGTGTACAAAGACGGCACACTGGCAGAGTCCTTGCCTACCTATTATGTGCCCCAATACACACCCCAAGGCAACGAAGCCGAATGGACCATCATCCGCAAGAGCCGTATGGCATCGTGTCTTCCCGAGATCCTGAGTACATCGAAGGTGGAGACAGAAACGGGAAAGATTACCACCGACAAATACGGCAGCCCCACCCGGACGGTCATTTCGCTCAGCAACGTAAGTATGAAACTTGACACGCCCATCGACTTCCACATCATCTCCGAGAGTGCACCCCTCACCAAATGCACCATAAATCTCACTCATGAGAAGGCGTGGCTCATCTTCGACAACACCCTGCCGAGCGATGTCATTGACAAGTACCTTTCGCAAATCAAAATCAACAGTGCTGCCGCCAAGGTGAATACCAACTGTCGTGTAGTCATCTACCTCAACGGCGCCCTCGTTATGCCCTACGTCAGCAAAAACGACATCTTCGTAGGTTACGACGGCGAACAATATACGGGTAATGCCCTCAACTATAACGTTGGTTTCCATAACAAGTTGTCCAAGAATGCCAACCGCATCCGTTCCTTCCGTCTGAAACGTGGTTACATGGCTACGCTGGCCAGTGGCGAGACGGGCAGTGGCTACAGCCGCGTTTACGTAGCCGACCACAACGACATTGAGGTTCCCGTACTCCCCAATGCCCTCTACGGCCGCATCAGCAGCATCACTGTCAAAAAGTGGCAGTACGTGAGCAAGAAGGGTTGGTGTAGCACCACCTCGGCCAGCAGCATTGCCACCGAATGTAAGAAGATGCGTGCCACATGGTTCTATACCTGGAGCGCCGACCGTTCTTCCACCTACGACACCGAATACATCCCCATCCGCCAGCATATCTGGTGGCCATCGATGTCACAGATTACAGGACACAGCGAGGCTACGGCATGCCTCTCCTTCAACGAACCCGAACACTCCGAGCAACACGAAAAATGCGACTGCGGTGGTGTAATATCCACATGGAATTCCTGCACCTACACCCCCGACTTCCAACAGACGGGTATGCGCATTGGCAGTCCTGCACCCACCGATGCAAGTTGGCTGACGGAGTACATCAAAAATTGTAACAACATGGCCTACCGTTGTGACTTCGTGGCCATCCACTCCTACTGGGGCACCAACGAGGCTGCCAATGCCCAAGCATGGTACAACCAGCTCAAGAGCATATACAACAACACCAAACGTCCCATCTGGATTACAGAGTGGAACAACGGTGCCTCGTGGACCAGCGAAAGCTGGCCAAGCGACTACAGTGCCAAACTGGAGAAACAACGCAAGGCCATCAAGGAAATCCAACACATGCTCGATACTTGCTCTTTCGTAGAGCGATACGCTATCTACAACTGGGACACCTACTACCGTGCCATGATAAACTGGGACGATGGAAATGTCCTGCCTGCCGGAAAGGTATATCGCGACTCAAAGTCTGACTTTGCCTACAATTCCAAGGTACAGTTCACTCCCGTATGGTGGACTCCCTCGCTGCAGTCCCCCACCCTCACCGTTCGTATCAACGATGCTGACGAGTCTCTGGCAGTGACGATACTCAACAAAAATGGCGACGTGACAGACCAACTGACCATTCAACGCTACAATTCCGAGACCTCGGCTTGGGAGGATTATTACACAGAAACCGAACGATACAAGTTCGACGAAGAAACCCTGAAGTACACCTTCCCCCTCTCCGACTTCGACGTCAGCAACACACAGCTCCGCGTCTATGTAAAACGTACCGTAGGCGACGAAGCCACCAGTGCACCGGCCACCATCGGCTACATTCTGAATCCGAACATCCAAGTAACCAGCAAGACTTCCGTGGACGGATGGACCTGCAAGAAGGATGCAGCCAACGGCTACACCAAGGCCACGGGCGACACCTATCTGGAGGTTTGGGACAAGACCGCCGCAGGTATGCAGTTCGACTACTATCAAGACATCGAAGACCTGCCGCAGGGCGTATATGAACTCTCCGCTGCCGTATTCAACACCACCGACAACGTAGCTGGAGCCACGGTAAACGGTGCCGTAGTTCTTTATGCCCAGGCAGACACCGTGCAATATCTCGCCCCTGTCACCACCGATGGCGGAATTGACTACAACAACCGCCTTGTCATCCCCGGTATCGTCGTTCTGGACGGCAAAATGCGAATCGGCATCAAGAACATAGGCGAAATGTCGGCCCGTTGGGCAGGCGGTGATAGTTTCCGCCTCATCCGCACAGGAGACTTGGAGGCTGACGCATACAAACAATATAAGGAAACGCGCGCGCAAGCCGAAGCCCATGCCCGTGAGCTCTTCTTCAAGGATGGCAGCGATGCATCGGCCTACGTCATCAACCCCAGTTGCCAACGCACCGACACCTACGGATGGACCGTCACCAACAACGGCACCAGTAGCGGTGAGGCCAGCGACGGAGTTTCGGGCAATGCTTACTGGAATCTCTGGAAAGGCAGTGCCTTCACCAGTACCATGAGTCAGGACATCACTTATCTGCCCGAAGGTCAGTATTCAGCCAAGGCTCTGCTCCGCGGTAGCACCAGTGAGAAAATCAGCATGACAGCCACTGTCCTCGCTCCCGACGGCACAGAGGTTGATTCCAAGACCACCACCATCACACCCATTGGCAACACGGGCGGAATACGTAACGGATGGGAACTTGTGGAATCTCCTTACGTCGTTGTACGTCCCGGACAGACCCTACGCATTCTCATGACGGCCAAGACCGAGGGCAGCGGTTGGTGGAGTGCCGACGACTACGGTCTCACCTGGCAATACGTAGAACCTCTGCCCGATGCCATAAAGGAATTGACAGAGGATGTCAACTGTCAAATGTCAAATGTTGTTTATGACCTGAGTGGCCGACGCATTTTCTCACCGTCCACCACTCAACCCTCATCTCTTAAGAAGGGAATCTACATCAAACAGGGCAAGAAAGTGATTGTGCGCTGACATATCCATACACACATACAAAAAAACACGCGCAAGGATTCGTCCTTGCGCGTGTTTCATTATCATCCTTTAAATCCTAGGCCCACTCGCTGAGTTCCAACCAACGCATCTCCTTCTCGTCAAGCTCGGCTTGGAGGAGAGGCAGTCGCTTCGACATTTCGGTAATCTCTTGCACCGAAAGAGTGGTACCGGAAATCGGACGCCCCATAGGATCTACGTTTGCTGTGCAAGAAAGGGCAGTGACGATGCGAGTCTTTTCCTGTTCGAGAGTTTCTATGTCAGCGGTAAGTTGTTCGAACTCGCGACGTTCCTTATATGACAAGCGACGTTTTTCGTCGTTCGACCGTGAACGGGTTCGCTCAGCCGTGGACTTCACCTCCTTCTCCATCACGGCCTTGGGCTGCAGACTCTCCCACTCGCGGAACTGCGTGTAGTTGCCTGGGAAATCCTGCACCTCACCGTCACCATGGAAGACAAGCAGGTGATCAACAACCTTGTCCATGAAGTAGCGGTCGTGACTAACCACAATGACACAACCGCGGAAGTCAGCCAAATACTCCTCGAGAATCTGTAAGGTAAGGATATCAAGGTCGTTGGTGGGCTCGTCGAGCACCAGAAAGTTGGGGTTTTGCATCAGCACCTGACACAGATAGAGCCGACGCCGTTCACCGCCAGAGAGTTTATAGATGTAATTCTGCTGCTGTTCGGGAGTGAACATAAAGTGTTGCAGGAACTGCATGGCGGTGAGATGACGCCCACCTCCAAGATCAACATACTCGGCCTGTCGACGTATGGCATCGATAACCTTCATCTGCTGGTCAAAATGCATACCTTCCTGTGAGAAATAGCCGAAACGCACAGTCTCCCCGACAACGAATCGACCGCTGTCAGGACGCACCTCGCCCAGCAACATCTTCACGAAAGTGGACTTGCCCGTACCGTTGGGACCGACAATCCCCATTTTCTCGTAACGGGAGAAATTATAGTAAAAATCCTTCAGAATAACCTTCTGTCCACCGTCTGGCATTGGGAAAGACTTGCTTACGTATTCGGCCTCAAATATCTTAGAACCAATATACGACGACTTCAGTTGCAGACGCATTCGCTTCTCCTCCATGCGCTGCTTGGCCAACTTTTCCAGTTCATAAAAAGCCTCCTCACGATACCTTGCCTTGTGGCCACGAGCCTGGGGCATGCGACGCATCCAATCGAGTTCGGTACGGTAAAGATTCTGCGACCGCGCAATCTGGGCATTGGTTGCAGCCACACGTTCCTGACGCTTCTCCAGATAATAGGCATAATTTCCTCGGTAGGTATAGAGTGTCTGGTCGTCGAGTTCAAGTATCATAGAACATACACGATCGAGGAAATAGCGGTCGTGAGTGACCATGAGCAGAGTCATGCAAGTGCGAGAGAGATACTTTTCGAGCCACTCTATCATCTCCAGGTCGAGGTGGTTAGTGGGTTCGTCAAGGATGAGGAAGTCAGGCTCTATGGTAAGTACATTGGCCAATGCCACACGTTTCAGCTGTCCGCCCGACAGCTGGGTTAATGGCTGGTCGAGATTACTTATTTTAAGTTTCGTCAGAATCTGATTAGAACGAATCTCGTACTCCAGAGCCTTCTCGGCATCCATGTGTGCCAAATCGAGATGCCAGTGGGCAGCCTCGCGCACTGTCATGTGCATGGGGAGCTGCGGAATCTGTTCCAGATAGCCTACGGCAATGCCCTTACGGTAAATCACCGTCCCCTCGTCAGCAGAATCCTTCCCAGACAATATATTAAGCAGAGTGGTTTTGCCTGTCCCGTTCTGAGCAATCAAGCCCACGTGCTGTCTTTCAGCAATACCCATCGATATATTGGAGAATAACACCTTGTCACCCACACTTCGGGTGAGTCCATTCACTTGCAAAAAAGGATTGACTTGTGCCATAGTCTGATGAATGTCAAATGTAAAATGTAAAATGTCAAATGGTAAATGGTAAATGGTAAATGGTAAATGCTTAAATGTAGCGCGAATTTAGCCATTTTATTTGGAACATCAAAAAAAAAGTACTAACTTCGCAGCCGAAAAAGGAAAGCATCAGTTTTTCCGTATTACTTTTACACGTTACCTTTCACATTTTACATTCATATTTCATGCACACAAAGAGTGAACTCGAAAGCATGACTCCCGAACAACTCGTGGAGCTTGGTATGAGCATTGGTGCTCAAATGTCTAACGACAAGTTATCTCTCATTTATAACATTATTGACAAGGAGTCGATGATGAAGCCTTCTGAATTGCCGGCAAAGCCCAAACGTGGCAGGCCCAAGAAATCGGAAAGTAAACAGGAAAAGGCAGAAAAGAAAGAAAAGGCTCCTACCCTATTCCCTGAATCCGAAACTGCCCCACAGGCCGAAGAGGCTCCACAAGAAGCTCCAAAGCCCAAACGTGGCAGGCCCAAGAAGACTGAGGTGAAGGCAGAGGATTCAGCACCCGTTGTTGAAGAACCCATTTCCGAAAATACGATAGTGGAGGAAATTGCCCCCAAACGGAAACGTACCCGTACCATCAACCTGAAAGAGGAAGCCGAGAAAGCTGAGTCCGGGAAAAAGGTAACCGGACGCCCCGAAGGGGATATGCATGCTGAGCAAGAACAGGAAGTAACGGGAACCAAGGAGTCTGATTTCTTCAACAATGGCGAAGAGGACTTTATTGTTCTCAAGGACTTTTCAGAGAATGCCCCAACTGAGTCTGTAGCGGCAGATGAAGAGACAGGTGAAGAGACAACAGCTGAAGAAGAAGAAAGCGAACTGATAGAGAAGCCACAGAACGAAGCAAAAAAGACACAAAAGGTTCCTGCCGTACGCTACGACTTCGGTGAGCGAATCAAAGGGGAAGGCGTACTTGAAGTGATGCCCGAGGGTTTCGGATTCCTGCGTTCCAGCGATTATAACTATCTTTCGTCACCCGACGATGTATATGTTAGTCAACAGATTGTGAAGGCACTAGGTCTGAAGACTGGCGACGTGGTGGAGGGTCCCGTCCGTCCGCCAAGAGAGGGAGAGAAGTACTTCCCCCTGATACGGGCCGAGCGCATCAACGGTTGCGACCCCAGCATTGCCCGCGACCGCAGTCCGTTTGAACATCTGACCCCTCTTTTCCCCGATGAGAAGTTCAAACTCTGCACGGGCAACGGCGATTCGCTTTCCTCTCGTGTCGTTGACCTCTTCTCCCCCATTGGTAAGGGTCAGCGTGCACTCATCGTGGCTCAACCGAAGACGGGTAAGACTTTATTACTGAAAGACATAGCCAATAGCATTGCAAGAAATCATCCAGAGGCTTACCTGATGATGTTACTCGTGGATGAACGTCCCGAGGAAGTAACCGACATGGCACGAACGGTGAATGCCGAAGTCATAGCCAGCACGTTTGACGAACCCGCCGAACGCCACGTGAAGATTGCAGGTATTGTTCTGGAGAAAGCCAAGCGCATGGTGGAATGTGGCCACGACGTTGTCATCTTCCTCGACTCTATCACCCGTCTGGCCCGTGCCTACAACACCGTGACACCTGCCAGTGGAAAGGTGCTGACGGGTGGTGTGGATGCCAATGCCATGCACAAGCCCAAGCGTTTCTTCGGTGCTGCCCGAAACATTGAGGGCGGTGGTTCGCTGACCATCATTGCTACGGCACTAACCGACACAGGTTCGAAGATGGACGAAGTAATCTTTGAGGAATTCAAGGGAACGGGTAACATGGAACTTCAACTCGACCGCACACTGGCCAACAAGCGCATATTCCCCGCTGTAAATATTGTTGCCAGCAGCACCCGTCGCGACGACTTGCTGCACGACAAGATGACACTCGACCGCATGTGGATTCTGCGTAAGTTCCTTGCCGACATGAATCCCATCGAGGCCATGAATGAACTGAAGAGCCGCATGGAACGAACTAAGAATAACGAAGAGTTCCTCATCAGTATGAATTCTTGATGCCATACCACAACGCAAATTATCCCAACAAGTTAAAGATTGTTAGAAATATTCCGACACCTACCTATTGGGCATAAAAACGCTCAAAACGACGAACTGTAGTTTCTGCAGTTCGTTTTTTTTTTGTATCTTTGCACGCGAAATTGAAATTAAATCCATTTAGATATGAGAAAAAACGTTAAATTCATCGTGGCATCAGCATTGACCATGAGTGTCATGCTGTGCTCATGTGGCGGCAAGAAGACACAACAACAGATGCCGACAGCCAACTTTGAAACCATGAAGGTTACCACCAAGGACGTAACCATGACCACCAAGTACAGCGCCACCATCCGTGGACGACAGGACATTGAGGTTTACCCACAGGTAGGCGGAACGCTACAGCGTTTGTGCGTTACCGAAGGTCAGAAGGTTAGCCAGGGGCAGCCGCTGTTCATCATCGATCAGGTGCCCTACCAAGCTGCACTGAACACAGCCGAGGCCGCCTTGAAGGCTGCACAGGCACAGGAAGCAACGGCTCAACTCAATTATGAGAGCCGCAAGCAACTGTTCGACCAGCAGGTTGTGAGTGAGTTTGACATGCAGACGGCTCAGAACAGTCTGCTTTCGGCCAAGGCCCAGGTGGCACAAGCCGAAGCACAGGTTGTTAATGCACGCAATTCGCTCAGCTACACCGTCGTAAAAAGTCCAGCCAATGGTGTTGTAGGTACATTGCCCTATCGTCAGGGAGCACTTGTGGGTGCCTCTATGCCCCAACCTCTTACCACGGTATCCGACAATAGCAAGATGTATGTTTACTTCGCCATCTCCGAAGCTCAATTGTTGAGCATGACACGTGAGAGTGGTAGCACAGAAGCAGCAATCAGTGCCATGCCTGAAGTCAAGTTGTTTTTGATTGATGGCAGTGAATACAAACATACCGGCAAGGTGGAGAGCGTGAGCGGTGTGGTTGACCGCAGCACAGGTACCGTACAGGTTCGTGCCGTCTTCGACAATCCCGAGAAGCTGTTGCACAGCGGAAGCACGGGCAGTGTAGTCATCCCCACTACATATAAGGACAAGATTGTCATCCCAACAACCGCAACCGTGCAGATTCAGGACAAGTTCAAGGTGTATATTGTCGATAAGGACAACATTGCACACGAACAACTGGTTGTCACCGAGCCCCTTTCCAACGGCAAGGAATACGTGATAAAGGATGGCCTGAAGGTGGGCGACGTGATTGTTGCCGAAGGTGCAGGTATGCTGAAAGACGGACAAGACATTAAGCCGAACAAATAAGACAAGCAATGAAAGGCAATATATTTATAAAGAGACCCGTAATGGCCATATCCATAGCCATTATGATTCTGTTGGTGGGTGCCATATCGGGAATAAATCTCCCAGTGGAGCAGTATCCGGACATTGCACCTCCAACGGTGTCTGTGAGTGCCACCTATACTGGTGCCAGTGCTGATGCCGTCATGAAGGCCGTCATCCAGCCTTTGGAAGAGGGTATCAACGGTGTGGAAAACATGCTGTACATGAGTAGTACGGCCACAAACTCTGGTTCTGCCACCATTAATGTCATCTTCAAACAGGGAACCGACCCCGACATGGCTGCCGTGAACGTACAGAACCGCGTGAGCCGTGTGCAAGGCCTGTTGCCACAGGAAGTAACACGAATCGGTGTTTCAACCGTCAAGCGTCAGACTTCGTTCCTACAGATTGACGCTCTTTACAGCGAGGATGGAAAATACGACGAGGACTTCATCGCCAACTACCTCGACATTAACGTCATCCCTCAGATTAAGCGTGTAGAGGGTGTGGGTGACGTGACCCTGCTGGGTGGAACCTACTCCCTGCGTATATGGATGAAGCCCGATCTGATGGCCCAATACGATGTCATACCCGATGACATTACTTCCGCACTGGCAGAACAGAACCTGGAATCTCCTGCCGGCCAGTTGGGTGAAAAGCCTGTAAACGGCACCCACGGAGAAGGTATCGACAACTACTTCCAATATACCCTGAAATACAGGGGTCGTCTGAAAGAAATATCCGAGTTTGAAGACATCGTAATCCGTGCCAATGAGGATGGTACCCTGCTGCGTCTGAAAGACATTGCCGACGTGGAACTGGGAGCCATAAGCTACTCCTTCCATGGTGAGGCAAACGGACATCCGGGCGTTACCTTCCTCAGTTTCCAGTTGGCTGGAGCCAATGCAAAGGAGACGAACGACCGCGTAACTGCCAAACTGGACGAATTGAGCAAAGACTTGCCAAAGGGTATGAAGTTTGTGAAGATGATGTCGAGCAACGACTTCCTCATGGCTTCTATCTCCAATGTTGAGGAAACCCTGTTTATAGCCATCTTCCTGGTAGTGCTGGTGGTTTACTTCTTCCTGCAAGACTTCAAAGCCACCATCATCCCCTCTATTTCCATCATCGTATCATTGGTGGGAACATTTGCATGTCTGTCGTTAGCCGGATTCACGCTGAACCTGCTCACGCTGTTTGCCCTCGTGCTGGCCATCGGTACGGTGGTGGACGATGCCATTGTGGTGGTGGAAGCCGTGCAGGCTAAGTTCGATGCAGGCTATACCAGCCCCTACAAAGCCACCAAGGATGCCATGAGCGATGTGACGATGGCCGTTATCTCTTGTACCTTTGTGTTCATGGCCGTGTTCATCCCCGTTAGCTTCACGGGCGGTACGGCTGGTATTTTCTATACCCAGTTCGGTGTCACCCTGGCTACGGCTGTAGGTCTTTCCTGCGTAAGTGCCCTCGTGCTCTGCCCTGCCCTGTGTGCCATGATGATGCGCCCTGCCAGTGAGGAGCGGCGCAAAGGTTTCTTCGGAGCCATCAACTACCGCACACGCCTGGCCTACGAGGCTACCTATTCTGCCATGATGGAGAAGTACGCCAATGTACTGCGCCGCCTGGTTTCGCGCAAGGTAAGATTCTATGTGTGCTTTGGTGCCTTGTTTGCAGCCTTAGCTGGTATGATATTCTTTGCCAGTCATCTCCCCGGCGGATTGGTGCCCAGTGAAGACCAAGGAGTTTGCATGATGAACGTAAGTGGCGTTCCAGGTAGCAACGTGGCAACGACATACAAAGTATTGAACAAGGCACAGGGCATTATTGAAGAAATACCTGAGATTAGCGACTACACCAAGGTTGCCGGATACGGCTTCATGTCTGGTCAAGGAACCTCTTATGGTATGGCCGTAATTCGTCTGAAGCCCTGGGGCGAACGCCAGTACGGACTTGGATTCGGACTTGTAACGCTTGCCCTGTTGGCCTTCATTGTGGCTTTGATTGTATTCATCAGAGGTTTACGGAAAGGAAAAGGCATTGGCAAGAAACTCTTGGCTGCCATTGTCTTAGGAATTGTGGCAGCCTTGGCGTGCCTAAACTACCATCCGCTGGACAATATGTTGAGTTCGAGCACCATGGTGGCAAACGCCAAACTGAACGCTCGTCTGTTAAAGGAGATTCCCGAAGCTCAATGTTTCGTATTCGAGCCTGGTATGATTCCCGGTTATGGTATGGGTTCCATTGAGTTGCAGTTGCAGGACAAGACGGGAACCGCCGACAAAGCACTCTTCTTCGACTACACCAAGAAGTTCATCGCCAAACTGAGTGAACACTCCGAGGTGGGCCGATGCATTACCACCTACGAGCGCAACTTCCCACAGTATGAGGTAGAAGTGGATGCCGCTCAATGCAAACGGGCTGGCATTGCACCTAGTAGTGTACTGAGTGCCCTGGCCAGCTATTGCGGTGGTGCCTACGTCAGCAACATGAACCAGTTCTCAAAGGTTTACCGCGTCATGCTCCAGAGTAGTCCGCAAAGCAGAACCACAGAAGCCGATCTGAGCAACATGTTCATCCGCAACAACGGACAGATGGCTCCCCTAAGTCAGTTCGTGAAACTGAAACCCATCCTCGGTCCTGAGATTGACAACCGCTTCAACCTGTTCAGCTCTATCTCTGTGAACGTGGCTGCCAATACGGGTGTCAGCAACACCGAGGTCATGAAGGTCATCGAACAGGTTCACAAGGAAGTATTCCCCGAGGGCTATAGCTACGAGTTCGGCGGTATGGCACGTGAGGAGGCACAGACCATTGGTAGCTACGATACGTACCTCACCTACGCTATCTGTGTGATTCTCATCTTCCTTATCCTGAGCTGTCTCTACGAAAGTTTCCTCATTCCCTTTGCCGTTATCTTCTCCGTTCCCGCAGGTCTGATGGGAACATACGGATTTGCATGGCTGTGGAATGCAGGTTTCAACATGACCATACCCATGAACGGAATGGACGCCCCCATCGGCCGTATGCTCTTTATGGGACAGATTGAGAACAACATCTACCTGCAGACAGGTGTGATTATGCTTATCGGTCTGTTGGCCAAGACGGCCATCCTGATTACGGAGTTTGCTCTGGAGCGTCGCCGCAAGGGCATGGGTATTGTGGAGGCTGGCTTTGCTGCCGCAGAGGCTCGTCTGCGTCCCATCCTCATGACCGTACTCACCATGATATTCGGTATGATTCCCTTGGTATTTGCCACAGGTGCCGGTGCCAACGGTAACCGTACCATCGGAATTGGTGTCATTGGCGGTATGGCAGTGGGCACACTGGCCATTCTGTTCACCGTTCCTCTCTTCTTCATCATCTTCGAGTATATGCAAGAAAAGATTCGTCCCGTCATGAAGGAAGAGGCCGACCAGCAGTTCCTTATGGAAAAGGAAAGAAGTCAAAGGGAAAGAGAACAAAATTGAACATTGAACATTGAACATTGAAAATTGAGCATTGATTATGAAACGTATATCATTTTTAATTTTTAATTTTTCCTTTTTAATTCTTTTGTCTGGTTGTGGCGTCTATAAAAACTACGAACGCCCTAACGACATATCAGTGGAAGGTATCTACGGACGTGCCCTGAGCGGTGACTCCCTGGGACTGGGCGACCTCTCATGGCGCGAGGTCTTCACCGACCCCAAGTTACAGGCCATCATCGAACGTGGCCTGGCACAGAACGCCAACATGCGACAGGCCGACCTGCGCATTCAGGAGGCACAAAACAACCTACGGTCTGCCAAACTGGCTTTCCTGCCCTCGTTGTCTTTTGCTCCACAGGGTTCGATAAGCGG
Source organism: uncultured Prevotellaceae bacterium (assembly GCA_947169115.1). Taxonomy (GTDB): domain Bacteria; phylum Bacteroidota; class Bacteroidia; order Bacteroidales; family Bacteroidaceae; genus Physcousia. The sequence continues at coordinate 25,073 of CAMVOK010000027.1, forward strand.
AATCTGGGACCCACAGGACCGAGCCGAATATAAGGGGACACTGGGTGGCGGAGCCAAAAAGACATACGCCCTACCCCTCTCTGCCCAATGGCAGATAGACTGCTTCGGTCAACTGCGCAACGCCAAGAAAAAGAGCGAAGTGGCCGTAGAAAACATGCAATCGGTACGTCAGGCTGTACAGACGGCTGTCATAGCCAATGTTGCCACACTCTACTACACGCTCTGCCTGCTCGATGAACAGTTGCGCATCAGTATGGAGACACAGGAAAACTGGAAGAAGAATCTGGAGGTAACAAAGTTGCTGATGGAGGCAGGTCAGTCCAACAAGGCTGCCGTGGCCAGCACGGAAGCCAACTACTGGAGCATCTGTGCCAACATCATAGAGATTAAGGACCAGATTACCAAGACCGAGAACACACTTGCCAATCTCATCGGCGAAGTGCCCCACACCTTCGAGCGCAACAGCCTCAGTTCCTTCCAGAAGCCCGAACTCTGCGTGACGGGTGTGCCCATCAGCATTTTGTCGCGTCGCCCCGATGTGCATCAGGCGGAACTGGCATTGGCCAGTGCCTTCTATGGCAAGAACCAGGCAAAGGCATCGTTCTTCCCGGCCCTGAACATTACGGCTTCGGGACAATACACCAACTCCTTGGGTAACATGATTATCAACCCCGGCGGCATCATCGCCTCCCTGGTAGGAAGTCTCGCCCAGCCCCTCTTTGCCCAAGGCAAAATACGTGCCGCATACAAAAATGCAAAGGCAGAACTGGAGATTGCTAAGATTGGTTTCCAGCAGACCGTGCTCGATGCCGGCTACGAAGTTGCATCTTCAATGGCTCGCATCAGGGTGTTCAGTGCCGAGCAGGAATACCTCGACAAACAGGTCGTCAGCCTGAACGATGCCGTGGAGGCCACTCAGGAACTGATGAAGCATAGCAATCAGTATAACTACCTCAACGTATTGACAGCCCAAAGCGGACTGTTGGGAGCACAAATCAATCAGGCAACCAATCAGTTCAATGTCATCTCCGGCACCATTTCCCTCTATCAGGCACTTGGTGGCGGCACTAAGTAAACCACAATATCAAGGTGCAGGAGGTGCAGGTGTTTATGTAACTTTTTACAATATTTATTTAAAATACTGACAGGGGCCCCCCTGTCAGTATTTTTATTACTACACGCGAAAAGTTATAAAATCACCTGCACCTCCTGCACCTCCTGCACCTTTTTGTTCCGCGTCTCTAAATAAACGACAGTACGAGCGTATTCCCACGCTCGTACTGTCGTTTACTTTTGCAATACCGAGTTGTAGCCTTAGCTTACTTATGTCAAGGCCAGTGCCATAGTATGGCACTCGAAAGTGTCATACTATGAGACTCAGCAGTGCCATACTATGGCACTGCCTCCAATATACTTAAGCTTACTCTCGTGTGTGTACTATCACTCTTGATACTCGTTCCAGACCTCCTCTGCCAGATACTTGTCACTACGGCAATGTAAGTCTGCGACGCCATCCTCTATAAGGGTGGAAGTATCGGAATTGTAGTAAATGTCAGTAGCCTCCTGTAACGTGACATTATGCATTTCGCTGATAGCTGATATGATTCGAGCATAAAAAATATTTCTCTTATATTTAGGTTTACACCCATGAAAATTCACTATATGGAGGAAAAAAGTAGATTTGTCATCTCATTTCCGCTCAAAAGCGCACACAAGCTTTTGAATTTTGTAACCGGTTTGCCGTTTGAATTTTGAATTTATAATTTTGAATTATCAACAAAGTTTCCTATCTTTGTAGCATCCTCGCGCCGATTAACTCGCTGTGCGCCCCTCCACAAAGGCAAAGCGCAGGGCAGTTAGGGAAAAAGACAAGGCAGGAGAGCAGTGTCTGTCGCAGGGATGCCATATATGGAAAGGCGTTTATCACGCGCTTTGTTCTTGACTGCTGAAACCTGAGAAATTTCACATATAGTCACGGGACAACAGCAACGATAGATGCCACGGGTATGTTATCAAACGTACCCCTATTTGTGCTATATACATATTATATAGCCAATGGGTGTATCGTATAACATATCGGCGTGGGGTCTGGGTTGCTCGTCTTTGACTATAAGGTAATTCTCAGGGCCTCAGCAGTGAGACGAGCAACGGACAATTGACTCTCACGCTCTTTTTGTATCTACTGGCTTTATCTTACCGTAACTTTATAACCGCTTCGTCAGAGAGTCGCGGGGCACAAAAAGATAAGTTATGGATAAAACAGTAGAACAAGCAAAAAATGTTTTGGTGGCGGATTTGGAAGATGCCCCACATGTCCTTGAAGACCCATTGGGGGAGGGGGTCACGTCCCGTAAAATACAGGACTACGTGTTTGCATGCGTCACAAACGGAATCTCAAAGTCAGATTGCGTTGATTGGCTGTATGATTTGTACCATAAACAAACAGACGATCAACACTTCAAGTTTCAATCAAGGATAGATTGCTCGGCGAATATGCTCTATAATTTTTATAATTATTTGATGAAACAATAAAATAATATGATATGGAAACTACATTGAATGAAGCGGAAATTAAATTTTTCTATGACATACTTTATAACATAGAACATGAGAAACCTATTGGTTACAACGATCGCAAAGTTGAAAAACGAATAGGAGAAGAAGTTAAAATGGACAATAAACATTCCGAAGATGAGAATCTAACTACACCACAACTAAATGTATTTCAATATTCTCCACGTTATTGGAACAAGTGTAGTGGTCTATTAGGCCATCCAAGGAATGCCTTCGCACATGGAAATATTGATTCTGTGGAAGATAACAAATTTCTTATCAAGGATTTTTCTGACAAAAGCAAAAGGAGTAAATGCAATATGCTTGCATTAATTGAGAAAACCAAATTCTATAATCTTATTGAGGCAATGAAAGATACTCGCAATGTAGAGAAAGCGAAAAAAAAGGAATCAAAAAAAAGAGAAAGTAGAAAGAATTGCTCAAACAAATTAAAACTATGAAACACAATTATTTAACCATTGTGCTGACCATACTCATGAGTATGGCAGCCAGTGTGGCTTCGGCTCACGACTTTGAGGTGGATGGTATCTATTACCGAATCATCTCTTCCTCTTCTCCCTACAAGGTTGCGGTAACTTATCAGGGTAGTTCTTACTATTCGTATGACAACGAATACACAGGTAGTGTCAACATCCCCGAATCTGTTACGTACAACAGCAGGACCTACAGCGTGACCAGCATCGACAATTATGCGTTCTATGCCTGCACTGGCCTGACCTCCGTCACCATCCCCAACAGCGTGACAAGTATCGGCAGTTATGCGTTCTCTGGCTGTAGTGGCCTGACCTCCGTCACCATCCCCAACAGCGTGACCAGCATCGGCAGTTATGCGTTCCTTGGTTGCAGTGGTCTGACCTCCATCACCATCCCCAACAGTGTGACAAGCATTAGAGAATCTGCGTTCCAGTATTGCAGCGGCCTTACCTCCGTCACCATACCCAACAGCGTGACAACCATAGGCAATTATGCGTTCTCAGGCTGCAGTGGCCTGACCTCTGTCACCATCCCCAACAGCGTGACAAGCATCGGCTGGTATGCGTTTTCGTGGTGCATGGAATTAGAGACAATTGTTGTAAATAGTGGAAACACGGTCTATGATTCTCGCGAAGGATGTAATGCCATTATAGAGACGGCTTCCAATACATTGATTGTTGGATGCAAGAATACGAACATCCCCAATAGCGTGACAAGCATTGGCAACTATGCGTTCATGGGCTGCACTGGCCTGACATCCATCACTATCCCCAACAGCGTGACCAGCATCGGCAGTTATGCGTTCCTTGGTTGCAGTGGTCTGACCTCCATCACCATCAACAGCAATGCTATCGCCTCGAAGGACTTTAATTATAAATCATCGCTTGCATCTATTTTTGGCGATCAAGTGCAAAATTATACGTTTGGAGAGGACGTGACAAAAATCGGCCAATATGCTTGTTCTAATCTCAGTGCCTTAAAATCTGTTACTATCGGCAGCGGAATAACTGAGATAGCCTCTAGCACTTTTTACAATACTAAGCCGGCTAAAGTCATTTGGCTAACCAATACACCGCCTACAGGTTACAACTGGAGAATAAACGGTAAAGCAAACTATGTGCCAAACAATCAATACTCTTCACTGAACAACATGACTATCTACCCTTATCTGAGTTCGATGTTTGAAGTGGACGGTGTGAAGTATGTACCCGTGAGCCCATCGGAAAGGACGTGCGACATCATCGACTGCAGCTACGACGGTTCGAAGAAAAACCTTGTGATAAGCCCAACTACCAACTACCGTAACGTGACCATGAGGGTGTGCAACATACAGCCATACGCATTTTACAATATTGAGGAGTTGACCTCACTCACCATAAACAACCAAGGAACGGTGGGCGAAGGGGCATTCAGTGATTGCGAAAACCTAGAAAGCATCAGCGTGGCAGAAGATTGTGAAAAATATGATTCACGGGGAAACTGCAATGCCGTCATCGAAAAGGGAACAAACAAACTGGTGGTCGGATGCAAAAACACAACCATACCTGCCGACGTAACCGCCATAGGCAACTATGCTTTCGCTGGCACCACAGGGCTAACCTCCATTAACATCCCTGAAAACGTGACATCCATCGGGAACGGTGCTTTTGCAGGGTGTTCTGCCTTAACGGCATTCAACATCGGCACAAACGTGACAAACATAGGAAACTATGCTTTCGAAGGTTGCAAGGCTGTGAAGGACATCGTAATGGAAGACGGCAACAGCACCCTGAAACTGGGGAGCAACGGCTCATCTGCCCTGTTTGCTGACTGCCCGTTGGACAGCGTATATGTCGGACGAAACATATCGTACAGCACGGGCAGCAGCTATGGTTATTCTCCCTTCTATGGGAACCAATCGCTGAGAAGCATCCACATCACAGACGCAGAGACGGAAGTGTCGGCCAACGAGTTCTATGGCTGTACGAACTTGAAGAACGTACGTCTGGGCAACGGCATTACAAAAATTGGCGACTGGGCTTTCTCGGGCTGCAGCAGTCTCGACTACTTCCTAATCGGAAAGAGCACAAAGAACATCGGCAAGGAGGCATTCTCCGACTGCACAGCTATGACGCGCTTCATCAGTCGCGCCGCCACACCTCCTACCTGTGGCAGTACGGCACTGGACGACATTAACAAATGGACGTGCACTTTGGAGGTGCCCGTCGGCAGTCTGTCAGCCTATCAGGGTGCAGACCAGTGGAAAGAGTTCTTCTTCATCGAAGAGACAACGGGAGTAAAGGCAATTGACAACGAACAATTGACTATTGATAATGTCTATGACCTCAGCGGTCGTCAGCAAGGGAAGATGCAACGGGGCGTGAACCTCCTACGCATGAGCGACGGAACGACGAAGAAGGTGCTGGTTAAGTGAGCGCAGAGCGATGCTTGCATCAGCTATGCCGAGCGTGAAGCAGCTCGGACATAAGTCCAAGGTGCTGGTTAAGTGAGTGCAGAGCGATGCTTGCATCTGCTTTGCCGACCGTGAAGCAGCTCGGACATAAGTCCAAGGTGCTGGTTAAGTAAAGCCATAAAAAAAATTACATAACAAGATAGAACTAATTGCCCTCCTTTCTCACGATTGGAGGGCAATTACTTTGTCATACCACAAATCCCATCGCAAAAAACAGTGTCTCATATATTTTTTCAATCTGCAACTTTGTTTTTTTGATATAACTTCACTATCTTTGTCGAATAAAATCTATCAACATGAATACAGAGGAAGACATCTTATCACCTTATACAAAGGAAGAAATTGATGTCCGGCTGGATGAAGCGGAACGAGAATTCGAAGCTGGCGGAGGAATAGACAACGAAGATGTATTCCGCGAGGCATTAGAGCGCATGTGTAAAGTTCAATACGCATGAAGATGAAGGTAATATGGCAGACCTCAAAAACTCCATATAAATTTGGTATTTCACTCGGTTTGCACTATCTTTGCTACGAGAATATAAAGAAGATAAACATAATATGACAAAAGGTAAAGTTGATGCCCTGTTAGGCATCGTCTTCGGAGACGAAGGAAAAGGCAAGGTGGTGGACGTTTTCACCCCCAAGTACGACATTGTGGCACGTTTCGCCGGCGGCCCCAATGCCGGGCACACGATAATATTTGAAGGTAAGAAGTTTGTGCTCAGAAGCATTCCTTCAGGCATATTTGATGAAGGCAAGGTGAACATCATCGGTAACGGATGCGTGATTGCCCCCGACCTGTTCATGGCAGAAGCCAAGGAACTGGAGACTGCCGGATATGACCTGCGCCAGCGTCTCCATTCCCAACAGCGTGACAGTCATCGGCGGTAGTGCGTTCAAAAGTTGTAGCAGACTTACCTCCCTCACCATCCCCAACAGCGTGACAAGCATCGGTCGTTCTGCGTTCTATGGCTGTACTGGCCTGACATCCGTCACCATTCCCAACAGCGTGACAAGCATCGGCGATTATGCGTTCTAACATTGTATTTAGACAGTCAAGAACAACCATGAATAACTAAGAATAGCCATTTTTAAATTATTGATTATCAGCAATATTCTATTTTTAACACTTTGATGACTGTTTTTGGTTGCTTCGGAAAATTCCTATAAATTTGCGACGTATTTCTACCGCAGGGAATTTACGAGGCGTTCTTTTTGCCACATCGTGGACATAGTTGAACAAGGGAAGTTGCCGACCTCACGGTTATTGGAAGCAACGGGCCAGCAGG
>CAMVOK010000028.1 GCA_947169115.1 uncultured Prevotellaceae bacterium
ATTGGTCAAGAATGAATCTGTGTTAAGATAAATACCCAGATTGAGTTATTTCAGCAGATTTCTGCCTGTATTCCCTTCCAATACTTGCATCTGCTGAATGGCAATTTGATTGAGTTTTACAAGTCGTTCACCCTGTGGAATGCCCTCATTGATTAGTACTGCATTAATATTCTCCATGTTCGATAGACATATCAGCTCGTTGATGGTGGCATAGTCACGGATATTGCCTTTCAATTCAGGATTAGCCTCGCGCCATTGTTTAGCAGTCATTCCAAACATGGCTACATTCAATACATCTGCTTCTTCGGCATAGATGATACTTGCCTGCGCAGAAGTGATTTCTTCTGGAATCAAATGGCTTTTGATGGCATCAGTATGAATATGGTAGTTAATCTTGGATAGTTCTCTCTTTGCCGTCCAGCCCAACATTTTCTGCTCTTCGGCTTTCAGTCGTTGATATTCCTTCACCAACAGCAACTGGAACTTGGGGCTTATCCACATGCCAAAGTGGTAGGCAATATCGCGATGGGCATAAGTGCCACCATAGCGACCTGCTTTAGAAAAGATTCCAATGGCACCTGTCTTTTCTATCCATGTTTTTACTGACAGAACAAAGTTATTGCTACCCGCCATATTTCTAAATGTACCGAATTCGGTACAATTAAAATTGGGGTTGTAGAGCATTTCCCATTCTCCAAGGTACTCAATCGTGCTTTTCAGACTGAGCCAACGGAAAATAATGTGCTCTTGCAACTGACTACGAGCCATATCGGTCAGTGAAATGTAATCATCGTCATTATGTGAAACGACAGTTATCTCTGTATTCTGGACATTAATCTTTGCCATAAGTAATCTATCTGTTATGAATTATGTGTGCAAAGGTAGTAAAATAATTCGAAACATAAGAAAAATCAGCATATTATTTCGATAGAAGGACGTAGCCTAATACGCACTTTTCTGGCAGGTGCCACAAAAGATGCCGCAATCAGTTCAAAAGCGTTGAGCAAGCTCAGAACAAAAAATTGAGTCTGGATTTGGTTCTTTCATAAGAAATGATTTACCTTTGCACCCGATGATGAGTCATAAATGGTTGCAGGCTCAGCGTCAGGTGTTCATTGAAAGCAATTCATAGCAGAATGTGGAATTGAGTACGGTTACCAAATCGTAACCCAGTTTTTCCTCAATCCCCCAGACTGCCTTTATACAAAGAAAAGCTGAGAATTCTTACAAAGTTACGGAAAGTCGAGCGCAGAACAAAACAAATACGTTTGTTTTTTTATGCCAAGGGCAGTGCCATACTATGGTACCCATTAGTGCCATACTATGAAATTCGCCAGTGCCATATAGTGAAACTCAATAGTGCCATACTATGGTACTGCCTCCAACGCTATTGGGTGAAAATAGTGAGAAATAACGTGCCAAGTGACAATTTAATGTAGCTTTGAGTCTCTTCGAGCCTCGAAGTTAGGCGGCATTTTGGAAAAACTCAAATGAAAATTTGGTTTTTCGCTCAAATTGCACTAACTTTGCACCCGCTTTCCGCCTTAGGTCGCTGGCAGGATGAAGAGTTCCCTGTTATGCCTCTGGTTGAGATGTACAACAATTTAACAAACCAAAAAACAATGGCAGATTTAATTAAAATTGCTGAGGAAGCATTTGCTACAGGCAAGAGCCACCCCACTTTCAAGGCTGGTGACACCGTAACCGTAGCATACAAAATCATCGAGGGTAACAAGGAGCGTATCCAGCTGTATCGCGGTGTCGTTATCAAGATTAGCGGTCATGGAGATAAGAAACGCTTCACTGTTCGCAAGATGTCCGGCACCGTGGGTGTAGAGCGTATCTTCCCCATCGAAAGCCCCAACATCGACAGCATTACCGTAAACAAGGTAGGTAAGGTACGTCGCGCTAAGCTGTACTACCTGCGTAACCTGACTGGTAAGAAGGCTCGCATCGCTGAAAAGCGTGTGGCTCTCACCGAAGAGTAAACGAGCGTTTCGAGAAAAAAGTAAGAAGGCATCAAAGGGCAAACGCTCGTTGGTGCCTTTCTTTGTTACAGGACTAGAGAAATGAAACAGCAAGATATAAAACTTGGTCGGATGAATAGTCTGACCGTTGTCAAAAGGGTGGACTTCGGTGTTTACCTCGATGGAGGAACATTGCATGGAAACATATTGCTTCCCGCTCGCTATGTGCCCCAGGATACTCATATCGGTGACAAACTGGATGTCTTTCTCTATCTTGACCAGGAAGAACGACTTATTGCTACTACCGAGCAGCCTATGGCTCAGGTGGGCGACTTTGCCTATCTTGAGGTAGCTTGGGTAAACAACTTTGGAGCTTTTCTCAACTGGGGGCTGATGAAAGACCTTTTCGTGCCTTTTCGCGAACAGAAAATGAAAATGCAGAAGGGCAGACGCTACATCGTGCACGTGCATCTCGATGAGGAAAGTTATCGCATTATGGCATCGGCAAAGATAGAGAAGTTCCTCGACAAAGAACAACCTTCTTATCAGGTGGGGGATGCCGTGGACGTGCTGATATGGCAGAAGACGGACTTGGGCTTCAAGGCTATTGTCGATAACCGTTTTGCTGGTTTACTCTACGACCATCAACTATATCGTGAACTGCATACGGGTGACCGTCTGACAGCCTATATTCAGCAGGTTCGTGAGGACGGAAAACTCGACCTCATGCTCCAACCTGTGGGGCAACAGGCCGCCAAGGAGTTTAGTGAGGTGCTGTTAGAACATCTGCATACCCATGGGGGATTTATGGCTCTTGGGGATAAAAGCCCTGCTGAGGAGATATATAGTGTATTTGGTGTCAGCAAGAAAGTGTTTAAGAAGGCCATTGGCGACCTCTACAAACGTCGTCTAATTAGTATCACAGACGAAGGCCTTTTGCTGAAGGAATAATGTACAATGCATAATGTATAATTGACAATGATAAAACTGCGAAATATCACCAAAGGGTTTGGCACGTTGCAGGTGCTGAAGGGTATTGACCTCGACATTGGTAAGGGAGAGGTGGTGAGCATCGTGGGACCCAGTGGAGCCGGGAAAACGACGTTGCTCCAAATCATGGGTACACTTGACAAGGCTGATTCGGGGTTGGTGGAGATAGATGGTACGGATGTGACACGGCTATCCCAGTCGAGACTGAGTGGTTTTCGTAACCAGAAGATAGGTTTCGTCTTTCAGTTCCATCAGCTATTGCCTGAGTTTACGGCTTTGGAGAACATCATGATACCTGCTTTTATCGGTGGAATGGGACGGAAGGATGCCCATCGGCGTGCCGAGGAACTATTGGCATTCATGAACTTGACTGATCGAGCCGAACATAAGCCTAACGAACTATCGGGGGGAGAGAAACAGCGTGTGGCTGTGGCTCGTGCTTTAGTTAACAATCCTGCTGTTGTTTTGGCCGATGAACCCTCTGGCAGTCTCGATTCTCAGAATAAGGAGGAACTGCACCAACTCTTTTTCGATCTGCGCGAACGTTTTGGCCAAACCTTCGTGATTGTCACTCACGACGAGGAACTGGCACGAATCACCGACCGTACTATTCACTTGCTTGATGGCGTGATTTCCTATGAATAATCTTAATTATCAATGAAACTATGGTATCGTTTACAATTGCTTTAGTTGCCCTGTTGGTAGGATATGTGATTTACGGTGCGGCTGTGGAGCGTGCGTTTGGCATAGATGCCGAGCGACGTACCCCTGCTTTTACCAAGACCGATGGTGTGGACTATACCCCCATGCCCCGTTGGAAGGTTTTCTTGATACAGTTTCTCAATATTGCAGGCACAGGACCTATCTTTGGTGCCATCATGGGCATACAGTTCGGTCCGTCGGCCTATCTGTGGATTGTGCTCGGATGCATCTTCATTGGCGGTTTCCATGACTACATGTCAGGTATGATAAGTCTTAGAAAAGACGGTCTCTCGCTGCCCGAGGTGCTTGGCGACGAACTGGGTACGGGGGTACGTTATCTGATGCGTATGTTGTCGATGCTGTTGCTCGTGCTTGTCGGCACCGTCTTCGTGGTCACGCCTGCCGACCTCTTGGCCGAGATGATGGGAGATGTTCACTTCTCACTTTTCACTTCTCACTTCTCACTGGGAAGTCCATTGCTTTGGTTCTTTATTATCCTTATATATTATATGCTGGCTACGATGTTGCCCATCTCTACACTCATCGGGAGACTTTATCCCTTGTTTGGCGTGTCGCTGCTGGTGATGGCATTGCTGGCTTGTTACGGAATATACACGTTGGATGGCTTTGTCCCGGAAATCACGGATGGTTTGTCCAGTCAACATCCCAAGGGACTTCCCGTCTTCCCTATGCTTTGCATTACGATAGCCTGTGGAGCGGTGAGTGGTTTTCATGGCACGCAAAGCCCTATCATGTCAAGATGCCTGCAATCGGAACGTGACGGACGCATCGTATTCTATGGTGCCATGATTACCGAGGGTGTCGTAGCTCTCATCTGGGCCGCAGCAGCCATCAAGTATGCTGGTTCCTACAACCATTTGGCAGAATTGGGTACTCCTGCTGTGGTTGTCAACATGGTATGCAATACATGGTTCGGCCGTGTGGGTGCTGCGTTGGCCGTTCTTGGTGTAGTGGCTGCTCCCATCACCTCGGGTGACACAGCATTCCGAAGTGCCCGACTGATTGTGGCTGACATGCTTCATCTTAGCCAAAAGCCTTTTGCCAACCGTTTTCTTATTGCCATTCCCATGTTTGCAATAGCTGTCGGATTGCGTTTCCTCGACTTCAATGTTCTCTGGCGTTATTTTGCATGGACCAACCAAACCTTGGCCATGTCCACGTTGTGGGCAGTTACCATCTGGATGGTTCGCCGGGGCAAGTTCTACTGGATGGCCTTCTTGCCAGCTATATTCATGACCATGGTTTGCTGTACCTACATTATGGTGGCTCCCGAAGGGTTCCAACTACCTTATTCGTGGGGTATGGGGATTGGTCTTGTGGTGACTGTGGTTTCGGCTACTTCTTTTATGATGTGGAAAAAGAATTATAAACCCAATAAAAAGTAAAATTATGAGGAAATTATTTTTAGCCCTGTTCCTGATCGTGGCAAGTGTGAGTGTAAATGCTCAGTTCGACAAGGGTACTAAGTATGCCAACCTTTCGTTGACGGGATTTGATATGAGTTACAGCAAGAATACCAAGTTTCATTTCGGTCTGGAGGCCATGGGTGGTTATTTCGTAGCAAAGGACTGGATGGTGGACGGTCGTTTCGGCTATAATCATCAGGGAGGAGCAGACATGAACACCCTTGAACTGGGAGCTGGATGCCGTTACTACTTCCAGAAGACAGGTGTATTTGTGGGGGGCGGCCTGCTGTATGAGTTCAACGGAGTGGCTGGTTTCAAGAATAACTACATCCACTTTACTCCGGAAGCGGGTTACTGTTTCTATGTCAACCATTATGTCAGTATTGAACCTGCCGTTTACTGTAATGTTTGCATGAACGAGTTCTCCGATGCCAGTAGAATTGGCCTGAAATTAGGCGTAGGTTTCTATTTCTAACATTATGGAGAATCAGGTTCTGTTCAATATTTTGGGATGGATTGCCAGCGTCGGAATGATTCTGGGCTATCTGCCCCAAGCCATACAGACAATTCGGACTCGCAATACAGAAGGTATAGCCCTGCCTACCTTTCTGATGATGGGTATTGGCAGTTCATGTTTCATGATACAAGGACTTATGTTGGGCAAGGAAGGCATCTTTCTTTTTATTACCAATTTGGTGACGACAACATGTAGTTCCATTGTATTTGGCATAAAGATATATAACGACTATATCCGTAAATGAAAGGCTGGCTGGCACTGTCACCTCTGTTGGTATTCCTTACCTTCTATTTGGTCTTTAGCCTATTGGCTAATGACTTCTATAGTGTGCCCATTACGGTGGCTTTCGTAGTGGCCTCGGCTTACTCGCTTATGTTGCTTCGGGGCATGACCCTGGACGAGCGCATTAAGGTGTATTCCAAGGGGGCAGCCCATAGCAACCTGCTCATGATGGTGTGGATTTTTATCCTGGCAGGTGCCTTTGCCCATTCTGCCAGACAGATGGGAGCCATACAGGCTACTGTTGACCTTTGCTTATCAACTTTGCCTCCTCAATTGATTTTGGCAGGGTTGTTCATTGCCGCCTGTTTCATTTCTCTCAGCGTCGGCACCAGTGTGGGCACCATAGTAGCCCTTGTTCCCATAGCTACGGGAATAGCCAATTCAATCGACAATGGGCAATCGATAATGGGTAACTTTCAACTTTCAACTCCCTTGGTCGTGGCCGTGGTTGTGGGTGGTGCCTATTTCGGTGACAATCTGTCTTTTATTTCCGACACGACTATTGTTGCTACGCAGACGCAAGGTTGTCGCATGAGTGACAAGTTCCGCACGAATGCCCGCATCGTGGTTCCTGCTGCTGTGCTTGTCCTGCTGGTTTATGTGGCCATGGGGCAGGGTATATATGTGGAGCGCGAGGTGTCTATGGTTGACTGGGTGCTGGTTGTTCCCTATCTCATTGTTTTTGCCACGGCTCTTTGTGGAATGAATGTCCTCATAGTTCTTGTTCTGGGCATTCTGGCTACTGGCGTAATTGGCATATTACGTGGAACCTATCGCTTTTATGAATGGCTTACGGCCATGGGCGAGGGCATACTGAACATGGGAGAACTGATTATTGTAACCCTTATGGCAGCAGGCTTGGTCGGTGTTATTCGTCAGCTCGGGGGCATTGATTTCATTCTCGAACGTCTCACACGTCGTATTCGCGGTCCACGTGGGGCTGAATTTAGCATTGCCGGTTTGGTGGTCTTTACCAATTTCTGCACGGCGAATAATACCATTGCCATCCTTACTGTCGGCCATTTGGCCAAGGAAATATCGCAACGCTTTGGCATCGACCCACGTCGCTCGGCCTCTATCCTCGATACGTTTTCCTGTTTCGCCCAAGGGCTGATTCCCTATGGAGCTCAGATGCTTATGGCCAGTAGTTTGGCTATGCTCAATCCCATAGAGATAATTCCCTATCTCTATTATCCATTTGTCATGGGCTTCTTCATGCTCCTCAGCATTCTTTTCCGCTATCCCCGAAACAGACATTAATATTGTACATTATGAATTGTGCATTAATCCTAAAGTATTTTCCTAATCTGTCGGCCCGTCAGCAAGAACAGTTCCAGATGATGGATGCTCTATATCATGACTGGAATGCGAAGATAAACGTCATATCGCGCAAGGACATCGACAACCTATACGAACACCATGTGCTCCATTCCTTGGGTATTGCCGAGATTATACGTTTCCGGCCAGGTGCTACGGTGATGGATATCGGTACGGGCGGTGGCTTTCCGGGTATTCCTTTGGCCATTATGTTCCCAGAGACTAAGTTTCATCTTGTGGATAGCATCAAGAAGAAGATTCTTGTCTGTGATGAGGTGGTGAAAACCCTTGGCCTTACGAATGTTACTACCCGTTGGTGCCGTGCCGAGGAGGAAAAGGGGAAGTTTGACTTTGTTGTCTCCCGTGCTGTTATGCCTTTGGCAGACCTCGTAAAACTATGTAGAAAGAATATTGCCAAGGAGCAGCACCATGCCTTGCCAAACGGGCTAATCTGTCTGAAAGGAGGAGAACTGGAACATGAGACCTACCCGATGAAAAATGCGGTTGACATTACTCCTTTGGCCGATTATTTCACCGAACCTTTCTTTGAAACGAAAAAAGTGGTTTATCTGCCCCTTTGATGCTTCTTTAAAAGGCATATATGTTATGGACACAACTTTGAATATTAAGCGATTCGTTGCGAATGCAATAGGTGAGAACTGTTATCTGGTATGGGACGATACTCTTGAGTGTGCCATTATTGACTGTGGGGCATGGGGAGAACAGAAGGAGGCAAGGATAGCCCAGTTTATCGAGGAGAACCATTTGATTCCGCGTTATGCGTTGCAAACCCACATGCACTTCGACCACGTCATGGGACTGTCATTCCTCCATCGGCAGTATGGCTTGAGGCCCTTATGTCATATTGACGAACAGCCGGTTTACGAGGCTGCACCTGCCATGGTATGTGAATGGTTTGGTCTGCAGATGCCTCCACTGGTTCCTATCGGGGAGTATCTTGTCGATGGTCAGGAACTTCCATTGGGGCATATACGCATTCGTGTGCTGCACACTCCCGGACACACACCTGGTGGGCTTTGTTTCTACGTTCTGGACAAAGATGTCGTCTTTAGCGGTGACACACTTTTTCAGGGCAGCGTGGGGCGTAGTGACCTTCCTGGGGGCGATGTCGAAAAACTCATACGGGGTATATGGGACAAGCTTCTCTCCCTTCCCGACAACGTTGTTGTCTATCCCGGACATGGTCCTGCCACCACCGTGGGGGAAGAGCGGAATACGAATCCATATTTGCAACTGTCCTAAACATTGCGGACTATACTGCTTTTTGTGTCCCGTTTTCTTTGTATGCTCGATAATTCTTATTATCTTTGCGTGCAAAATTTATTGTACACAAAAAGAAGATGAGTGTTAAAGACCTCACCCACCAACTTGGAACTGTCATAGTGGAATTGTCGGATGTCAATTCGCAAGGTGGCATGTTCCATGAGCATCGCGACGGTGCACCGCTGCCTTCGGGGCCAGCATTGCAGGAAATAGTGGATCTATGTCGTGCCCTAATTTTCCCTGGTTTTTATGGTAATTCAAATCTGAACTCAAAGACACTGGAGTTCCACGTAGGTGTGAATGTGGAACGTCTTTTCCAGTTGCTTTCGGAGCAGGTTATGGCTGGATTGTGCTTCATTCAGGGCAAGGACGAACCTATTTGCCCCATGGAGAAAGCCCAGCAGATAGCCGCTGAATTCATAAGTAAACTTCCCGCCTTGCGTCATATTTTGTCAACAGATGTGGAGGCAGCTTACAATGGTGACCCTGCGGCTACGAGCCGAGGAGAAATCATCAGTTGCTATCCTGTGATAAAGGCAATTTCAAACTACAGAATAGCCCATGAACTGTTCCTGCAAGGTGTACCCCTCATTCCACGTATCATAACGGAGATGGCACATAGCGAAACGGGGATTGACATCCACCCCGAAGCCCAGATCGGTCATCATTTTACCATCGACCATGGGACGGGTGTGGTCATTGGGGCTACGTGTATTATTGGAAACTACGTGAAACTTTATCAGGGCGTGACTCTCGGAGCCAAGAGCTTCCCGTTGGACGAGAACGGAAATCCCATCAAGGGAATACCTCGTCATCCCATACTGGAGGATAACGTAATTGTGTATAGCAACGCAACCATACTTGGACGCATCACGATAGGAAAGGGTACCATCATCGGTGGTAACCTGTGGGTGACCGAGAGTACCGATCCCGGCGAACATCTGGTACAGGCGAAGCGTCGTCGGAGTTACGATATAAGACCCGAGGATTTTGGGGGGCTGTAAAGCGCTTTGCGCTGGTGAAGAATTAAGAATTAAGAGTGAATAATTATATGCAATTTGAAATGATAGCCAAGACCTTTCAAGGCTTGGAGAATGTGTTGGCAGAGGAACTGAGCAAGTTGGGTGCCAATAATATACAAATAGGACGCCGTATGGTGTCATACACAGGTGACCAGGAACTGCTCTATCGCAGTAACTTCTGCTTGCGTACGGCCATTCGCATATTGAAACCCATCAAGCACTTTCGCGCTACCAGTGCCGATGAGGTATATGAAGCTGTGAAGTCGATAGACTGGACCCAGTATCTCAGTAACGAGACCACTTTTGCTGTGGATAGCGTTGTTTATTCGACCGAATTCCGTCACTCGAAGTTTGTGGCTTATAAGGTGAAGGATGCCATAGTTGACCAGTTCCGCGAAAAGACAGGGAATCGGCCAAACATTCGTGTTTCTAACCCCGACTTGCAGTTGAACATGCATGTCGCTGAGTATGATTGCACCTTGTCGCTCGATTCCTCGGGTGAGAGTCTGCATCGTCGTGGTTATCGGCAGGAAGCTGTTGAGGCTCCGTTGAATGAAGTGTTGGCTGCTGGTATCATCTTGATGACGGGATGGCGTGGCGAGACTGACTTCATCGACCCCATGTGTGGTAGCGGCACCCTGCCTATCGAGGCTACGTTAATCGCCAGGAATATGGCTCCAGGTCTGTTCCGTCAAGGGTATGCCTTTGAGAAATGGGCGGATTTCGATGCCGACTTGTTCGAAAGGATATACAACGACGATTCGCAGGAACGTGATTTCCAACACCATGTCTATGGCTATGATAACAATCGGCAGGCAGTGGCTATTGCAGAACGCAACGTGAAGGCTGCTGGGTTGGCAGGCGACATTACCATTCAGTTCCAGGATTTCAAGGACTTCATGCAGCCCAAGGAGAAAAGCATCATCGTCACGAATCCTCCTTATGGGGAACGTCTCAAGCCAGAGGACCTCGTAGGGCTGTATAAGATGATTGGCACACAGTTCAAAAAGCAGTTTGCAGACAACGAGGCATGGGTACTCAGTTATCGTGAGGAGTGTTTCGATGCTATCGGCTTGAAGGCATCGTTGAAGGTTCCTCTCTATAATGGCAGCCTTGAGTGTGAACTCCGCAAGTACCAGATGTTTATGGGACGATATAATGATGTCCGTAGTGAAGGACGACAGATAAAGTCTGCTGACGATCGCCGACAGATGGCCGAGAAACATCGTTTCAAGGAAAAACGTTCTTTCAAGCAAGGATTGAACGAGACCGATGAAGAATTTGAACAGCGTTTCGAGCGGATGAAGGAGGAGCGGAGAGAACGTAGGGAGGCTCGAACGAGGGATGACGAACGCCCGAACCGTTTCGGACGTGAGGGAAAGCCTCGCCGTTTCGATGACGGACGTCGTAATGACGAGCACCGAACCCGTGAACGCCGTGGAGGTGACCGTTGGGCAGGTGACAATCGCGAAGAACGTAGGCAGAGCGACTTTAAGAAGGGAGGACGCGATTTCAAGAAAGGTGGACGTGATTTTAATAAAGGTTCACGTGACTTCAAGAAGGGGAGGGGAAATAACTATGAGGACTAAACTGTTCATGGCATTAATGCTTATGTCAAGTGTGGTTTTTGCACAAAAACTATTGACACTCGAGGACGTCATGTCGGGTGGAAATAATTGGTATAATCTGCAACCAGAGAATCGTTATACCCAGTGGTGGGGAAATGTGGCTGTGGAAACCACGTATGAGGAGGTAAAGGAACTCCTGACGGGAAAGTCACTTGTTACAGTAGAACGCATAAACGAGATTGCCGGAGAAAAGGTGGCCACGAGTGGGCACAACATATTGTTGCCTTATGGTGGGCAGCCCATAGCTCAGGTGAGAAGCGGCAAGAAACGTGTGCAGGTGGACTGGAAACTGGGTAAGGTAGTTTGGAGTCAGGACATTCCACAAGGAGCAGAAAATCAGGATTTCAACCTGAAGTCAAAACATTTGGCATACACCCTTCAGGGCAATTTGTATGTGGTGACTGCTGACGGTGAGAGCTTACAGGTAAGTACCGATGGCTCCACAGACGGCTCGGACAATATTGTCTATGGCCGAAGTGTGCATCGCGACGAGTTTGGTATTTCGAAAGGAACATTCTGGAGCCCGGATGGAGAAAAACTGGCTTTCTACCGTATGGATCAGAGTATGGTTGCCGCTTATCCGCAGGTTGACATATCGCAGCGTATAGCTGGTGTTACGATGGACAAATATCCTATGGCTGGTGAGACGAGCCATCAAGTTAAGGTGGGCATCTTTGATGTGAAAACCCGTAAGACAACGTGGCTTCAGCTTATTGGTGCTCCCGATGACTACCACACCAATCTTTCCTGGGCACCAGACGGGAAACGTCTGTATGTCTTTGAGTTGAATCGTGACCAGAATGACATGCAACTGGTGGCCTACAGCACCGAATCCGGTAAGTTGGAGAACCAGCTTCTTCAGGAGTGTCACGACAAGTATGTGGAACCCATGAATGGTTTGGAGTTCCTGCCTTGGGATGCCAATAAGGCGATTATGCAAAGCAGGCGTGATGGCTGGAATCATCTGTATCTCTTGGATGTTACGACGGGAAAGACTGAGCAGTTGACCTATGGAAACTTTGAGGTGCAGCAACTGGTCGGTTTCAATACAAAGGACAAGTGTGTACTCTATTTGAGCAATGCACTTGATCCGCGCACCAGTTGTTTGTATAGCCTTAATTTAGTGAAGCCCCGTTGTACCCTCATTGGTGCAGGAGAGGGAGTACACTATGCCTCTCTGAGTCAGGATGGAACAATGGTTATCGACCGATATTCCTCACCCTCTGTGCCCCGTTGTATCAGTGTTTATACCACAGCTTCTGTTCGTGGCCGTCTGCCTAAATTGGTGGCTAATGTTCTTATGGCAACAGACCCATGGTTGGAACAGGGATACAAGATACCCGAAATCACGAGTGGTAGCATAAAGGCAGCCGATGGGGTGACAGACCTGTATTATCGTATGGTAAAGCCCATTGATTTTGATGAAGAGAAGAAATATCCTACTGTAGTCTATGTCTATGGCGGTCCCCATGCCCACAATGTTGATGCCCGTTGGCATTGGTGTATGCGTGGTTGGGAGGCATATATGGCCACAAAGGGCTATCTGCTCTTTATTCTCGACAACCGCGGCAGTGAATGGCGCGGTCGGGAATTTGAACAGGCCACCTTCCGTCGTCTGGGCGAGGAGGAGATGAAGGATCAGATGGAGGGCGTGAAGTTCTTGAAGTCGCTACCCTACGTCGATGCTGACCGAATGGGAGTACACGGATGGTCGTTTGGTGGATTCATGACCACCAACTTGATGTGTACTTATCCTGATGTGTTCAAGGTTGGCGTTGCAGGTGGTCCTGTCATTGACTGGAAGTACTACGAGGTGATGTATGGTGAGCGTTACATGGACACACCTCAACAGAATCCCGAAGGCTACGAGCGTTGCAGTCTCTTGAATAAAGCCAAGAACCTGCAGGGACGTTTGCAGATAATCCTCGGTTACAACGACCCCACCTGTGTTCCCCAGCATACGTTGTCGTTCCTCCGTGCTTGTGAGGATGCAGGTACGCAGCCTGACCTCTTCACCTATCCTGGCGGTGGCCACAACATGTTTGGGCGCGATCAAGTACACTTGCACGAACGCATAACCCGTTATTTCGACGATTACCTAAAATAACGGATATGCACAATCCTATAAAACGATAATCCTCTACAATTAAAATTAGTACTATGAAGATATTGCTCTTAGGTAGCGGTGGTCGCGAACATGCCATCGCATGGAAACTGGCTCAAAGTCCGAAGTTGGAAACGCTATACGTTGCTCCAGGCAATGCCGGTACGAGTGAGGTCGGTACGAATGTAGATTTGAAAGCTGATGATTTCCCTGGCATTCGTCAGTTTGTTCTCGACAAAGGAATTGACATGGTGGTTGTTGGCCCCGAGGACCCATTGGTGAAGGGCATTTACGACTATTTCAAGGCCGATGAGCATTTGAAGGGTATTCCTGTCATTGGTCCATCTAAGCAGGGTGCTGTGTTGGAAGGCAGTAAGGACTTTGCCAAGGGCTTCATGCAACGCCACAGTATCCCAACGGCCCGTTATCAGACCTTCGATGGCGAACACCTTGAGGAGGGATTGCGCTTCCTCGAAACCTTGCAACCCCCGTACGTGTTGAAGGCCGACGGGTTATGTGCAGGGAAGGGAGTCCTTATCCTTCCCACTCTGGAGGAAGCCAAAGCAGAACTCCGCGAAATGCTCGGAGGTATGTTCGGTACCGCTTCGTCGCGCGTTGTCATCGAGGAATACCTCAGTGGAATAGAATGTTCGGTATTCGTGCTTACCGATGGCAAGGACTATAAGATACTGCCAGAGGCAAAGGACTACAAACGCATCGGTGAGGGCGATACGGGACTGAACACAGGTGGCATGGGTAGTGTGTCTCCTGTCCCCTTTGCTACCAAGGAGTGGATGCAGAAAGTGGAAGATCGCATTATTCGTCCTACTGTTGACGGACTTGCCAAGGAGGGAATCGATTACAAGGGTTTCATCTTCTTTGGTTTGATAAACGTAGATGGCAATCCCAAGGTGATAGAGTACAACTGTCGCATGGGTGACCCCGAGACAGAGACTGTTATGCTCCGATTGAAGACCGACCTTGTGGACTTGCTGGAAGGGGTGGCCACCCAGACACTGGGACGGCGAACGGTTGAGTTCGATGAACGTCCGGCTGTCTGCGTCATGCTTGTCAGTGGCGGCTATCCCGAACACTACGAAAAGGGTTTCCCCGTGACTGGTTTCGATAAGGTTGGCGAAAGCATATTTTTCCATGCAGGAACGGCACAAAAGGAGGGTCAGATAGTTACCAATGGTGGCCGCGTGTTGGCTGTGAGTAATTATGGAACCACACAAGCAGAAGCATTGGCCAAGAGCATGCAGGGAGCCGAGCAGGTTCGGTTCGAGGGAAAATACTATCGTCGGGACATTGGCAAGGATTTAGGAAGCTAAGCATTGAGGAAACCAAGGTTACACAATAAGATAGGGCGGAGCATATTCACGTTGCCCATCTGTGTGCTGCTTGCCATCGCATTGTGGTGGTGGCCGCGGGGTAGCTCCCTTTTGGATAATCTGTTGTCATTGCTACTTACGTTGTTTGTAGCCTATGTCCTTATGGAGACAAACAATACCAACCAGATTATCCGTGTCCGTTCGCGCATGTTGTCCTCGGTATGGCTTCTGGGCATGGCCTGTATCGGATTCTTACATTCCTTCCAGCCCATCCTTTTGTCGGTACTTTCCTTGTCTATCAGCTATTATCTGCTTTTCCGTACCTATCAGTGCACCCAGCCTGTAGCAGATGTGTTCCATTCCTTCTTGTTCCTTTCTCTGGGGGCTGTTGTTTTCCCCCCTATGCTATATCTGGTACCTGCCTTTCTTTGGTATTTGCTAGTGTTCATGCGTACCCTTACGTTTCGTACCCTATGGGCAGCCGTAGTGGGAACCTGTCTTCCGTTTTGGTTCTGGATGGGTTTCCTTTTGGTGAAAGAAGACCTCACCCCGTTAGTGACATGGTGGGGTAGCCTGTTGGGAATGGCGAATCTGTATGATTGGGGGAACTTTGAATGGGCGGATATGCAAGACCCTGATGCCCTTTCCCATCAACTCCCGTTCTTTTTTTTCACGTTTCTTACCCTGTGGACTTCGGTGTATTATCTGCTCAACAGTTACGATGATAAAATCCGCACACGCATGATATTCTACATCTATGTGTGCCAGTCGGCATTGATAGTTGCGTACGCCATTCTTACGTTCCGATTCGAGGAATCTACCCCTTTGCTGTTGCTCAGCTTTAGTCCACTTCTTGCCCATTATTTCACGTTGCGCACCACGTGGGGTTCCCTTGTCATGTTTGTGCTCACGATTTTGGGCTTTGCAGTTCTTGCATTATCCCCGTTTTATTCGTATCTTTGCACGCGCATTTAAAAATTAGCTCTATATGAAACACTTTAGATTGATAGACAATGTGGTGGGGTGGGTCTCCTTCTTCATCGCTGCATTTGTCTATTGCAGTACCATCGAGCCCACCGCAAGCTTCTGGGACTGCCCCGAGTTTATTACTACGGCTTACAAGCTGGAAGTCGGTCACCCACCAGGCGCACCCTTCTTCATGCTTACGGGCAACCTGTTTACCCAGTTGACTAACGACCCTACCAAGGTGGCCTATATGATAAATGCCATGTCGGCACTGATGTCGGCATTGTGTATTCTGTTCCTTTTCTGGAGTATTACCCATTTGGCTCGTAAGTTGGTAGGAACCAATGGCGTGGTTTCCACGGTGGGGCAGTTGATTACTGTTGAGGCCAGTGGCTTGGTAGGAGCTTTGGCTTATACCTTTTCCGATACCTTCTGGTTCTCGGCTGTCGAGGGTGAGGTCTATGCCTATAGTAGCATGTTCACTGCCCTTGTTTTCTGGCTTATCCTGAAGTGGGAGGAACAGGCTGACGAGCCCCATAGCGACCGTTGGTTGGTGCTCATTGCCTACCTTACGGGTCTGTCTATCGGTGTCCACTTGCTCAACCTGCTTTGTCTGCCGGCCATTGTCTTGGTATATTACTATCGTAAGTATCCCAATGCCAACCTCCGTGGTTCCATAATGGCCTTGCTGGTATCCTTTGCTTTGGTTGCCGTAGTGCTCTATGGCATTGTTCCAGGCATCGTGAAGGTGGGCGGATGGTTCGAGCTGTTGTTTGTCAATTCTTTCGGACTTCCCTTCAATACAGGACTGATACTTTACATTCTCTTGCTGATTACGGCTGTGCTTTGGGCCATTTACGAAACCCATCGTGACAAGGAAAACCGTCTGCGCATGTCCATCTCTTATGTCCTGAGTGTGGGCTTGCTGGGCATTCCCTTCTATGGTTATGGCACGCTCAGCGTAGTCATGGGGCTTGTTGCTTTGGTTCTCCTGGCAATGGTAATCCGTTGGCGTCAGGGCGAGAAGTTCCTGGTAAGTGCCCGATTGATGAACACCTCCCTATTGTGTATGCTCATGATTATGGTGGGCTATTCTTCGTATGCGGTCATTGTCATCCGTTCGACGGCCAATACTCCCATGGATCAGAACTCCCCCGAGGATATCTTCACCCTGGGCTCTTACCTGAGTCGCGAACAGTATGGCGACCGTCCTTTGCTTTATGGTCCTTCCTACAATTCGCAGGTAGCCATGAAGGTGGAGGGAGAATATTGGGTGCCCGTTTCTACCGAGGGAGCACCTGTTTATCAGCGTAAGGAGAAGGCAAATCCGGATGAGCCAGACCGTTACGAACTGGTTCGATACAATCTCGACTACAAGTACGGGCAGAACATGCTCTTCCCCCGTATGTATAGCGACCGTCATAAGCAGGCTTACGAGGACTGGATGGGAGGAGTGAAGGGCTATATCGTGGAGGCTGATATTGCAGGGCGTACCCAGCAGATAAAAATGCCAACGATGGGAGAAAACCTCTATTTCTTCATGTCGTACCAGTTGAACTTTATGTACTGGCGCTATTTTATGTGGAACTTTGCCGGTCGCCAGAACGATATCCAGGGCAATGGCGAACTGGAACATGGCAACTGGATAACAGGTATCTCCTGGTTCGATAACTGGCGACTGGGCGACCAAAGCAAACTGCCTACCGAACTCCGTGAGAACAAGGGGCGCAACGTCTTCTATGCCCTGCCCCTGTTGCTCGGTTTGTTGGGACTCTTCTGGCAGGTCTATAAGAACCCAACAGGAGAAACAGACGGCTCTACAGCAGGTGACGGCGTCAAACAGTTCTGGGTTGTTTTCTTCCTATTCTTCATGACAGGTATTGCCATTGTCATTTACCTCAACCAGACACCGATGCAACCTCGTGAACGCGATTACGCATACGCAGGTTCCTTCTATGCTTACGCTATTTGGATAGGTCTGGGTGTGGCTGCTATTGCCGATTATCTGAACCGGATAATCCGTAAGGAGACGATTGCAGCACTCGTGGCTTGTGTGAGTCTGGCCGTGCCCATACAGATGGCCAGTCAGACTTGGGATGACCATGACCGTAGTGGCCGATATACCTGTCGCGACTTCGGACAGAACTATCTGCAAAGTCTGCAACAAGAGGGTAACCCCATCATCTTCACCAACGGCGACAACGACACCTTCCCTCTCTGGTATGCTCAGGAGACCGAGGAGTTCCGTACCGATGCCCGTGTCTGCAACCTCAGTTACTTGCAGACCGACTGGTACATCGACCAGATGAAGCGTCCTGCCTACGACTCCCCCTCCTTGCCCATCAGCTGGAAGCGTATCGATTATGTCAGTGGGGTTCGCGAGGCCATTCCCATTTATCCTGGTGGCATCGAACAGGTGATGGACTATTATAAGGACCATCCCGATGCCTTGCGTGAGAACCTGGGTGACAATCCTTATGAACTCAGCAACATCATCGATCGTTGGGTGCTTTCCAAGGACGCCGACTTGCAGATTATCCCCACAGACTCCCTCGTCATCACCATTGACAAGGAGGCTGTGCGCAAGAGTGGCATGATGATAGCCGGCGACAGCATTCCCGATGTCATGCACATCTCCCTGAAGGGTCGCAACCGCATCTACAAGAGTGAGATGATGATGCTTGAGATGCTGGCACGTAGCAATTGGGTTCGTCCCATGTATGTGGCCATAACTGTCGGTAGCGACAACTATGGCGACTTGGGTAAGAACTTCGTTCGTGAGGGATTGGTTGATCGCATCACACCCTTTAATACCCAGGAGACAGGTTGCACCATTGATACGGAGAAGATGTACGACAACCTCATGAACAAGTTCCGCTATGGCGGTCTTGAGAATCCCGACATCTACCTCGATGAAACCGTATTGCGCATGTGCTATACCCATCGCCGCATATTCTCCCAACTGGGACGCCAACTCATTCGCGAAGGCAAGGCCGACAAGGCTTTGAAACTGATGGAGAAGGCTGAGAAGGTCATCCCTGCCTACAATGTGCCTCATGGCTGGCAGGGTGGCTCGATTGACTTGGCCCGCACGTGGCTGGCACTCGGTAAGACAAAGAAGGGCGAGGAGATAGCTGATGCTGTGGGTCAGACCTGTTGCGAATACATCGACTGGTATCTGAGTCTCTCAGCACGTCAGTCACGTTTGTCCACGGGCGAACTTCAGTTCTACTTCTATCGTCTGCAGGAGGTATTGGATTTGCTTTCAGCTTCCAACTCCACCCTGTTGAAGAAGTACGAGGATGCTGCTCAGCGGTACTACACGATCATGTCAATGGGTAACTATGATAATTGAGCAACCGGCTCGCTTCCTTCGTTGGCTCTATCCCCATGCCGTATGGCGGATGGACAAGAACGAGCGTGCGGTGTACCTGACATTCGACGATGGTCCCATACCAGAGGCAACGCCCTATGTGCTTGATGTGCTCGACCAGTTTGGAGCCAAGGCCACATTCTTCATGGTAGGCGAGAATGCCCACCGCTATCCCGAACTGTTGGAGGAAGTGCGTCGTCGTGGGCATTCCATCGGCAATCACACCTACAATCATGTGGGTGGATTGCGTTGGAGTAGTTGGAAGTACCTTTACAACTGCCATAAGGCTAACGAGATACTCCAGACCAAATTCTTCCGTCCCCCTCATGGTTGGATGCGAGCCGTGCAATACCGCACCATACGCATCTTTGGCTACAAGGTGGTGATGTGGGACCTCGTCACACGTGACTACAGCACACGCCTGACGGCAGCCGATGTCCTGGAGAATGTGAAACATTACACTCGTAATGGCAGCATTATTACTTTCCACGACTCCTTGAAGAGTATCGATAAACTCAAAGTCATGCTTCCTGATGCCCTTCAATGGCTCAAGGAACAAGGGTATGAGTTCAGGAAAATTGAATAAGAATAGTGGAGAGAAGAGAGAAGAGAGAGGAATCATAAATCAGCTCAAAATAATTTCCAGGGAGAAAATGTATCCTCTCTCCTCTCTCCACATAAAACTCGAGGCTCTTCGCCTTGGCTTTACTCATGTGGGGCTGGCTCCGGCAGAGCCTGTGCCTGACGAAGTTATGGCGTGTTACGAACACTGGCTTCGTGAGGGCAGGCAGGGCGAGATGCATTATCTGGAGAACCACCTTGACCTGCGTCGCGACCCCCGTCTTTTACTCCCTGGAGCCAAGACAGTTGTCTCGTTGGCCATGAGTTACAATCCCGGGCAACAACCCACACAGAAAGGTCTTGCCTGGTATGCACAGGGGCGCGACTACCATGATGTCATCCGCGAACGTCTAAAGACTCTCCTGCAGAACACCCTCCGGACCCCCTCCCTACAAGGGAGGGCAGGGGGAGGGTCTTACCGCATTTGTGTGGATACAGCCCCCATTATGGAGAAATACTGGGCGTGGCGTTGTGGCTTGGGCTGGATAGGTCGCAACCGCCAATTGGTCATTCCTCACGAGGGCAGTGCCTTCTTTCTCAGCGAACTTCTGCTGACGTGGGAAGCCGACCAATACGATGAACCTCTCTGCGACAACCCAATGTTCTCGCTTTGTGGCAAGTGCAAACGCTGTCTCGATGCCTGTCCTACGGGTGCTCTTACGGAGGAAGGACTGGATGCCCGTCGTTGCTTGTCCTATCTCACCATCGAGCACCGTGGAGATTTGCCTGCCAATACTAAGCCCCTGCTCGATGAGTGCTTCTATGGTTGCGACCGTTGTCTGCGGGCATGTCCCCATCTTTCCAAAGCCCAGCCCACACCTGTTGAGGAGTTCCGTCCCTCGTCAGAACTCTTGCAGATGACTGATGCCGACTGGCAGCACCTTACGGTTGAGCAATATCGCAATCTCTTCCGTGGCTCAGCCGTCAAACGCGCCAAGTATGAAGGCTTGATGCGTAACATTAACATGGATGAAACGTAATTCAAAATAAATTCGTATCTTTGCAAGGAAATATACATTAGACAATTATGAAACATCAATTGAGAAGTGCCGTATGCACTGAAGGTCGCCGCATGGCAGGATCGCGTGCCCTGTGGGTGGCAAATGGAATGAAACGTGAGCAGTTCGGTAAGCCCATCATAGCCATAGTAAACTCGTTTACGCAGTTCGTACCGGGTCATACCCATCTCCACGAAATCGGACAAATCGTGAAGCAGGAAATCGAATCGATGGGCTGCTATGCTGCTGAGTTCAACACCATTGCCATCGATGACGGCATTGCCATGGGGCACGATGGCATGCTCTATTCTTTGCCCTCGCGAGACATCATTGCCGACTCCGTAGAGTACATGGTCAATGCCCACAAGGCTGATGCCATGATTTGCATCTCCAATTGCGACAAAGTCACCCCTGGTATGCTCATGGCTGCCATGCGACTGAACATCCCTGCTGTCTTTGTCAGCGGAGGCCCGATGGAGTCGCACAAGCTGAATGGCGAGAATGCCGACCTGATTACAGCCATGATTAAGGGTGGAGACCCTGCCGTCAGCGATGAGGAACTGGCCGAGGTGGAACAATGTGCCTGCCCCGGATGCGGAAGCTGTTCAGGCATGTTCACGGCAAACTCCATGAACTCACTGACCGAAGCCATTGGCCTCTCTCTGCCAGGCAACGGCAGCATACTGGCCACCCACGTCAACCGCATTCAGCTCTTCAAGCAGGCAGCTCGTCAGATTGTAAAGAATGCCCTAAAATACTACGAAGAGGGCGACGAGAGTGTTCTGCCACGTTCGATAGCCACCCGTCAGGCTTTTCTCAATGCCATGACCCTCGACATTGCCATGGGAGCCTCCACGAATACCGTTCTTCACCTCTTGGCCGTAGCTCAGGAGGGTGGGGTGGAGTTCAACATGCAGGACATCGACCGCCTTTCGCGTCGTGTTCCCTTCCTATGCAAGCTGTCGCCCAACTGGCAGAAGTACTCGATTCAGGAAGAAAACCGTGCCGGTGGCATCCTCGGCATCATGGGCGAACTGGCCAAGGGCAACCTGCTCGACCTCAGCTGCAAGCGTGTAAACGGCTCTACGCTTGGCGAAGACATCGAGCGATACTCTATAATTCAAAATTCAAAATTAAAAGTTCAAAGTGGGGATGGGGAATTGTCGCCGTGGGAGATTTACAGCAGTGCCCCGGGTGGTAAGTTCTCGACCAAGATGGGTAGTCAGGATGCTCAGTGGGAAACGCTCGATACAGACCGCGAGAATGGTTGCATCCGCGACATCGAACATGCCTACACCAAGGATGGTGGCCTGGCAGTACTCTTTGGCAACATCGCTCAAGACGGCTGTGTGGTGAAGACTGCCGGAGTAGCACCCGAACTGTGGCACTTCGAAGGTCCTGCCGTAGTGTTTGACTCTCAGGAAGATGCCTGCGAGGGCATCCTTGGTGGTAAGGTCAGGAAGGGTGACTGCGTGGTCATCACTCACGAAGGTCCCAAGGGTGGCCCTGGTATGCAGGAGATGCTCTATCCTACCAGCTATATCAAGTCGATGCACATGGGTAAGGAGTGTGCCCTCATCACCGACGGACGTTTCTCTGGTGGCACCAGCGGTCTCAGCATCGGACACATCTCACCAGAGGCAGCCAGTGGTGGCAACATCGGTAAGATAAAGGACGGCGACATCATTGTCATCGACATCCCCAGTCGCTCCATCAATGTCAAGCTCAGCGATGAAGAACTGGCAGCACGTCCGCAGCAACCCTTGAAGCGCAACCGCATAGTCAGCAAGGCTCTCCGTGCCTATGCTCAGTCCGTGGCTTCTGCTGACAAGGGCGGCGTGAGGATAATCGAAGATTAAGGATTTAGGTGTTTAAGGGTTTAAGAGTTTAAAGGTTTAAGTGTTTAAGGTAATCCCCCTCCCTTAGGGAGGGTCGGGGTAGGCCAGAGGGAGCAGTGTCGTTAGCCCGTACGGGCAACGTCTCCTGTCTGCCCGTGTGTGACTTATCGTAGTTAAGAATAGTGGGCAACGCCTCCGAGCGTTGCAGGACGACAGTCTTTTGACCTCATTCCTGCAAGCAACGCTCGGAGGCGTTGCCTCTTAATTCCCCTCCTCCGGGGAGGCAATTGCGAGTTATGTGTTTAAGCAATTGGGGAGCATAGCGACGGTGGCAAAGGTAGGGGTGGTAGTGTCAAGGGGAAAGTATGATGGTTCGATTCATTTATGTTATGGCAGTCTAAACCACCCCTACCCCTCCTTTCGAAAAGGATGGGAATTGAAGTTACACTATCTTCTTGCAACGGATGCATTTCATTCGCTTGTGCATAAGTTTTTGATTCTTGCATTTTGCATTTTAAATAAAGTTTCCTATCTTTGTCCCAATTCTGATGCACAAAGTGTTGTGATA
Organism: uncultured Prevotellaceae bacterium; assembly: GCA_947169115.1. Classification (GTDB taxonomy): domain Bacteria; phylum Bacteroidota; class Bacteroidia; order Bacteroidales; family Bacteroidaceae; genus Physcousia. The sequence goes on from CAMVOK010000028.1 coordinate 22,936, forward strand.
AATGTTAGATGACTTTGCGAGTTGAGCGTTATACGCGGATTATCTTTATCTGAAACTTAGGAACTTTCACGTACTGGATAATGAGCAGATACGCTCACGTAGATGGTTATATTCTCTCCCACGTTGGAGGAATATATAATCCGGAAGCGTGGGTTGCTTATTATAGTACGTAGGTTTCCTAAGACCCCAGATAAATAATAAGTTCAACTACACGCTTTTCTTGTAATAATAGTCGAATTTATTGTTTAACTTTAATTTATTTATGCAATTATGAGAAAGCAATTTTTTCAATGGATGGTCATATTGATGGCCTCTTTCGTGAGTGTTAAACTTGTATCATGCGGTGACGATGACGAGAATGGATCACAAAAAGTAGAGAATCCCGAAGACAACCTGCCAGAATCTTCGAAAAAGTTCATTAGTTTCTGGAAATGTTCATCTGAGACCACTACTTCCGTGGATTTTGTATTCTATCCCAATGGTACATGTAAAAGTTGGTGGAATTAAAGAATCTGGATATTGGACATTCAATGCAGGGACGAACATTCTTTCCACAATCATAGGAAGTTGGCAATGGGAAGTGACACTTTCCAATGATGAGTCATGGGCAGGTATATCCTTGGGTACAGGAAAAGCACTCTCTTATAAGAAAGATGATATTGCGTATGGGTTAACATACATAGAAAACACTACATGGGAGGGCAATAACAAGACATTCTCTTTTAGCGGGTGGGGGTATAACTATTCTAATTATTGTATATATACAAGCAGTGAATTCCTATCCGAGTTAGTAGCAGAGAGATATAGCATTAATAGAAGTATTTATATTAAAGAAGTTGAAATTTCAGGGAATACTATTAGTATCACCAAGGGGATAATGGTGGGTAGAAGTTATGAAGGTTGGAATGGTGATAAAGAAGTTCCATCGTATATGTTACCAATTACAATAAAAAACTTTGATAAGGATAATGCCAGTATAATTATTCGTGGCAACGAGTATTTTATGAAAAAGGAAGAGAGCAAGTAATAAGGATATGATTGCTGTCTGATTCAGATTTTTTTATCTGGCCGAATGGATATAGTGGGCAACGCTAGGAGGCGTTGCCCACTAATTCTATCCCTGGTTCGGGCAATCAAGTCATGATGATTGCCCCAATCAAAATATGATGGTTGTAGCAATCAAAGATAATTGATTGCCTCAATCAAAGAATGATGCTCTCGCTCGGTGCTCCGAAACTACGCAAGCCGAAGGAATGGTGGGAGGGGCTATTTTTCCCGATTCAACTAGAAACGCAGGAGGTAATCGTAGATGAAATAGCGGCCACTCTCGTTGGTGATGATGTCCTTTTCTAATAAGGCAGAAAGACTGCGCTGAACAGTACTGGCTGTGGAAAGGCGATATTTCTTTATAAACGGTGCACTAGTCGGTTGCACATCTCCTTCCGTCTGCCCCAAGGCCATAAGCAGTGCCTTTTGTTTGGAGGTCAGTCTCGACATGAGGTCCTGATATGTGTCATCCTTTTCTTCTACTGCGTAATTGATGGCATTATCTACATCGGCAATGGTGCAAATAGTATCAGGGTCGGCCGCAGCAATCCTTTATTCAATTATACAAATTTGTATAATACATTTTTGTATAATGGTGTTGATTTTATGTAAATGCCTCGATATGTTGTACCGTCTCGAATCTTTATACAAATATAAATTCGAGCCATTACAACATATTTTTGCCCTTTTTTTGGTTTTGTGCTCACTTAATCGTACCTTTGCAGGGAATTATAAGGTAAAAAGATATGAAACAGAGGATTTCAGGCGCAGAGGCTTTGATGCGCAGTCTGGAAAACGAAGGCGTGGATGTGCTTTTCGGGTATCCGGGCGGTGCTATTATGCCCACTTATGATGCCCTGTATGACCATCGCGATACACTCAACCACATCTTAGTACGCCACGAGCAGGGGGCTGTGCATGCTGCCCAGGGTTATGCCCGAGTGAGCGGAAGAGTGGGAGTGGCCATCGTTACCAGTGGTCCGGGAGCCATGAATACGGTTACAGGTATCGCCGATGCGATGGTTGACTCGACGCCCATGGTTGTGGTATGTGGCCAGGTGGGAGCTTCTGTCATGGGTACGGATGCTTTTCAGGAGGTGGACGTAATCGGTGTGACGCAGCCCATCACGAAATGGGCCTATCAGATACGTAGGGCAGAGGATGTGGCATGGGCTGTGAGCCGTGCTTTCTACATTGCCAAGAGCGGAAGACCCGGGCCTGTGGTGCTTGACTTTGCCAAGAATGCCCAGACGGGTATGGTGGACTATGAGCCTGCAAAGTTTGATTTCATTCGTAGTTATCGTCCTGTGCCTGTGCCCGAGGATGAGGTTATCCGACAGGCAGCTGATATGATAAACCAGAGCGAACACCCCTTGGTGTTGGTGGGACAGGGTGTGGAACTGGGCAATGCCCGTGAGGAACTGCGCCAGTTTATCGAGAAGGGTGACATGCCTGCAGGCTGTACGCTGCTGGGACTTTCGGCTTTGCCCTCCGAGCATCCTCTGAATATGGGCATGTTGGGCATGCACGGCAATCTCGCTCCCAACGTCATGACCCAACAGTGCGACTTGCTGATAGCCGTGGGCATGAGGTTTGATGACCGTGTGACGGGAAAGGTGGAGACATACGCCCGTCAGGCCAAGGTGATACATTTTGACATAGACCCCAGTGAGATAAACAAGAACATTACGGTGGACCTGGCCGTAGTGGGCGACTGTAAGCAAACGCTGGCACGTGTGTTGCCCTTGATGAAAGAATGTAAGCACAAGGCTTGGCTGGAAGGTTTCCTGCCCTATCGCGACAAGGAGCAGAAGTGTGTAATAGACTCTGCCATACACCCCACCGAGGGTCCCTTGCTGATGGGAGAGGTGGTGAATGCCGTGAGCGAGGCCACCGGGCATAAGGCTGTGCTGGTGACCGATGTTGGGCAGAACCAGATGTTTGCCTGTCGCTACTTCAAGTACTCCGAACCTCGGAGCATTATCACGTCGGGCGGTTGTGGAACCATGGGATTTGGTCTGCCTGCTGCCATCGGTGCCACGTTTGGTGCTCCGGAGCGTACGGTTTGTATGTTCTGTGGCGATGGCGGTTTGCAGATGACCATTCAGGAACTGGGTACCATCATGGAGCAGCATGCGCCCGTGAAGATTATTCTCATGAACAATAACTATCTGGGCAACGTGCGTCAGTGGCAATATATGTTCTTCAACAAGAGGTATTCGTTCACCCCCATGCTCAATCCCGACTACGAGAAGATAGCCTCGGCCTATGGCATACCCTCGCGCACCGTAGTTGACCGCAAGGACTTGGACGGAGCCATCAAGGAGATGCTCGAAACGCCAGGTGCCTACCTGTTGCAGTGTGCCGTGAAGGAGGAGGAAAACGTGTTGCCCATGACCCCGTTGGGTGCCAGTATTGATGATATGTTGTTGGAAATTAAATGACGAAGTCTTATGAAAGAGAACTTCTATACGATGATAATATATAGCGAGAACTTCGCGGGCATCCTTAACCAGATAACGGCAGTGTTCACGCGCCGTCAGGTGAATATTGAGAGCCTCAACGTGTGTGCCTCTTCCACACCTGGTGTGCACAAATACACCATCACCTGCAACTGCACGGAGGAGATGGCCAAGATGCTCACAAAGCAGATAGAGAAGAAGATAGACGTATTGCAGGCCCATTACTTTACGGACGACGAGATATTCATTCTGGAGGCTTGCCTGATCAAGGTGAGCACCCCACATCTACTTGAGAACAAGGATGTGTCGCGCATTGTACGTATGCACGGAGCACGCATCGTGGAGGTTAATCCCACCTACAGCATCATCGAGAAGAAAGGCATGACGGAGGACATCCTAAGCCTCTTCCAACGGCTGAACGAACTGGGTGTCGTCCTGCAGTTTGTACGTTCGGGACGCATCGCCGTCACCAAGAGCACCACCGAGCGTTTGGATAAGTATCTGGAAGAAATGGAGAGAATGAGATCCCACCCTCAGCCCCTCCCCAAGGAAGGGGAAAAGAGGGGGTGAGAGCAATGGATGATATATGAAAGTATATGACTACAGATAGCAACACAGATAATAACACACATATATCTCCCCTCCCTTTGGAAGGGGATGGGGGTAGGCTCGATTCTTATCCCTTCTATGTGGAGCCGTTCCATGTCGATTTCATGGGACGTATGTTCCTTGGCATCTTGGGGAACCACCTGCTGAATGCCGCTGGCAACCACAGTCAGCGGAGAGGGTGGGGGATAACAGCCTTGAATGAGAACCACCAGACATGGGTGTTGAGCCGTTTGAGCATAGAGCTGGAAGACATGCCTCGCCAGCATGAGCATGGGAGTATTGAGACGTGGGTGGAAAGCGTGATAAAACTCTTCACCAACCGTAACTTTGCCATCCTGCGTGAGGACGGCACTCCGTACGGATATGCCCGGAGCATCTGGGCTATGATTGACCTGGAAACACGCAAACCATGCGACCTGCTTACCCTGTATGATGGAGACATTGTGCGCTATGTGGTGCAAGAGGAGGAAAAACAGTGCCCGATAGCCGGACACGGACGTTTCAAGTTCAGGGAACCTCAGCTGGTGAGAACGATAGGAACCTATTACTCTGATGTGGACATCAACGGACATATCAACTCGATAAAGTACATCGAGCACATCCTGGATCTGTTCCCGATGGAGCGCTTCCGCAACCAGCGGCTCCAGCGTTTCGAGATTGCCTACAAGACGGAGAGTTATCTGGGCGACCAACTCTCTTTCTATGTGCAGGAGGTTGACGAGAACGAAACCGATGTGGAGGTAAGGAAGAACGTAACAGAAGATGGCAACGGCGAAGTCGTCTGCCAGGCAAAAGTCCGCTTCAGATAACTTTTAATTTTTAACTTTTAATTTTTAATTTATATATTTTACTATGGCAAAAATGAATTTTGGCGGTGTCATTGAAGAAGTAATGACCCGCGAAGAGTTTCCCTTGGAGAAGGCACGTGAGGTGCTGAAAGACGAGACCATCGCTGTCATCGGCTATGGTGTGCAGGGTCCTGGTCAGGCATGTAACCTCAGAGACAATGGTTTCAACGTCATTGTCGGCCAGCGTCAGGGTAAGACTTTTGAGAAGGCTGTCGCTGACGGATGGGTTCCTGGTGAGACACTTTTCAGCATCGAGGAGGCTGCCCAGAAGGGTACCATCGTAATGTGTCTGCTCTCCGATGCTGCTGTTATGAGCGTATGGCCTACCCTGAAGCAGTATCTGACTCCCGGCAAGGCTCTCTACTTCTCTCATGGCTTCGCCATCACGTGGAACGACCGCACCGGCTGCATTCCTCCCAAGGACATCGACGTTATCATGGTGGCTCCCAAGGGTAGTGGTACCAGCCTGCGTACCATGTTCCTCGAAGGCCGTGGACTGAACTCCAGCTATGCTGTTTATCAGGACTACACCGGTCGTGCTCTGGAGCGCACCCTTGCATTGGGTATCGGTATCGGTTCGGGCTATCTGTTCGAGACCACCTTCCAGCGCGAGGCTACAAGTGACCTCACCGGTGAGCGCGGTTCACTGATGGGTGCTATTCAGGGTCTGCTGTTGGCTCAGTATGAAGTTCTCCGTGAGAATGGCCACACTCCCTCTGAGGCCTTCAACGAGACCGTTGAGGAGCTGACACAGAGTCTGATGCCTCTGTTTGCCGCCAAGGGTATGGATTGGATGTATGCCAACTGTTCCACCACAGCCCAGCGTGGTGCTCTCGACTGGATGGGTCCCTTCCACGATGCCATTAAGCCCGTGGTAGAGAAACTGTATGCCAGTGTAAAGAGCGGTCACGAGGCTCAAATCAGCATTGACAGCAACTCTAAGCCCGACTACCGTGTTGGATTGGAGAAGGAACTGGCTGCTCTGCGCGACAGTGAGATGTGGCGTACTGCTGCGGTTGTTCGTCAACTCCGTCCCGAAAACAACTAACACGCTTACTTATTAAACACGAGGGCATGTCAAATTAACAGACATGCCCTCTTTCTTTTATAAAACATCGAAATACACGAGCATGTGACCTGCAAATATAAGCCTGAAGAACGAGTCTTCTTTCTTCATTGTTAATGAGGGTAAAAATGGTTTTCGGGATTTCTGCTCCTATTATATAATTCGATTATTCATAATTGCCTATTCTTTTATTGCGTTAAACTCTTCGGGGAACTCATTTTTCAGCCTTGCCAAGAATACGGAAAGATATACTCGACCTGCATAATGTGCCTTACTCGGCAAAGTCTCATTGGTTCTTCTCCTGAACAAAGAGTTCCATATACGATTCAGTTCGGACTCTTTAAATCCATTATTAACCCCTTGGCATATAAAAATTTGCTTTAACTCTTCTGCTTCAATTTCATTCTTTGTATCTGCATACTCGATTACTTGAGCCGTCTGTTTCCATGAGAGACTAACCCAGCCATTGAGGAACCATGCAGCATCCTCCTTAAATAGGAAGCCCCAAGGGAATCTGTTTTTACCCATAATAGAAAGGACACCATGTTTCTTTTGGAATCTATCGATCGTATCTTCACCAATGAGAGTATAATCGACTTCAGAGTTAGTTAGTCCTTGAATATCAAGAAGTTCATCGAAAATTCCATATCGTCTTTGGGATATCAACATTTTCGTTAATCGCTGAATGCTCTTATCATTAAATAATGGTATTTCATTCAAAAATCCATGATAGAACAATTGGTAATCCTCATTCCAGATAGATTTATCATATAGTTTGGGAATGTCCTTGCCATTCTTTTTAATTAAGGCTAGGATTTTTTTTATTCTGGATAGTACTTCAGATGACTGTATATTTATAGGTAATGTACTTTTGTCTTCATATTCAACTATTATTTTGCTGACAAATTCATACGACTCTTTATCTACTTCAATGGTTATCGTAGGACGATAATTATCTTTACCCCAAGTAATAATTGGGGTTATACTCAAATCACAAGGGTTCATGTGTGTTATTCCCAATGAACGGCAGACATGAGAACCAATCATCCAATCCCAACCAGGCCCAATTAGCACATCGCCGTTCTTATTCAGTTCTGACATTAACCTATGTGCAACAAGAAAATAATCTTCCATGTGACGATTCTCAATGAATGTGAGTTCGTTCTCAAGAATCATCCGTTTTACACAATGATGTTCATTTGTATTTACGGAATTAGTGACTATTTCCCGTAATTGTTCAATCTTTGTATTCATTTTGTAGCAATATTGTTAAAATGTTAATCCCACAAATATAGATAATACTTACTAAACAAATCAAGTCCTTGGACGATTGCATGTTCTTCCTCCTCTGAATATGTCGTAGCGTACTTCATCAACTCAAAAGCATCAATCATCTTTTGGATGGTATTGTTCCACTCCTGAATATCTTTAAAGTCGGCAGGTCTTCCATGCTTCTCAAGAGCCTTGAATGCCAATAGTCTTGGTACAATCAATTGTGACAAGGTATGATAGGTTCCCCACACCTCTTCAATCGGAAAATCGTTCTTATGACTCCAGTTCTCGTTAGTTTTCTTTCCTTTCATTTTTGTTTATATATTATTCATTTTGGTACAAAGAAAACAAAGACCTCCGCCAAATGGTGGCAGAGGTCTGAGAAAAATATAGTAAAAAATCTTATAGAGAAACTCTTTCTTTCCACAGTTCCATTTCTTTTCGCATCTTTTCCACAACAACTTTT
>CAMVOK010000029.1 GCA_947169115.1 uncultured Prevotellaceae bacterium
ATTTGAATTTGTCTTTTTGCTGCCATCACAACTTATTGCTTCGTGGCGATTGTCCAGTATGACATGCAGCTGAAACGCTCGACCTATGAGGTCTTGCAAACCTCAGTCTGTCATTCACGGACAAGACAGCGCTCAAAGAAATGTTCGATAAGACTTAATTTCAGTGATTTCAAAGAACATTTTTGATACCCTTATTCCGGGGGTGCAATTAATAATTAACATGTCTCAATATGAACGAGACACAAACGAATAATTAAAGAACAATGAGAAAAAATATTTATTGGAGCCTGTTGACCATGTTGTTGGTCATGTTTATGAGTGTTTGCATCGTATCCTGTGGGGATGATGATGAAAAAGAAGATGGACTTGTCGGTTGGTATCAGTCTACACCTTATCATGATTCTGATACGGGTGTTGATTATTTTACTGCTATACATATCATAAATAGTAACACAATGTGGATTTATTATAGTCTTGCTAATAAAAAGACCAAATTATATTCGAAATCCTTCTCAGAACATTCCGGTTGGTATTTTCCTGTTGATTCTGATGGATCAGGTAGCATGGTTACTTTCACCCGTTCCCACAATAAGATTGTCACTACGGGTGGTACAATCTATACAATCTTTGGCAATCAATTGGTTAAAGAGGGTGGGGATAAATATGATACTTTTACTAAGTTAAACTAAGGTAAATTCAATAATGTTGCTTAAGATAAAAAAACAATAAATAATCAAATTATACTTAATATTAAGTATTGGAGTTTGCTTGGCATGGTCATGGTTGCTTTTTAAATGAAGATGAATGGATTGATTTGACGTTTAGAAGTGATGGTACAGGATTAAAACATATTATATATTTGATGCACCATGCAAAAGACACAGAGCAACGAACAGGATGAGGAGCATGGAAAGGAACAACCGAAAATGAAAACTCCCAAGCGTCCTAACAAACTCAAAGGCTGGCTTCGCTTCATGCGATGGCATCGTTGAATACATGCCATCTTCTCTCCTTTCTCCTTCTTCCGCTGTCGACTGTTCGTAATTGGCTATGTATGTGCCCCAGATGATGGGCATGGTCAATAATGACATAGATAAATCCCCGTATTGCGATTCGCACTCGCGATACAGGGATTTTGTTTTGTACTTGTAGCTGTGGTGGATGTAGAAAAAATGTTAATTCGCCTTTTATGTCGCGGAAAATATGTATCTTTGCACGCAAAATTTAGAAATTAAGAAAATATTATAGCATTATGAAGAAATCTCTTTTTATTGCAATCTGTGCCGTCGTGCTTCTGACGACAAGTTGCAGCAAACTTGGAAAACTGACATCTGATAATTTTAAGGTTACACCCACTCCCCTGGTGATGACGGGTGGCGAGGTGCCAGCCAACATTACGGTGAACTTCCCCGAGAAGTTCATGAAGAAGAAGGCTTCGATTACGGCTACACCCGTACTGCGCTATGCAACAGGTGAGGTGAGCAGCCAGAGCGTTACCTACCAAGGTGAGAAAGTGGAAGGCAATGGTACTGATGTAAACTACAAACTGGGTGGAACTTACAACATGAAGGCGAACTTCCGCTATACGCCAGAAATGCTGAAGAGCGACCTCTACATGAAGTTCGATGCCCGTTTGGGTAAAAAGCAGAAGGAGATGCCCGAGGTGAAGATTGGGTACGGCATTCTGGCCACAGCAGACCTGTTGGGCCGCTGCCTCGATGGGGTGAATCCGGCTATTGCTCCCGATAACTTCCAGCGTGTTATTGCCCAGAAGCAGGAGGCCAGCATCAAGTTCCTGATTGCCCAGTCGAACCTGCGTACCAGTGAGTTGCAGAGCGTAAGCCTGAAAGACCTTGTTGGTGTTCTGCACGAGATTAATAATGATTTGGAAGGCCGTGCCCTCGATGCTATTGAGGTAAGTGCATACGCTTCGCCCGATGGCCGTTATTCCTTCAACGAGAAGTTGGCCGAGCGTCGTCAGGACGTGACTGCCGACTACCTGCGTCAGCAGTTGAAGAAGATAAAGATGGATGCCGACATCAATACGAAGTACACGGCAGAGGACTGGGACGGTTTCCAGGAACTGGTGGCTGCCAGCAACTTGCAGGACAAGAATGTCATCCTCTCTGTTCTCTCCATGTATAAGGACCCCGAGGAGCGCGAGCAGCAGATTCGCAACATGAGCAACATCTATACTGACATCAAGGATGGCATTATGCCCGAGTTGCGCCGTGCACGCCTGATTGTAAACTACGAGGTTATCGGCCGTAGCGACGAGGAAATCCTGAACCAGTATAAGGAGGATATGTCCAAACTGAGTGTAGAGGAACTCATCTATGGTGCCAACGACTTGGTGGAGAACCCTGCTGAGCAGAAGCAGTGGAACCAGGCCATCGCCCAACGTTTCCCCAACGACTATCGCCCCCTGAACAACCTGGCTCAGTTGGCCTACAAAGAGGGTGACTATGCGGCTGCCGCCAAGTATCTGCAACAGGCCAAGAACGTGAATGGCCGTGCTGCCGAGGTGAATACCAACCTGGCTCTGATGGAACTCAGAAATGGTAATCTGGCTAATGTGGAAAGCTATCTGGCACAGGGATTCGGTGCCAAGAGTTATGGTGAAGTTCTGGGTTGCTACAATCTGGCCAAGGGCAACTACGGTCAGGCTGCCGAGAACTTGTCGGGTTCGGTGAACAATGCAGCCGTGCTGGCACAGATTCTTTCGGAAGACTATGCTTCGGCACGCCAGACACTAAGTCGCATCAAGAATGCCGATGCCACCACCAGTTACTTGCAGGCCATTCTGGGTGCTCGTACGGGTGACGCTTCCCTCTTGGCTAACAGTCTGCGTCAGGCTATCGACAAGGATGCCTCATTGAAGGAGCGTGCCAAGGACGACCTGGAGTTTGCCGCTTTCCGCACGACAATAAATAGTTTGGTAAAGTAAACGTAAGTTTAAAAGTTTAAAGGTTTAAGAGTTTAAGGGGGGAAGAGAATGGCAAATGTAAAATGGCAAATGTACCGTCCCTTAAACTCTTAAACCCTTAAACCCCTTCTCCCCTCCCTTTATGCGAAATCTTTGTATTTTTCTTTCTCTGTTGTGGCTGACGGCTTGTGGCCCGAAGCGGAACGAGGTGCGTATAAGGGGACAGTTTGAGAACCTGCCCCAGGCCGACCTTCTGCTTTACAGTCCTGACGGGGGACTGAATACTATAGATACCCTGCACATCATAAAGGGAAAGTTTGATTATAGTATCCATGTGGAGGGCACAGACCCATACACTTATACGATTGTCTATCCCAACTTCATGACACTCTCGTTTCTGGCACGTCCGGGGTCGGATGTTCGTATTAAGGGCGATGCGCAAAGCCTGTCACAGGTGAAGGTGGAGGGTGTGGACTCTGTGTTACCAGCCGAACGTAAACAGAAGAAGAATCCCCTGGTTGTCGGGAAGCAACTGCCGAAGTCGAAATTGATAAAGCCCGATCCAAAGAATTATCTGCTGATAAGTTTTTGGGCAGAGTGGAAGCATGGTTCCTCTACGGTGAACTACTATACTCGTCGGGCATTGGAGGAACATACCGACAGCCTGAAGGCATTTACCTATTCCCTTGATGTTGACCCTAAGATGGGACGTGTGACGGAACCCCGTACCGATACCCTACGATGGAAAACCTATTGTGACTACACGGGATGGGGCGGAACCTTGGTAGCACAATATGGTCTGCGCAACATCCCCCTCATGATTCTTGTCAGTCCCAAAGGTAAAATCTTGGCCATGGGTAACGACTACATCCGCGACATCAAACCCGAAATGGAAAAGATTGGGGATTGAACATTCTTGCTCCACGTTGTTACGCAAGCGTAGCCCTATGGGCGTCCGATTACTCACCTTCTAATGTTTCTCGGATGACAGGTAAGGATTTCCTCGCGCAGGTGTTGGCGGTCGAGATGTAGATATATCTCGGTAGTGCCGATGCTTTCGTGTCCCAGCATGGCCTGTACGCCACGTAGGTTGGCACCGCGTTCCAGCAGGTGTGTGGCAAAGGAGTGTCGGAAGGTGTGGGGCGAAATATCTTTTTCTATGCCGGCTATTAAGGCATATTCCTTGATGTTATGGAATACGGTGATACGGCTTAGGTGACGACCACGGTGGGGAGAAAGGAACACGTATTCCTCTTCACCAGGTTTCACCTTAATGTCTTGTCGGGTAACGAACCATCGGCGCAGTTCGTCGATGGCCGACTGTGAGATGGGGATGAGGCGGTCTTTCTGTCCTTTGCCACGCACGTGGATGAAGCCCTCTTCGAGAAAGAGGTCAGAGAAACGCAGGTTGCAGAGTTCCGACACACGGAGTCCGCAGCTGTAGAGAACCTCTATGATGGCATGGTCGCGCTTGCCCTCGTCGGTGTCCATGTTTATGGCCTTTTCTATGCGGTCTATCTCGTCGAGAGTGAGTACCTCGGGTAGGTAAAGGCCTCGGTTAGGCGATGCCAACAGTTCGGTAGGGTCGGCATCTACCTCCTTTTCCAGCACCAGAAACTTATAGAACGAGCGTACGCCTGCCAGTATGCGGGCTATGGTTTTGTGCGAAATGCCTTGATCGACCAAGGTTGCGGCAAACTGGTCAAGTTGTTGCAGGTTCACCTCACGGAAGTCTATCTCCTCCTGGTCATAGTAGCCGATAAGTTTCTGCAAGTCGCGCAGGTAGGCATCGAGTGTGTTTACCGAGAAGGCTTTCTCGAGTCTCAGGTACTGGCTGTAGCGGCGCAGTATGTCCGACGGTATGCTTCCGTGTTCGGTGATTTTAGTTTTCATCATGACAAAAATAGTAATTTAATTCATAATGCACAATGCATAATGCATAATTATTTGTACATTTGCAATCCATTATCCATTATCCATTGTCCATTGAACATTATCCATTATGAATTATACATTATTAACGTCTGAGGTATGCCGTGTGGCTCGTGAGGCTGGTGCATACCTAAGAGAGGAACAACAGAAGTTGCGTGCCGACCAGGTGGAGCGGAAGCACGCCCACGACTATGTGTCGTATGTCGATAAGACAAGCGAGGAAAAGATTGTAGCACAGTTGCGCACGTTGTTGCCCGAAGCTGGTTTTCTGACCGAAGAAGGCACGACGGGCAATCGTCATGGCGAGGCTGTGTGGTGGGTTATCGACCCCTTGGATGGTACCACAAACTACGTTCATGGCACAGGGCCTTTTGCTGTCTCGATAGCCCTGCGTAATGCCACTGAAATCTTGTTGGGGGTGGTATATGAAGTCACCCTCGACGAGTGTTTCTCGGCTTGGCAGGGTGGGGGTGCCTATCTCAACGGACAATCCATCCACGTCAGCGCGAAACCCATAGAGGAGGCTCTGCTTGGCATAGAATTGCCCTACGATGCCGACATGTATCGCGAGATAGGCATTAGTCTGATTCGTCGTTTCTATGGGCTGTGTGGCGGCATACGCATGAATGGTTCGGCAGCCGTGGCCCTCTGCTATGTGGCTTGTGGCCGTTGGGACGGTTGGTTGGAGCGCGGACTGGGACAATGGGACTTCATGGCAGCGGCCCTCATCGTCAGTGAGGCTGGTGGCGTTGTCACCAGCTACCAGGGCGAATCGTTCTTCCTCGATGGTGACGGGGTGGTGGCTGGCAATCCTCTTGTGCAGCAACAGCTATTAGAAGGGTAGAAAGGGTTTAAGAGTTTAAGGGGTTTAAGGAGTTTCAACATTTGTCTTTTATCATTTCCCTTGCTTTCCCATATCTCCTTAAACTCTTAACCTCTTAAACCCCTTAAACCCCTTAAACTTCTAAATCCCTAAACCTCTAACCCTCTAAACTCAGAAAGGGGGATACCCATCATCGGGCATCCCCCTCTCTTCATGCAAGAGTTATTAAAAGAGATTGCTCTCTTTTTCCTTTTTGGACTGGTTACTTGCGTCCATTAGTATCCCATTTGTCAGTGAGTGTGTAGCCATCGTAAGCAATGACTGTGATGCGGCCATCATAGCCATACTCAAGGCTGTTCATTTCAATGACACGGTTATTGCTGTTGCCGCCACTCCATTTTCCATTCCAAGATAGACGGAGGAACTTATTTCCTTTAAGGAATACGTAGTAACCATTATCCTGATACTGGTTAACCCACATATATCCATCTACAGGTTCGCCGAGTGTCTGTTTGGCTTTATCAACCATGCTATTGAAGTTGTCTCGGGTCAGGTCTGTATTCCTGTAACTCAGGAATCCACCCTTACCCAAAGCTGGGCTTTCGGTAATTACAACCGCATCGTCGGCTGCAACATTGGTAAGCCATGGGGTGAAGCTGGGGAAGAGGTTGTCAGATTCCTTGACGTTGGTCTTGCTCGTACCCTTGGCATAGAGTGGCATGGTGATGTCTAGTTTGGCCTCAGCAATAGTGGGTTCGCCACCTTCGTTTTCGAACTGCCAGCCTTGCAGATAGGCTGTACCAGTAGCCTGAATGCGATACTTGTTGTTGGCCAAAGGAGTAATGTTGACTTCGCCTTGCTCCACTTCTACACTGAAATGGTCGTTATTATCACCACCGCCATGACCTTCGTTCATGACACTGATGCTGAATTTGTCGGTGTACTTCGTCTGGCTGGGATTGTAGCCTACAAGACCCATACTCATATAAGCCCAGGTTTGATTTTCGAAATCAAACTCCATAGGCCATCCATTCGTAGCGGAGAGGAAACCATCAATAATGCATACGCCACCTCCGTTTTCAATCTCTACTGGTTCGAAGGTGAGGGTCTTGGTAGTGCCATTATACGTGATGGAGGCTGCACCACCTTCGCTGACGTCACTGTTGAAGTCCACATTGATTGCCAGGCTCTGACCATCGACGAGGTTGATTTCTACGATTTTCACCTTGCCATCGCCACCGCGTACCTTCAGCTTGGCTGTGCCAGTGAAGCCGGCAGGAGCCATGAGGTAGAACTTACCTTCCATGTCACTGTGGGTGGACTTCGTCTTGGCGGTCTTGTTGGTCTGAGGATCCTTATACTCAATCCAGATGGTAGCAACATTGTTGCCTGAACCCTGATTGAGCACGCGACCGCTGATGTGGCCTACGGTAGGCAGGGTGATGGTGACAGTGCTGGTTTCACCGCTGATGGCAGGCACCTCAACTTTCTTCTCGCCAGTGTAGTTGGCATAGTCCTCAGAGTGTACGGTTACGTAGAAGTCTGTGTTACGAGGCACATAGGTCTTGCCCTCACCGCTGTTGTTGGTGAAGAAACTCTTCTGTCCGTCGATGTCCACCTTTACGTGGGGGATACGGTTGCCGGCAGCGTCCTGAACAATAACGGTCAGCATAGTGCGCTTCTCGGGATAGTCGAGGTTAGCCCAGGAGAAGTGGGTCACGGGACCTACATAAGCATCCAGTTGGGAATCGTAGGTGGCAATACCTTCCTCTATCCACAGACCTGTCTTCTCGTCGAAGCTCCACAAGGGAATGGTAGCGGGTTTCGTACCGTTCTTGAATTTCTCGGGCACGGGATAGGTCATGGTGGCGGGCTTGCCATCGGCCAGTTGCAATGAATTGCCGCTATCGTCTGTCATGTCCACCAAGGTCATACCCCAGGAAACGAGCTGCACGGCTTCACCGTTCTTGTTCGTAGCGGCCAGGTCGCCACCAGGCATGGAGGCAGCAAAGTCCTCGTCATCGGGATCCAGATACAACATATCGGTAGTCACACTACCATAGAACAGATTGTTGTTTTTGTCCTTGAAACCATCTTGCTGGAAGTCCACCTTCATACTTCTCACATTGACGGAGCCTTCGTAGCTAGGATCAATGGTGGTAGATGTTGCATCTGCGTCATTATAGGTACTCCTCATCACCACTTCCCAGATGTCGCCATCGGTCAGTTCGGCAGCACGAGTAACTTTGAAGTAGCCATCCTTCTTGAAGGTCAGTACGGTACGTGAGGCACCGTTGGCCTTGGTGGTACCTACTGAGCTGAAGCTGAAACCACCACTGGCATCGGTCTTGGTGGTCAGGGTACCCGTGGAGATTTCTACGTTTGGCAGGGGTTTCCCATCCTTGTCATAGACGAATCCCGACAGGGCAGACATCTTCATCGTAGTGGGATCTACGGGAGTAGCCACATCATTAGAACTTGGTGCATCGTCGTCATGGCTGGAGCAAGCCGTAAATGCCAATGCTCCTGCAAACAGGCTGGCAAGCAGCCAAAAATTCATTTTTTTCATACGCTTAACAATTAAGGTTAATACTATTTACTTTCTATATGCCTTCCATGCGGGCTCCCAGTTGCGTTCGCCCTTTACATATATTTTTCCACCGTTTGTGAAGGAATTGTAGTCAATGGTCATACCATCCAGTACCACTACGCTGAGTTTAAACATCTCCATCATGTGATGTCCCATACCATTCAGGTCTATCATTATATCCTCATTGTACTGGTCGGCTTCTTCCTCAGTTCTGCCATTCCATCCGCAATAGTTAATCATGATGAACTTGTTGCCTTTGGCGAATGTAGCAGAAGCGCCTCCCTGCTCCTTTTGTTCATTTAAAACGGGAGTAGAACTGTCTTCGTAGTCTCCGCAGAAAACAGGCTTGCCTAATTGAGCCTGCGCCTGTGTTTTCAGGTTTAGGTAGTCAGCATAACTAATCTTTCGGCTCTTGTTTTCCAGATAAGCCAATACAACACCCTTACCCAGACGCTTGCTTTCGGTAATCTGTAAAGCAGCAGAGGTGGTCTTTCCGTCAATCCACGGAGTAATGCTGGGGAAGGAAGCATCCTTGGCGCTTATCTTGCCCAGGTTCTTACCACGAGCCAGCAGGGGTGCGGTTACGTCTGCCTTGATGGTGGCGTTAGCCTTGTTGCCACCCTGAATGCCGTTGCTGTTGAAACCTGCATCGCCTTCTATCTGGAAGCGGAACAGACCATCAGACGTGGTGGTTACGGTTGCTTTGTTGGTGCGAGTGCCATTGTCATTAAAGTCGCTGACATGCATGTAGTTGTTACCATTGTTCTC
The DNA here is from genome assembly GCA_947169115.1 of uncultured Prevotellaceae bacterium. Taxonomy (GTDB): domain Bacteria; phylum Bacteroidota; class Bacteroidia; order Bacteroidales; family Bacteroidaceae; genus Physcousia. The sequence continues at coordinate 9,040 of CAMVOK010000029.1, forward strand.
GTTGAAACTGAAGGAGATACCATTATATACCTGGGTACCTTCCTTGTAGTTGTCGATAGTCAGGTAGTAGTTGCTGCTATAGGGATATTCACCAGAGTAAACATTACATGCGAGAATATCGTCAATAATGGTCACACCATCCATACTTTCATAGCTAGCTGTGGGAACAGTGATATTATAAGCTGTGCCGTTTTCCTTCAGTGTAGCTGTGGCCACACCACCGTTTTCGGCTCCTGTGGTGATGTTGATGTTGTAAGCGTGATCCTGACCATCCAGTTTGATTTCGTAGGAATTCAGACTACCGTCGTTGGCACGTACCTTGAGGGTGGCATCAACTTCTTGATTGTTGGCAGGGGCGTTCATGTAGAACTGTCCGTTTACGTCACTGTGAACCTTACGAGTTTCCTTATTTCCGTCATACACAATCCAAAGAGAAGCGAAGTTGCTGCCCTGGCCGATATTGGTAACCTTACCGCTGATGTGAGCCAGTTTGGGAAGTGTGAGTTCCACGGTCTTGGTAGAACCGGCAGGAGATAGGGTAACACGTTTCCAATCACTCTTCTGGGGCTCGTCGTAGTTACCATAGTCAGCAGAATGTACCACCACATAGATTTCCTGATTGATGGGTACGAAGATTTCGGCCTCACCATTTATGTTGGTGAATACCTCACGCTGTCCATCGATGTCAACCTTCACGTTGGGAACAATGTTGCCTTGGTTGTCCTTGACAATCACCTTCAGTGTGGCACGTTTCTCGGGATAGTCGAGGTTCACCCAGGAGAAGTGGGTTACTGTGCCCTCGTAGTGGTCACCTACCAAGGTGGCAGTGCCTTCTTCTACCCACAGACCTGTGGTTTCATTGAAACTCCAGAGAGGCATAGTGGGTTCGGGATTGTCCTTGAACTTCTCGGGGATGGGGAATTTCAGGGTAGCAGGTTTGCCGTCGGCCAGTTGCAATTTATTACCGCTGTTGTCGGTCAAATCTACTTTTACCATACCGTAAGACACGAGCTGTACCTGCTCGTTATTTTTGTCTTGTGCAGCCAAGTCACCACCGGGCATCATGGCAGCGAAGTCGTCCACGTCAGGACTCAGGTAGAAAGCCTTGGTGGTTACATAACCATTGTAGGCATTTCCTGTGCTGTTGTTCTTGTAGCCGTTGCTCTGCAGTCCTACGCTCATTCCACCCATTGTCGCCGTTTGGGAAGAAGTGGAAGAATAACTGTTAGAGTAGTAATCTTGATTCCATATCCCAGAAGTCATGACTACATCCATTATGGCACCGTCCTTGGTGTCCATAGAACGCACTACGTCAATGTAACCATTCTTGCTCAGGTTAACGATGGTACGGCCATTTACGGCGTTCACTTTCGTCAGCATAAAGCCTCCGTCACCGCCGGTGGTTACTTCCTCAGTGCCCGATTTAACCTTTACGCCACTCAGGGCGTTGCCATAGTTGTCCTTCACAAAACCCGACAGGGCAGCCATCTTCATGGTGCCTGGGTTTACGGGATTGCCCGGTGTAATGCCCTCTTCATTCGAAGTGGGGTTATTGGCAACGGGGTCGTCACTGCTGGAGCAGGCTGTGAAAGCCACGGCTCCCATAAACAGGCTGGCAAGCAGCCAAAAATTCATCTTCTTCATACGTTTGTTATTTGGTTAATAATTTAATGTAATGTAATAATGTTTCTGTTTATCACTTGAAATAGATGTTCACCGTGTAGCTCTCGAACGAACTATGGTGATATTGCATATTGATTTCCGTAGGAGCAATTTCAGAGTTATCCGTCGTTGTATAAGAGTAATTCTTGAAGTTCGTGATATTCAGCCCGTTTGAACCGTCTGCCTCCCAGCATGTGGAGGATGTCATGGGCAGGCTTTCCGCGCCAACCACAGATTCACCCTTCATGTATGCCGTTATTGACTCTCCCCAAATAGAATAGGTTTGCGTTATTTTAGATTTTATGGTTAATTTGACGTTCTGCAGTTTGGCCTTCTGGGTAACGATGGCGTTCACGTCGTCGATATCGAACTCCAAAATCAAGTCTGACTCGGTTTTTGAACTGCTGCTATGGGCCGTGGCCTTTACGTGTACGCTCTTCCCCTTCGGGGTTATCTGGTACTTGGCTCCGTTGCTGCTGGTGAAGGCTCCGCCAAACTGCATTTCCTTAGGTGCGCTCTCTTCTAGGTCTTCTGGATCTGCGTTTGGATTTACATAATAGACACTACCCTGAACGGTAATCATGGAGATGTCGATAGTTTCCGGATCTTTGTGGAGGACATTAATGTCAACCTTGCCAAAGAGACTCTCATATTCGTAGAAAACCTCTAACGTATAGTTAACGTCATCCTTCAGTGTGGTCGTGCATGTAATCTCGGTCGTTGCGCCAGTTTCCAGAAGAGCCTTCTTATTTTCGTCGAAATTGAAGTATTGCACGATGGTTTTTTCATTCTTGTCCGTGGGGATCCACTCGGCACGGTATTTGCCGTAGAGCAGGCCTTTCTTCTTCATTTCCATCGTGAGGGTGACCTTGTTCTTGTCCCTCTTGATGAACTTCTTCTCATCGATAGTGAATTCGGGGAAGACGGGACGTGTGTCGAGCGTCTTGCTCACCTCGGGGCCATCGAACTCCTTGATGGGTTTGCCCACAGCCATCAGGTATCCTTTCAGGTCATAGACAAGCGAACTGCTGTACTCAGGATTCGTAAAATTTTGAGAAAGAAAATCCCAATCGCCGTCAGCCAACTTTGCGAGGTCGAACTTCGCGCTGATGGATTCCTTCTTCGAGACGTTCAGCATACAGCCGATGCCCAGTGCTTTGGCGTAGATGGCGATGTGGGGGCCAAAGCCCAATCCGTACTGGACGTAGCCTTCCAGCTTGGGACCAAACGAGAACGACCAGGCATCAGGTGCTTCAGGCTCGAGTGTGGCCGATGCCGTTATGCCTTTTCCATCCTGATAGATGGCCTTAGCGTGGAACGTGCGCTTGTAGCTGACAGAGGCTTCGAGTGACACACCGCCACCTACCTTGAATATGGCGTGGACGGAGATGGTGGGGGTGATGACGATGGGGCCTACGGGAATGGCAGCACAGACGATGGTCAGCAGGTCGGCGTGATAGTCGACAGCATCACCACTGGCAGCCAGCGAGAGAGAAGCTCCGACCTCTGCTTCGGCATCCACCAATGCACCGACATAGACGGGAATGTGGTCGTTGAACTGCATGACATATTTCAGTGTCAAATCGACGGACATCGAGGGCGTGAACGATAGTCCGGAGCCCAAGTCCCAACCAATCTCAGGTAACTCCAACTTGGTTGTTACCTCGCCCGTAGCACGAGTGCTACACACCTTATTGAAGGGTATTTCCTCGCCCTTGGCATTATAGACGTGCTCAACATAGTTGCCCAGAGGTACATACTGTTCAGGTATGTCTATTTTTGTGAAGGCATCGCCCAATTCAGCATCTTCGTACACAACCTCATATCCCTTGTCGGTTAGTTTCACGCTGGAAACCTTGGCCAACAAGCCATCGGGAAGATCCTTGCTGGGGGTATTCACAATCAAGCATTGTCCTGCAGCGGGCACCTCATCGGCTGCGATGTTGGCTGGTAGGGTGAAGGTATGTGCCGTAACGTCGATGTCGGACATTTGGTTCGACAAGTCGGCAGGCACCACCCTTGCGGCATCGGTCAGCTCGTAGGTAATCTGCGACAGAATGGGGATTTCGGGTTCAGTGGGGGTGGCAGGTTCTTCTGCATCGTCGCTACTGCTGCATGCAACAAGCGAAATAAAACCAACTGCCAAGGTGGCCAGAAGCCAAAGATTGATACGTTTCATGGTCGATTTTTATATTTTACCCTACAAAATTAAGCCTCGTGCGTATATATAATGTACAATAAAGGGAATTTGATGTCTCAAATTAGGAAAAGTTGTGTTTTTGTCCCATTTCTGTGTCTCAAATCAAGAAAAAACCGCTAAATTTGCACTATGGAAATAACATTAGTATTGTCGTTGATGCCTGTGATGGTGTGTGCGGTGTGGAGCATTATATTTCTGCTCGACTACCTTCTTCACCATTCCGAAAGCCACAAATATCTGTGGCTGTTTATGTCCGTAGCCACCTTGCTCTATGTGGGGCATTACACCTTTTTTGTACGGGCGTTGCATTATATTCCCTACACAGATACTATGTATTGCATGTGCAACTTGGCGGTTTATCCCTTGTACTTAATATATATTGTATATATGACGAAGGGGCATGTCGGACTGCGCCAGTGGCTTCTGCTTCTGCCTTCGTTATTGGGAGGAGTGTCTTGTGCTGCGCTGTATGGCATGATGGATGAGCCTGTACAACAGCAGTTTATAGCGCAATATCTCTATAAAAGTTCTTTGGAAGGTCTTACGGGCTTGGCACTAATACAAGCATGGATTCACAATGTCTGCAGGCTTATTTTTGTTTTTCTGCTGGCATGGGTATGCGCCAAGGGATGTTTGCTGATTCGCGATTTTTGTCGTCAAGTCGCTTCGGGCTATGCCGATACGGAAGGACGTACCTTGCGTCCCGTTCGCGTATTGCTTCTGTTGCTCACCATCATTTCGTTCATATCCATAATTTTCCTTCTTTTGGGTCGTAGCCGTTTTGCCATGGGAGATCATATTCTGGCCATTCCATCGGTGATTTTCTCTACTTTGCTGTTCTGTATAGGATATGTAGGCAGTCAGCCGATGTTTGCCTATCGCGAATATGCCCAAGAACAGGAAGAGTATGCATCCATGCCCGAGGAACCGACAGCAGAAATACATCCTTCACGGGTAGAAACTTTGGCTGTGGAGATAGAACGACTGATGACAGAGGAAAAGATGTATCGTCAGCACGACCTGCGAATAACAGATGTGGCTCGTCAATTGGGAACGAATTCAAAGTATGTGTCGTTGGCTTTCAATCAGGTGATTGGTCGTCCGTTTGCCGATTATGTCAATGAACAGCGCATCTTGTATGCCCGCGAACTGAAACAGCAGCATCCCGATATGGTAGTTACGGAGATTGCTCATAAGGCTGGGTATAGTTCCATGCAGTCGTTCTATCGGAACCTTAAGAAGTGGGGGAAATGAGGAGTTAAGAGTGAGGAGTTAAGAGTGAAGAGTTAAAATGAAATAATATGATTTAACTTTCGCAAGTAGATAACAATTTACTATTTACAAATTTACAAATTCTTAAACGAGTTAAGAAATAGTACATGGTCAAATTGTAAATAAACATCAGAAACTTGAGTAGTATGATTTCGTTTTTGATAAGTTTGGTAGCTTTGGTGGTAGGCTATATGGTATATGGTCGTGTAGTGGAACGTGTATTTGGTCCCGACGACCGACCTACGCCTGCACTTAGTAAGGCTGATGGTATTGATTATATTGTGTTGCCCGGTTGGCGCATCTTTATGATTCAGTTCCTTAACATTGCTGGTACAGGACCTATCTTCGGTGCCATTATGGGAGCTTGGTTTGGTCCTTCTGCCTATCTGTGGATTGTGTTGGGTTGTGTGTTCGGTGGGGCCGTGCACGACTATATGAGCGGTATGCTTTCGCTTCGCCATGATGGTCAGGGACTGGCCGAACTTACAGGTCGCTATCTGGGACATAGTGCCCGTCAGGCTTTGGTAATCTTCACGATGTTGATGATGATGCTTGTGGGAGCATTCTTCGTCTATTGTCCGGCTATCATATTGAGTGGAATCTGGGGAGAGAAGATGATGTGGGTGCTCATCATCTTTGTCTATTATATCGCGACCACCATGATGCCTGTGGATAAGGTGATTGGTCGCATCTATCCCCTCTTTGCCATGTCCATGCTCTTTATGGTAGTGGCTTTGGGCATTGTTTTGCTTATCAAGCAACCTGTGTTGCCGGAGGTATGGGACGGACTTGGTAACTGGGGACAGGAACGACTGGGCTTGCAACAGAGTATCTTCCCGGCTCTCTTTGTCACCATCGCCTGTGGGGCGGTATCGGGTTTCCATGCCACACAGTCGCCCATGATGGCACGCTGCATGAAGTCGGAACGTCAGGGTCGTGCCATCTTCTATGGTGCCATGATTACGGAGGGCATCGTTGCCTTGGTCTGGGCTACAATCAGCAACTATTTCTTCTTTTCCGGCGGATGGCGTGAGGTATGTCCGCCCGAGGTGATAGCCAACTTCGAAGGACAGACAGCCCGATCGCTTATTCAGTTCTTCGATGCTCCTACGGTGGTGAACATCATTTGTAGCAGTTGGTTGGGTGCCTTTGGCAGTGTATTAGCCTTGTTGGGCATTGTGGCAGCCCCCATCACCACGGGTGGTTCTTCGTTCCGTGCTGCACGCCTCATTTTGGCTGAGACCTTTGGTTGGTCGCAGACTTCGGTGCGTAGCCGTTTGTTGCTCTCGTTGCCCGTCTTTGCTGTGGGAATTGCCCTTTTGGCGTGGCAGATAGGAAACCCGTCAGGCTTTGGTACCGTATGGCAATATGTGGCTTGGGGTACACAGGTGATGGCCGCCATCACCCTGTGGATGTGTACGGTCTATCTGTCGAAGGAACATAAATGTTATTGGATGACCCTGCTTCCTGCCATGTTCATGACGATGGTAGTTACTGACTTCTTCTTTGTTTCACCCACCATCTTGGGATTGGACTACTGGCTCTCGTTGGCCTTGGCCACAGTTGTCACCTTGCTGGCTACCTTACGATTTGCGGTGTGGAAATACAAAGGCATCCCTCGCAAATCCCAGCCGTAAAGCCCTGTGGACGATAGGGCGTGAGCCACTGGTCGCTCGTAATACCTTTTTCATATAATAGAATGGCCAGCACTCCCATGGTCATGCGGAAGTTTATCTCCACACAGGGATGAAGTCGCCCGTCCGAGAGTAGCATCATGTCGATGCCGACGGGGCCATGGTAGGAGAGGAGAGATAGTTTCCTTTTGTGGTAATCGATAAGACTGTCCAACAACTCCTTCGGAACATTTATTCGTTTCAGCAGTTGTTCCTGACTTTCCACGTAGTTTCCACGATAATGTCCAGTTTCATCGGTGGAAAACACGCTAAAGCCCAGAAATCGGGTAGCATTCCCGTCCACCCAGAACTCCATGGCAAAATCCAGCACTTTATTTTCGTAGAAAGGTTCCACAACGATGCCTCCTTGCTCTCGAATGATGCGCTTGATACGGGGGCCTTCCTGTTTCTCGTCATAAGGACTCCTGACAACGATATTGCCACGTCCACTACTCGACCAGGGAGCCTTTGTAATGTATAATTTATCGCTCCAGTTTGCTGGCTTGCAGAGCGCAGCGGGGCAAGAATGTATAATGTATAATTTGACTTCGTCGAAGGTGGTGCAGAATCGTGCCTGGCAGGATACCAACCCATTATCCTTATAGTCCCTATAGTTGTTCCTATAGAAATTATCCATCTCTTGGTAATACTTCACCCCGAATTCGCGGCTCGTCAGGCGGCGCACTTCGGCCAGCCATTCGTCGCTGGGTAATTCGCTTTCGGGAATCCCCATCCTCCGATAGCGTTGCTTGGTGGCCAGGCTCCAGCCCCATGGTCCTTCGTCCCAGAAACGAGAAAGGCTGGCCAGGTCGTCCTCCATCTGTTGGATGTGACGCGGTGGGAAGTACTGGCGCAGGTTGGTAGCCAGTGCCATGTCGTTCGACGGATTAAAAAGTGAGGGAAGGGACAATGTTATAAATGAAAATTAAAAATTAAAATGTAAAATGTAGCCTGCGGGAGGAAAAATGGTAAATGGTTAAATGGTAAATAGTATATGTAAAAAGTTTAGTGCAAAGTTACGTTAAAATCACGACATTTTTAATTTTTAATTTTTGAATTTTTAATTTATCATCGTATCTTTGCAGCGTGAATCGGATATTGGCCATATTTCTTCTGTTTTATTCACTCTTCGCTCTTCATGTACAGGCACAGGAGGAAAGGGTAGATACGGCGGCTATTGATACTACGATGAAGGGGGTGAAGATGCGTGAGGTTGTTGTAACCAAGGATCGCCGTCTTCCTGTCTTTGTAAATCCTGAAACCAGAAAACAGCAACCGCGTGTACCTACTGTCAGCGACATCATCGGTCGCAAGGCCACCGACATGATCATGCACCCTCTGGCTTTCAAAGAACGTAAGGAGGAGCGTCGCCGTCGTAAGGCTATGCGGAAACTTTGGGAGTTTGAGCATGTGAAGAGTAACAACGAACTCCTCCGCGAGGCACTTATCCGCGAAGGCATCGACCCCGATAGCCTTATTCATGTGCGTGATAGCATCCTTGGTAAATAATGCATAATTCATAATGCATAATTCATAATTATTTTCTATCTTTGTGCATTGGTTGCTTTCAGTGTGCAACTTTTTATGCATTATGCATTATGAATTAAAAATATAGTCATGGCAGAATTCAAGTATGCGCCCATGTTCCAGCTGGGCAAGGATGAGACCGAGTATTACCTCCTTTCGAAGGAGGGAGTTAGCGTAAGTGAGTTCGAGGGACACCCCATTCTGAAGGTTACTCCCGAGGCACTTACCATGATGTCGAAACAAGCCTTCCACGATGTCAGTTTCCTGTTGCGCCGTAGCCACAACGAGCAGGTGGCCAAGATACTGCGCGACCCCGAAGCTTCGGAGAACGACAAGTATGTGGCTCTGACCTTCCTGCGCAATGCTGAGGTGGCTTGCAAGGGTCAATTGCCTCTGTGCCAGGACACGGGTACGGCCATCATTCATGGTGAGAAGGGTCAGCAGGTTTGGACGGGTTTCTGCGATGAAGAGGCTCTGTCGAAGGGTGTCTTCGAGACCTATACCGAGGATAACCTGCGTTATTCTCAGAATGCTCCCCTGACCATGTTCGATGAAGTGAACACGAAGTGCAACCTGCCTGCTCAGATTGACATCGAAGCTGCTGAGGGTATGGAATATCGTTTCCTCATGGTTACCAAGGGGGGTGGTTCGGCCAACAAGACCTACCTCTATCAGGAGACCAAGGCTCGCATCCAGAACCGTGGTACCCTCATCCCCTTCCTCGTGGAGAAGATGAAGAGCCTGGGTACAGCTGCCTGTCCTCCCTATCACATTGCCTTCGTAATCGGTGGCACCAGTGCAGAGAAGAACCTCTTGACCGTGAAACTGGCCAGCACACACTACTACGATAGTCTGCCCACCACGGGTGACGAGACTGGTCGTGCCTTCCGTGATGTGGAACTGGAGAAGGAACTTTTGCAGGAGGCTTACAAGATTGGTCTCGGTGCACAGTTCGGTGGTAAGTACATGGCTCACGACGTGCGTGTCGTACGTCTGCCCCGTCACGGTGCTTCTTGTCCCATCGGTCTCGGTGTCAGCTGCTCGGCCGACCGCAACATCAAGGCTAAAATTAACAAGGATGGTATTTGGATTGAGAAGATGGATGACAAACCTTATGAACTCATCCCCGAAGAACTGCGCAAGGCCGGTGAGGGCGAAGTGGTGAAGGTTGACCTGAACCGTCCCATGAGTGAGGTGTGCAAGCAACTTTCGCAATATCCCGTAAGCACCCGTCTCAGTCTGAACGGTACTATCATTGTGGGTCGTGACATTGCTCATGCCAAGATTAAGGCTCGTCTGGATGCTGGTGAGGGCATGCCCCAGTATCTGAAAGACCATCCCATTTACTATGCCGGCCCGGCCAAGACTCCCTGTGGCATGGCTTGTGGTTCCATGGGTCCGACAACGGCCGGTCGTATGGATCCCTACGTCAATGAGTTCCAGGACAATGGTGGCTCCATGATTATGCTGGCCAAGGGTAACCGTTCGCAGGACGTGACCGATGCCTGCAAGAAACATGGTGGTTTCTATCTTGGCTCTATCGGTGGTCCCGCTGCCATCCTGGCTCAGAACAACATCAAGAGCATCGAATGTGTGGAATATCCCGAACTTGGCATGGAAGCCATCTGGAAGATTGAGGTTGAGGACTTCCCTGCCTTCATCCTCGTCGATGACAAGGGCAATGACTTCTTCAAGCAACTGAAACCCTGTCAAGGCTGTACCATTCTGAACAGTTAAAGACAAAAGAATAGGATTGATTGCTGCAACCTCATTGCGATGGTTGCAGCAATCATTTTATGATGATTGCTACAATCAACATACATTGATTGCCTCAATCAAATGGTAATGGTTGCTACAATCAACATACATTGATTGCCTCAATCAAATGGTAATGGTTGCTACAATCAACATACATTGATTGCCTCAATTAAAGTAAGATGGTTGCCACGCCTGAGGTCGTTTAAATAAAAAAACGGGGCTATGTCGTACATATAACGATGCCGTATTTTTGTGGTTTTTTTCATTTTTCTTTACTTTTTCTTGGTTGTTAAATACTTAATTCTTAATTTTGTCGTGGTATCGGGGGAGAAATCCCGAACTATAGATGCATACGTTTATTATTTCGCACTTAACCGAAGCAGCCTAGGAAACTTCTTTTGGAATAGTTCGATTTAATAACGGGGGAGAGTTCTAGCACCCTTGTGTCTCTGCAATGATAATGACTCGCTTACGGGCGTGGCGCATTCTTATTCAGAGACGGGGGTTCCAAAGTTCCTAGGCTCGCCCCTTAGGTTAAGTGCATAAGAATGGCCATGCCATTTTTGATGCCCTTTTTCTGTTGCAATCATTTATTAACATTAAAAAAATAAGAACATGAAAAGACTATTCCAATTCTTCGTACTCTTAATGCCATGCATGTTAACATGGGGTGCACAGATTTCGTCAGAACAGGCGAGACAAGAAGCCATGAACTTTATTGGTCGAAAGGCTGGTATGGCAAAAGGAAAGAAACTGCAAATGATTTCATCGCAAGAACTTCATCAGAAGCAACTGCATGAAGTGCAAGAAGAGAACACGGGCTTCTATGTCTTCAACGTAGGAGAGAAAGAAGGCTTCGTTCTGGTCAGTGCAGACGACCGCACTCCTGCCATCATAGGATATGCAAGCCGTGGAGCTATAGTTCCCGAGTCACTTCCTGAAAACATGCAGCATTGGATGCAAGAGTATGAACGACAAATAAGTATGCTTGACCAAATCGAGGCTGTAAACATTGCGGACAGTCCCCAACGTAATCCTGTAGCACCGCTTATGACAAGCCTGTGGAATCAAGGTTCACCATATAACTATATGTGCCCAACGGACAGTTATACCAGTCGTATTTGCTACACGGGCTGCGAAGCAACTGCATTAGCGCAGATTATCAATTATTATAAGTATCCATCAGAGACGGTCAGTACAATCCCCGGTTATACCACTGCAACACGTAAGATGAGTATTGCAGAAACTCCCATCACTACAATAGACTGGGACAACATGCTTGACGATTATAGCGGAAGTTATAACATGTCCCAAAAGACTGCTATTGCCACGTTGATGGTATTGTGTGGCAGAGCCTTGAAGATGGACTATACGAGCAATGGCAGTGGAGCTTATGGTATAGACGCCCCTAAAGCATTAGTTAATGTGTTTGGTTACGATACCAGCCTCCAGTACCTGTATCGCGATACATACAATGCCTTGGACTGGAACAACATTGTGTATAAGGAACTTGCTGAGAATCGCCCCGTACTGTACATGGGACAGTCTACGGGAGGAGGACATGCCTTTGTGGTGGATGGGTACTCCGAAGATGAGTTATTCCATGTTAACTGGGGTTGGGGTGGCACTTGTGACGGCTATTTCCTGCTATCTATCCTTAATCCCTATAGTACAGAAGGTGCTGGTGCCAGCAGTTCCAAGGATGGTTATAGTTTCTATCAGACCTGCGTGGTGGGTGCACAGCCTCCTACGGGAGAAATATCTTTACCAGAATCTCTAACTACCTATTATTTGGCCGTAAATTCCAATGACATCACAAGCACGTATGCACATGACGATGACGGTGCATTTTCGCCTCAGTTGATATATTATTGTTGCAATAATACAATGAATCTGGCGGATTACACAGTGGGACTCGGAGTATTCACTGTAGATGGAGAGTTGGTGGAAAGCCACATTGTCAAAAATCATGTATATGAACCCCTTGAAGAGTCGGATACAACCATTACACTCCGTATGGCTAAAGGTCTGGCAAATGGCTCCTACGTCATTCGTGGTATAAGCCGACGCTTGGGTGTAAGTGAATGGAAACAAAACGTAGATTGTGGCGTCTGGGGAATCCCGGTTACCATAGATGATGACAAAATGACCTTGACCACACCCTATTATGGTTTGACGGTTAATTCCATGGAGTGTGAGACTCAGAACCCAGTTGTCGGTTCTACCATAACGATGAAGGCTAACATAAAGAACAGAGCAACTAAGATAAACGACGTGCTGTATTTGAGGGTCAATGGCACAGTGATGACAGGTATCTATTTCGAAGCCGAACAAGGAGAGACCAAGGACTTTGAGATAAGTTATGTGCCAACAACATCGGGAAGCAACCGAGTGGAACTGGTACAAAAATGGAGCAGCAGTTACCACTCGTATTACAGCACATACGTCAGCGTGAAAGGCCATAACTATGCCAATCTTTTATGTGAACCGAGTATTGAAGGCCTGAACAATAAAGGACGTTTGGGACGCACGACAGCCGATGTAAGCATGAAAGTTACAAACAACTGGGTATCGACATATAATAACTCGGTATATCTCATCTTGCATAAATATGATGAGGAGGCGAATTCTTATAATAAGGTTAAACAAAAATATGTTTCTATCTCATTGCCCAGTGGAGATGTTTCCACTGTGGACTTCTCATTTGACGGGCTGGAAAACAAGACAAAATATATGATTGTACCAGCATATAGGAGAGACGGCAGCCTATATAGTGATACTGACAGAAAGATTGAATTCATGGTATGGGAGATTGACGATGAGGGGGAGGATATGACGGACAACATCGTTAACCCCGACTTCGAGTGGGGAACTGATGGATGGACAATAGAGGCTGCCTGGGGTGGCAATGTGCGTACTGGAGGTACGTGGGAAAACACCTGCTTTGAGGCATGGAATAACTCTGCCTTCGATATCTATCAGGAAATCGAAGACCTGCCAGCAGGAGTGTATGAGATAAAGGTGCAAGGCTTCTATCGCTACCTCAGTGGAAACAATGCGTGGAACGCCTACCAAGAGGGTAAGATTACCATACCGACATACGTTTACTTGAACAATAGTGCCTCGCCCTTCAGCAACTATTTTGCGGAGCGTGTGCCGTATGGGACGATTTATACAGGTAACACTTATACAGAACCCAGTTACACCTATTGGTATCCCCACGACATGACTTCGTCTTCACAGGCTTTTGCTGAAGGGCTATATTCCCAATCAGCATACGGACTGATAGAAAACGACGGTGACGTTATGCGCATCGGTGTAAAGGGAAGTTCCAACCAAGGCAATGACAGTTGGGCTATCTGGGACAACTTCAAACTCATCTACCATGGCTACGAGGCCGATGTCATCGAACCTGTCCTGACTAAAACCATCGCCTCGGCATCAAATCTGCTGGAAGAGATAATGAGTAAGAACAGTTATGGAAACCTGACTTCAGCAATTGAACGGGCTCAGACCGCTGTGCTTGGTACAGACGGCGAAGAGATGTTCCAGGCACTGAACGAACTATACGAGGCTCAGACTCAGGCCCAAGAGTCTATGCTTGCTTTCCAACCGCTGACTGAGGTGTTGAACAGGCTGGCCTGGGACATTGAAAACTATGATGTTGCGAACAACGACGTAGTTGAATATGCACGGCAGAAACACGAAGAGGTGACAATTGCTGCCCTTTCCCACCGATATGAGGAGAGCGACGTGGAGGAACTTTCTTCCATGATAAAGGACATCAGTTGGTCGGTACGTACTCCCAAAGATATGGAACTGGCAAACAAGGAGAAACCCGTTGAGTGTACGTCGTATTTGGAATCTCCCAGTTTTGAGAAGAATGGGGACAACAGTATCAATGGTTGGTATTGCTACTATGGCTCGTGCAATTTCGGAAATGATGCCACACAGTGTGCCGCCCTCGCCATAGAGTTCTGGCAGACCAACTTTGACTGGTTCCAGGATGTAGCAAACATACCCAATGGAACTTATCGACTTGTTGTCTCAGCATTCTATCGTTATGGTACTGCAGCTAACGATTACAATACCTACATAAATGGCTATAACCAGCCCAATGCCTATATATATATGAATAATGGTCAACAAACCACGCAGACTTCCCTTGCCATGCTGAGTTCTGGTGGTCAAGCATCTAGTCAGGGAAAAGGTTGGGAAGTCCAGTTGTCGAATGGGAAGTGGGTTCCCAATGACATGGTTTCTTCTGTAAACTACTTCCAGAAGGGACTCTACCGAAACGAGTGTGAGATAGAAGTCGTTGACGGAATACTACGCATAGGTATTGCCAAACCACAGGGAGTTTATGATGACTGGGTCATCATGGATGACTTCCGTCTCTATTATCTGGGTACCAATGAAACTGTGGGAATAAAGGACTCCCATTTAGAGTGTGTTCCACAAATGCGCCTTGCCTATGACTTGCAGGGTAGATGTATTGAACATCCCACTAAAGGATTATACATTATAGATGGCCGTAAAATCGTAATTAGGTAAGCATTGTTTTCAAAAAACGAGGCGATGTCAATTGAACGACATCGCCTCGTTTTTATGTTTTTCGGACTTACTTTTTGGTGGGAGGTTCGGGTCCGTCGTAGTCAAGGTATTGGGGATGGTAACGGAAACCAGCCAGACGTAGGTAGGTGCGGTCTTCCTTCATGCGATTGACAAAGTGGGAGAAGTCCTTGCGGTTCTGGGGTGTCCAGCCAGCCTCGGCAATACCCATGAGACGGGGGAGGGCAAGATGCTCCAGATGCTCAGGCTCCGATACGTGTTCGCACCAGAAGGTACCCTGCACACCATAGAAGTAAGGTTGCAGTTCTGAGGGCGTGTTGGCGGGAACGGGCAGATAGTCATACATCAGTTGCAGGTTATCGCCTCCGGTGCCAGCACCAAAGTCCTTGCTATTTGCACGGCGGTTGATGTAGTAGCATCCGTCTTTGCCCCAGTTAGAGACAACAACCTTCAAGCCCAATTCGGCAGCCATGCGGGCTCCGCGTTGGCAGGGGTTCCAGGAGAATACGGTGGCCTCCGATTCCTTTACCAGTTGGGTGTCGGCACCCTTGGCGGTGATGGCTTCGTTCCAAACGACAATACGTTTGCCCAACGTCTTGAGGTGCTGGGCTATTTCTTTGGTAAAACGGCTTTGCAGTTGTGAGTAACTGGTCATTCCCTCGGCTTTGTAGAGAGCTTGGCACTCGGCATTGTGTTCCCATGCTGTGGTGGGCGTTTCGTCGCCCCCGACATGGAACATCTCTCCAGGGAAGAGGGGAGCAAGTTCGGTAAGGATGTCCTTGGCAAACTCTACGGCCTTGGGGTTGGCTACGTTCAACACGTCGGTGGAGATGCCTCCATCTACCCATACATTGTGTTTGCCGTTGGGGTTGCAGCTATATTCGGGGTAGGATGCCATGGCGGCGGCCAGATGTCCGGGCATTTCTATCTCAGGTACTACGGTGATGTGGAGCTGTGCGGCGTACGCAACAATGTCGCGTATCTCCTCCTGAGTATAGAAATAGGGACCGTAAGGTTTGTTGGTGTAGTAGCTTCCCTTGTTGATGTCGGTGTTCCACGAGTTGTTGCGTATGGAGCCTACGGAGGTGAGTTTCGGGTATTTCTTGATTTCCACACGCCAACCTTGGTCGTCGGTCAGGTGCCAGTGGAAGTAGTTCATCTTATAGGTGGCCATCAGGCGCAGGAACTTCTTGATTTCATCGGTGGTGAAGAAGTGGCGACTGACGTCGAGCATGAAACCACGATAGTGGAAACGTGGAGCGTCAAGGATGTTGACCAATGGCAAAGCATAGGTCTGGCCTGGTTGGGAAACGCCAGCTGCTACGTTGCCTGGCAGCATCTTCTTTATGCTCTGCAGGGCATAGAAGAGACCGGTAGTGGTGGTCACTTCGATGTTGATGCCCTTGGGATGGATGGTCAGTCGGTAGCCCTCGTCGTCCATGGCGGTCTGGGCTCGTGTTATGGTCATCACAGCCTTACGCTGACTGAGACTTGCCTTGATGCCTGTCGTCTGATTCAGTTCGGTGGCGAAGCGGAGCACTTCGTTACGGGCATTTTCATCAAGTCCCTTGATTTTGATGGGGAAGCGTTGGGGCAGGACGAACTGACCCTGTTCCTGTGTCATTTCCAAGGGCCAAGGGGTTAGGTTTACCACTTGTGCGAAAGTTTGCTGATTTAGGCAAAGCAGAGCCAGAAGGAAGAAGCGAAGATAGCAACGATGGTTCATAGGATTTCGTCTTAGGATTACTTAATGGCGTATTCCACGGTGTTTACCACGCGTATGCGCTTGATGTAGGGTGTGTTTTGGTCGCGGTCTTCGATGCTGAACTGGCCTTGCTGGGCAGTGATGACTCCATCGAGGCGAGCGTTGGCATCGCGTGCAAACTGTTCTGCTGTGGCTTTGGCGTTCTTCATGGCCTCTTCTACCATCTGGGGCTTAATCTCGTTCAGTGACGTATATTCGTAAGATACGTTTTGGCTACCATATTCCTCGCTGACGAGAGCTATGCCCTGTTTCATGAGTTCCGACTGACGGGCCATCAGTTGACGTACCTTGTCAACGTTGGTGGAAGTGACGGTGATGACACATTCGGCCTTGTAGCGGTAGTTCATGATTTCGTTGCCGTAGTTGTCGGCCTGACGGTCGCGGATGGTGGGCGGATTGACACTGATTTCGTTGTCCTCAAGTCCGGCGGCTTTCAGGAAGGCTACGAGTTTGTGGTTTTTTCTCTCAATAAGTTCATACATGTCAGAGGGGTCGTTGCCCAGTTCCTTATAGACCAGAGGCCACGTAACCTTGTTGGCAGGCACTTCACGTTCGGAGAGTCCCTTTACGGTAATGTGGCGGTCGAGGGTCTTGAAGCGTTTGATACTGCTGCCTATGCTGCAACCCAGTACACACAGGCCAATTGCTACTATGAGGGCAGCAATCACGATTTGGTGTTCTTTTAGTGAATTCATCGTTTGAATGTTTTATAGGTTTCTGTTGCAAATGTAATAAAAAATCCCCAACATTTATGCAATGCCGGGGATTTCTTTAAGATTAATTATACTTTAGAAGGGGAGAAGTAACTACGAATCAGTATCGTCAAAGAGGATAGTCCTCGAAAGCATAAAGCACCGTGCTGAGGTAGCGTTCGCCGGTGTCGGGAAGCAGGACAACGATGCGCTTTCCCTTATTTTCGGGTCGGCGAGCCACTTCGGCAGCAGCAAAGGCAGCTGCGCCAGCGGATATGCCTACGAGCAGGCCTTCCTGCTGAGCCAGTTGGCGACCTGTTCGGATGGCATCGTCGTTTTCGACGTCGAAGACTTCGTCGATGACTTTGGCATCGTAGGTCTTAGGTACGAAACCGGCACCAATGCCTTGAATTTTGTGAGGTCCCGACTGGCCACCATTCAGTACGGGGCTGGATTTGGGCTCTACGGCAATGATTTTTACATTGGGGTTGTGCTCCTTCAGTCTGCGGCCTACGCCCGATATGGTGCCTCCAGTGCCTACTCCGGCCACAAAGATGTCTATCTGACCATCGGTTTGCTTCCATATTTCCTCGCCTGTGGTAGCATAGTGCTTGGCAGGGTTGGCAGGGTTCTCAAATTGTTGCAGGATGACAGCTCCGGGAGTAGCATCACGAAGTGCTTCAGCCTCGCGGATGGCTCCTGCCATGCCGTCCTTGCCGGGAGTCAGACGGACTTCGGCTCCGTATGCCTTCACCAGGTTGCGACGTTCCACACTCATGGTGTCGGGCATGGTCAGTATGAGGTGGTACCCCTTGACGGCACTAACCAGTGCCAATCCCACTCCTGTGTTGCCGCTGGTGGGTTCGATGATGGTGGCTCCGGGCTTCAGGATGCCACGCTGCTCGGCATCTTCAATCATGGCCTGGGCAATACGGTCTTTCACACTGCCACCAGGATTGAAAAACTCTACTTTGGCTACGACAGGTGTGTCGAGACCTTTTTCTTTTGAATACTTGTTCAGTTCTACAAGTGGGGTGTTACCGATAAGATCGGTCAGTTGTTTAGCTATCATATTTTTAGAGGTTTAGAGGTTTAGAGGTTTAGAAGTTTAGAAGCCTCACCCCCAACCCCTCTCCGAAGGGCGAGGGGAGTGTTTACTACTAATAGTGACAATTTAACTTTTAACTTTTAACTTTTAATTTTTAATTTTTAATTTGAGGTCTTCCCCCTCCCCAGGGAGGGTCGGGGTGGGCCTTAGGGTAGGCTTTTCCTTTGCAAAGGTACAAACAATTTTTAATTTTTAATTTTTAATCTTTAATTTTATTTCAGTGCTTGTTGCAGGTCTTCCAGAATGTCGTCGATGTGTTCCGTGCCAATGGAGAGGCGAATGGTGGAGGGGGTGATGTGCTGCTCAGCCAGTTCCTCGGGGGATAGTTGTGAGTGGGTGGTGGTGTAGGGATGGATGACGAGCGACTTCACATCGGCCACGTTGGCCAGTAGTGAGAATATCTGCAGACGGTCGATGAACTGCCATGCTTCTTCCTGTCCACCCTTGATTTCGAACGTGAATATGCTGCCACCGCCCTTGGGAAAGTATTTCTGGTAGAGAGCATGGTCGGGATGGCTGTCAAGTGAAGGATGGTTGACACGTGTCACACGGGGATGGTTCTTCAGGAACTCCACAACTTTCAGCGTATTCTCAACGTGTCTTTCAACGCGCAGACTCAGTGTCTCCACACCCTGCAAGAGAATCCAGGCGTTGAAGGGCGAAATAGCAGCACCCGTATCGCGCAGGATAACGGCACGGATGCGGGTCACAAAAGCCGCTGGCCCTGCTACTTCGGCAAACACGGCACCATGGTACGATGGGTCGGGCTTAGCCAGTGTGGGGAACTTGTCGGGATTGGCTTGCCAGTTGAACTTTCCGCCATCGACAATCACACCACCGAGCGATGAGCCGTGTCCGCCCAGGAACTTCGTGGCAGAGTGTACCACGATGTCGGCTCCATGTTCCAAGGGACGAATCAGATAAGGTGTTCCAAAAGTGTTATCGACAATGAGGGGCAGCCCATGACGATGAGCTACAGCCGCTACGCCCTCGATGTTGAGTACATCGGAATTGGGGTTGCCAAAGGTTTCTGCATAAATGACTTTCGTGTTGGGTTGAATGGCTGCTTCTAAGGCTTCCAGGTCGTTTACGTTCACGATGGTGCTCTCGATACCCTGTGTTTTCAGTGTGTGCGTTATTAAGTTATACGAACCGCCATACAGGTTGTCGGCAGCCACAATGTGGTCGCCTGCCTGAGCGATGTTTTGTAGGGCATACGTGATGGCTGCTGCCCCCGAGGCAACGGCCAGTCCGGCCACGCCACCCTCCAAGGCTGCCACACGGTCTTCGAAGACGCCCTGGGTGGAGTTGGTCAGGCGACCATAGATGTTACCTGCATCGCGCAAACCGAAGCGGTCGGCAGCATGTTGTGAATTACGGAACACATAGGAAGTGGTCTGATAGATAGGAACCGCACGAGCGTCGGTTGCGGGGTCAGCCTGTTCCTGTCCTACATGCAGTTGTAAGGTCTCAAAGCGATAATTACTTTTCTTTTCCATATTCTTGAAATTTTAATGTTATAGGTGAGAGGTTACTTTTTGTTTCGTTTGATTGGCTAAGGTAAAGGTCACCTATAACCTTTCACCTATAACCTTTTAAACTTGTTTTGCACTGCAAAGTTACGCACTTTAGGAAATATCTTCCAAATCTTTTGCTTTATTCAGAAAATTCATCTAACTTTGTCCTTTGTAGTATGCGTTTATACCATAAACACCATTAAAACAGGACTTAAACAGAACAATATTCTATGGATGTATTGGATAGTATTGATTTACAGATACTTCGAACGCTTCAGAAGAATGCTAAGTTAACGACAAAAGAACTGGCTGATGCCGTTCATCTTACCCCCACGCCCGTTTTTGAGCGTCAGAAACGACTGGAGCGAAAAGGATATATAAAGAAGTATGTTGCCGTACTTGACCCTGACAAACTGAATCGCAGCCTGATGGTTTTCTGCCAAGTGAAACTGAAGCAGATAAACCGTGAGATTGCCGACGACTTCCAACGGCGCATTATACGTATTCCTGAGATTACCGAGTGCTATAATACTTCAGGAACATACGACTATCTGCTGAAGATTCGTGTGGCAGATATGCATGAATACCAGCAACTTGTACTTAATAAAATAGGAACAATAGAAAGCTTGGCTTCTATTGAAAGTACTTTTGTGATGAGTGAGGTAAAGCAGGCTAACGGTATTAACATATAATATAACGTGAGTTCTTATTATCCCTTTCTCCAGCCATTTAGATGAATCTCTTGACCCGTAGCGACAGTTCAATTGACCTGTCGCGATGGTTCAATTGAACCGTGGCGATGGGTCAAGCAACGCTTGGGCAACCACAGACAAGGGCTCTACGGCTTCTTTATTTCTTAGACAAGAACTCACGTTAATATATTGTTTCTTTAGGAGTTAATGGGGAGTTCTTGCTTAGGCAAGCCAGCATAGGTGGAGCGAAAGGGACGAAATTTGTAGATTCAATATTTTATGGTATCTTTGTAGGCGGTTTGGTTGATTTGACATGGAAAACATCATATCCTTGTTTGTTCTATTTATTCTGCTTTTTATGGCGATAGGGTTTATTCTTTTCCTTCATCGCCGCAATTGTCGTCTGATACGTCTCAACAAAAAGCTACAAGCCATCGTAGATAAACTGAAGGTGGAGAACTCAAGAGAGGTGGAGGGGAGCTCAGACGAAGGAAGACCAGATGATTTCAAACAACGTGTGGTGATGGCCATCAATGAAAATATGGCAACGGGACAGACCGATGTTTCTTCCATCGCTTCCAGCATGGGTTTAACACCCTCGAAATTCCGACAGGAACTGGCTAAAATAACCGATGAAAGTGCGGCAAATTATATCTTACGAATACGTATGGAACGTGCCGTTCATCTGCTGAAAACCCGTCGTTCCTTGTCCATCCAGGAAGTAGCTAACCTGTGTGGCTATTCCGAGACGAGTAACTTCACCCGAACATTCAAGAAGTACACGGGCTATACTCCCTCTTCTTTTTTACTTCCCGCATCCCAGGAATAGCCATATAGAACCATTCCATCGGGATAATGTACTCTTTATGGGGCTTCCTGCCATGCAAGCATTACAAGGGCTGGTTATAAGGGGATAATGTGCTTTTTTAAGCATTTTTTCAAATTGATAACATTTTTTTACAAATTGATAACGTCCTAACTTATGTTAGGATTTATATTTGTTGCGTGAAATAGTATCCGAAACAACTTTTTAACTTAAAATTTTAACTATGCCTTAATTCCGCAACACTTTGATTTAACTTTATTTATAAGTTCCTGAGCAAC
>CAMVOK010000030.1 GCA_947169115.1 uncultured Prevotellaceae bacterium
GAACATCTAAAAGCACGGAAGACTCGAAAGAAGTTTTTCGTGTTTTTTTGCGTTTCCCGATGTTGCTCTTTATTTCCAACCACGGATTGAACTGATCCAACGGATTTTGACCTTTTTTGAATTTATTTGAACATCTAAAGGCACGGAAGACTCGAAAAAAGTTTTTCGTGCTTTTTACGATGTTGGATATGTTTATACCTCAGAAAGGAATGCGAGAATATGAAGAAACGAATGCCCTTCGCTCGGCATCCCGAAGGGTGACGCTTGGCTCGTCCAAGAATAATATCTTAATTATCCTAATTATTGTAAAGCCCGAAGGGCTGATAAGATTACAGGCAGGGGTAGAAACCCTGCTAAGATGTATGCAGTAGGCAAACCCTGAAGGGGTGGCAGAACTGTCTGTTGCCCATTCTGGGCCTTGATGGTACGATTGCGTATGATTTTTGCTCCGTTACTCTATGCAATCGTAGGCTAAAGGCCGTCTGATTATTTGCTCCGCAGGCTACGCAAGCGGCAAGCCGATTACACAGATTATTTAGCTGTTTCTAACGGGTTCTTTGGGACGTTGCACGTCCGTAAAGGGCATAGAAATCGATTCTGAGCGCATCAAGGGGTGTTTTCCGACGTATGTGGAAAACACCCCTTGACGCGCTTTTAACATTGTTTAATGAGAATAATTCGAAATTCACAATTCACAATTCACAATAATTTCGTATCTTTGCATCGTAATTCTTGATTGAAACTCGTAACTCGTAATTTGTAATTCGTAATTAATTAAATATAGTATGCAAGACGCAGAAGACAGAATTATTAAAGTTGACATTGAGCATGAAATGCGGAAGAGCTACATCGACTACTCCATGAGTGTGATTGTAGCTCGTGCCTTGCCCGATGTGCGCGACGGCTTCAAGCCCGTTCACCGTCGCATCCTCTATGGAATGAAGGGGCTGAACAACGTACACAACCAGCCGTACAAGAAGTCGGCCCGTATCGTGGGTGAGGTGCTGGGTAAGTATCATCCCCATGGAGACAGTTCCGTATATGGTGCACTCGTGCGTATGGCACAGGAGTGGAACATGCGTTACACGCTCGTTGACGGTCAGGGTAACTTCGGTAGTGTGGATGGCGACGGCGCCGCTGCCATGCGTTACACAGAGAGCCGACTGACCCTGATGGGTGAGGCCATGATGGACGAACTGGACAAGGAAACCGTAGATATGGTGAACAACTTCGACGATACGTTGAAGGAGCCCACCGTAATGCCTACGAAGATTCCCAACCTGCTGGTGAACGGTGCTACGGGTATTGCCGTAGGTATGGCCACGAACATCCCCACGCATAACCTGACGGAGGTGCTGAATGCCTCGATTGCCTTCATCGACAATCCCGAGTTGCAGAGCACCGACCTGATGGAATGGGTGAAGGGTCCCGACTTCCCAACGGGTGCTTACATCATGGGTATGCAGGGCATACGGGATGCCTACGAAACTGGCCGTGGTCGCATTGTCATGCGTGCCAAGGGCGAGATAGAGAGCGGCGACACGCACGATACCATCGTGTTTACGGAGATTCCTTATGGCGTAAACAAGGCCGAACTGATTAAGTACATCGCTCAGTTGGCTAACGAGAAGAAGTTGGAGGGCATCTCGAACGTGAACGACGAGACCGACCGTGAGGGTATGCGCATCGTCGTCGATGTGAAGCGCGATGCCAATGCTCAGGTGGTGATGAACAAGTTGTTCAAGATGACTCCCTTGCAGACTTCGTTCTCGGTGAATGCCATTGCCTTGGTGAAGGGTCGCCCCAGACTGCTGACCCTGCGTGACTGCATTGCCAACTTCGTGGAACACCGTCATGATGTGGTTATCCGTCGCACCAAGTATGACTTGCGTAAGGCCGAGGAGCGTGCCCACATCTTGGAGGGCTTGATTATTGCCTCGGACAACATCGACGAGGTGGTACACATCATCAAGGCCAGCAAGACCCCCGAAGAAGCCCGTCAGAACCTGATGGAACGCTTCGAACTTGACGAGATTCAGGCCAAGGCCATCGTGGATATGCGTTTGGCTCAGCTCACGGGCTTGCAGCAGGAGAAACTGCACGGCGAGTACGACGAGTTGCAGGAGAAGATTAAGTACTACAACCAGATACTGAGCGACGACAGTCTGTGCCGCAAGGTAATGAAGGACGAGCTCATTGAGGTTCGCGACAAGTTCGGCGACGAGCGTCGTACGGAAATCAGACCTGCTGCCAGCGAGTTCAATGCCGAGGACTTCTATGCCGACGATGAGGTGGTTATCACCCTCTCGCACATGGGCTACATCAAGCGCACTCCGTTGGCCGAGTTCCGTGCCCAGTCGCGCGGTGGAGTAGGGTCGAAGGGTAGCAGTACTCGTGACAATGACTTCATCGAGTACATCCATCCTGCCACGATGCACAACACCATGCTCTTCTTCACGCAGAAGGGTCGTTGCTATTGGCTTCGTGTTTATGAACTGCCCGAGGGTACGCGTGCTCAGAAGGGTCGTGCCATACAGAACATGCTCAACATCGAGCCGGACGACAAGGTGAATGCCTGTCTGTGTATTCGCAAGTTGGGTGACCCAGAGTTCTGTGCCAATCACTTTGTGGTATTCTGCACCAAGCAGGGTATCATCAAGAAGACTTGTTTGACGGATTACAGCCGTCCACGCACCATGGGTGTACGTGCCATCAACATCAACGACGATGACCGCGTGGTAAGCGTACAGCTGACGAACGGCAGCGACGAGATTGTTATTGCCAACCGCAACGGTCGTGCTATCCGCTTCAACGAAGACCAAGTGCGCACCATGGGCCGTGTGGCTACGGGCGTACAGAGTATGGTGCTCGACGGCGGCGACGATGAGGTTGTAGGCATGGTAGCTGTGAACGACCCGCAGAACGACACGATTGTGGTGATCAGCGAGAAGGGCTTTGGTAAACGTAGTGCCCTGACAGACGAGGAGGGTAATGATATTTACCGTAAGACCTCGCGCCGTGCCAAGGGTGTGAAGACCATCGACATTACGGAGAAGACGGGCAAGCTCGTTGCCATTCGTGTGGTGAACGACGATGACGACCTGATGATTATCAATAAGTCGGGTGTTACCATCCGCGTTCATGCTTCCGACATTCGTCAGACGGGACGTGTGGCTCAGGGCGTGAAACTCATCGACATAGCCAAGCGCAACGATGTTATCAGCAACGTTTGCGTGGTTGCTCGTGAGGAGGAAGAGGAGGAAACCTCCGAGAATTCCGAGAACTCTGAGTTTTCTGAGAATTCCGAGAACTTAGAACAATAATTAACCTTACTAATAAATTAATGAAGACTATGAAGAAGATTTTATTATCCATGCTGATGCTGCTAACTGCCGGCACGGCTATGGCACAGATGACTCCCGAAGAGAAGGCCGCCTTGAAGGCTGCCGAGAAGGAGGCTAAGACCCAGGTGACTACGGGTATGAAGTTGAGAGACGAGATAGAACTGTTGCTCTCGGCCAACAAAGCGGAGATAGAGAAGGGCAACAAGGCTAATCAGGCTGTCCTCGACAAGAACAATGCCACGATTAAGGAGAAGGCATCGGAGGCCGTGGATGTGCTGGAGAAGGCACTTGCCGGTGGTTATGTTGCTCAGAAACAGCAGTTCCCCGCCAATTATGCCCTGTACAGAGTAGGTGGAATCCTTTTCAGTCCTGAACTGAACAAGGCCATCGCTCACGAAACCATGGACACGCTGGCTATGGCAAAGGGACTTGATGCTTACAGTGGTGGATGCTACGGCATGTTGCAGTATGGCAACGTCAAGAATGTGGAGCAGCAGGAGCCTATGAAGGAGGCAGATAGAGTGAAATCGACCATGATGGAGTATTATTCTTATCTGGCTTACTTCTACATGCAGAACAAGAGTCTTGATGGTTCCATCCAGGCTTTCGACAAGTATGCAGGCTTTGCCAAGAAGTACCCCAAGTGGGCAGGTGAGAAGTTTGTGAAGAACCCCAAGACCTCTCCCTCGCAGTTGGCCTTCAATATCTATTACATTGCCTTCACGCAGAAACGCTATGATGTTTGCGACAAGTACTATGAGCAGGCACTGGCCTACGACGACGAGGAGAGCCGTAACTTCGTGCTCAGCAGCCGTCCCCAGATTAGCTTGGAGCAGGGCGACACCGTAAACTGGCTGAAGGGTATGGAAAAAATTATCGAGGTTTCTCCCGAGGGCGTTAATGCTGAGATTGCAGCTCAGAAGCTGTTGGCCTACTACGACAAGAAAGACAAGAAACTCATGAGCGAGTTTGCCGACAAACTGCTGGCCAAGAACCCATCAAGCAAGATTGCCAACTATGGTAAGGGCTATAGCCTGTTTGCTGAGAGCAAGTTCATGGATGCCGTGCCTTATTTCCAGAAGGCTGTGGAGGCTGACCCCGACTATCTTGAGGGTATCTACATGACTGGAATGTCACTTTATCGTCAGGGTACGGAGAACTATTATAATGAGGTTGACGGCAAGAAGTTCAAGACTACGGCCGAGATGAATGCAGCCGAGGAGAAGTATGTGAAGAGTATCTATCGTGAGGCTGCCACTTACTTTGAGACTTGCCGCGAGAAGGCAGAAGACAATCCCGACATGTGGGCACTTCCCTTGCACACCATCTATAAAAACATTGGTGAGAAGGATAAGGCTGCCGAGTTGGAGCCCTATACGAAGTGAGAATGTATAATGTATAATTGACAATGTACAATTGATAATGTATAATAAATAAAGATATGGCTATGCGACGTTTGTTTAATATTCTGCTTTTATTTATTATTGGTCAATTGTGCATTGTCAATTGTCTGTTGGCTGCCCAGCCAAAGCCAGTGAAACCTAAGACGCTGATTTCCGAGGCAAAGGCAGCAATCAAGAACGGCAAAGGTCAGGCCGATGCCGAGAAGAAACTGTTGGAGATAGTCAATCGGGAGGATGTCACCCAGGCTCAGCGTGCCGAAATCTATTTTATGGCCGAAGAACTGGAACGGAGCATGAATGGGATAGAGAATGAGAAACTCTATCTGAAACAGGCTTACGACACCATCCGCTTTTTCTCCACCATCTTGCGTATGCACCAGTATTTGCTGGCTTGCGACAGTGTGGAGTCGCTGCCTGATGCCAAGGGTAACGTCACCTATAGGTATCGTGCCAAGTCCAGGGATATCATGCGTGCTTATCATGCTAATCTGCTCAACGGCGGCAAGTTCCTGTTGAAACGGGAGAAGTTTGCCGAGGCTTTTCCCTATTTTGACATTTACCTCGAAACTTCGCGTGGGCCAATCCTTGGTGACATTCCCACGATAAAGAACGATACCCTCTTGCCCCGTATCGCTTATTGGGCTACGGTATCTGCCTACAATGCCAACCAACCCCGAAAGGCATTGAAGTTTATGGACGAAGCCATTGCCGGCGCTGATTCGACCATGGCCATTACCTTGCAGGAAAACAAGGTTCGCTGTTACGAAGTGTTGGGTGACCGTGACGAATGGATGATTAATCTTTTGGCAGGTAGTACGCTCTATCCCCAACACGACTATTTCTTCCTCCACCTGATGGACGTTTACTCCAGTGAGAAAATGTATGACGAGGGTATTGCTCTCGTGCGTCGCATGAGAAGTGAGGTGGGGGATAAGGCCATATATGCTTTAGGTGAGTGTCAGATGTACCAAGGCAAGCAGGACTACGATGCCTGTATCGTGGCTGCCGACAATGCCCTTCGTCACGACTCACTGCTTATAGAGGCTCAATACAATAAAGGCGTGGCTTATCTGAATAAGGCTGTCGCCTTCGCCGAAACGGCATGTACAGACATACGGAACCCCCAATGCAGGAAGGACAGGCAGACGCTCCTGCAACTCTATCGTAATGCGCTCAATCCCATGGAACAGGTGCGTCGCCAAGCCCCACAGGATACTGCGCGGTGGGCATCTCCCCTTTACCGTATCTACCTGAATCTCAACATGGGCAAGGAGTTTGCCGAGATGGAAAAGATACTGAATGCAAAATAGATGGTATGTCCCGCTTTTATGTTCCCTCTTTCTCTTCATCGGCTGCCATCCGCATGAAAACTTACAAGAACGGAACGAAATAGACGCGCTGAACGAACGGGCCTACAGGTTTCGTTATGTGTGCGTAGATTCCACTGCATATTATGCCCAAAAGGCACTCTCGCTTGCCGCTCACTATGTCGAGGGACTGGCCGAGGCACGTCTGAATCTTGCTTTTGTGCGCTATCAGCAGATGGACTTTGAGGGAGTGGACAGCATCCTGCTACGCGTTTACGATAATTGTCAAAGTCCGTTGCTCTTGTTGTGTGCAGATGTCATGCACATGAAGGCTGACCAGCGCACGGGAAACGGTGCTCGTTTTTTCCAGATAAAGAACCAGGCAGAGGAGCGCATGAAGTCGGTTGCCCGTCGCGAGTCCTCTCTGTCTCCCCACGAAACGACCTTATGGGTATATGCCCAGACAGAGTTTCACCTTATCACCTCTACTTATTATTGCTATCAGGAACAGGATTCGCTGGCGCGTACCGAGCTGGCTGCCGTACCGCATTGTCTGCGTCTTCATGTCGATACGGCTCAATGGGTATATTATAACTACATGTTTGGTCCGGGCGGCCTTGTAGAAGGGCACGATGCCAATGACATTCTCCTTCAGGAGTTTGACTACCTTTTCCGTGCCTATAGCATCAGCCGAAGAAACACTCTGCCATACTTCGAAGCCAACTGCCTACAGGCTTTCGCCACCATGTTTCTCACTGGCGATTCGTTGCTTTCTTGTGAGCGTTCCGATGCCTATAACCTTCTACGTTTCCAGCATGCTGAAGCCCTGTCTGAGGATGACAATCTGCCCTTGGCATTGGCTCAGCGGGCACTTTCCCTTTTCCAGTCCTACGATGACCTTTTTCAAACGGCCTGTGCCTATCGAACTATAGGTGAGGTCGATTTCCGTCAAGGACGTTACGAACAGTCTTTGGAAAACTATGCAAAGGCTCTGCATTGTGTCAATATTCACCACTTGCGTTATTACGGAAAACTTTCTGCTGATACCCTTTCCGTATTCAATCCTTTGGAGCCAGACCGTATCATTGTCAATGAATGGATTGACGACCCGCGTATCTCCACCGTGCCCGAATGGATTGCCGGCATCCGTCAGCAATTGAGTCTTACGTTCAGTGCCATGGGCATGAAACAAGCCTCCGACTACAACCGTAATTCCTATATCGACCTTTTGCAGGCCACTAACCAAAATCTGGAACTGGAGAGTCGTACGGCTGTGCTCGAACGTCAGACCCGTGCCTTGCGCGGTCGCATGTACCTTTCTATTTTCCTGCTTGCTGTGGCTCTTTTGTTGGCATTCCTTTTCCGTCGTCGTATGCAACGGCGTTCCACCATCATGCTTCGCGAGTTGGAAGGGGGAAAGTGGCAACCCTATAATGACTTCGTGGCTTGGAACGCAGGCGAATTGCAAAAGATGGAGGAGGAGAATGAGGAGCAGCACGAACGCTTGCACATGGCCCGTATGCGCATGGAGGAGAATAAGCGGAAGAACATAGAGAACCGTGCCAAGGTATCTTTGGTTCATGCCATTGTGCCTTTCCTCGATCGTATTGGAGGAGAGGTGATACGCATGAAGCAGCAGTCTGTCATCACTCCCGAGCGAAGGGAATACATCAAGGAACTGGTGGATGAGATAGACCGTTGCAATGATGTCTTGACGGAATGGATAAAGATGGAGCAAGGGCAGCTTAGTCTCCATATCACGACCTTCCCCCTCGACAAGTTGTTCCGTATTGTTGCTGATGGGCATTATAGCTTCGACCAAAAGAAGATTCGTCTGAGGGTTGACGAGACAACGGCCATGGTGAAGGCCGACGAGAGTCTGACCCTGTTTATGATAAACACCTTGGCCGATAATGCCCGTAAGTTTACCCCCGAGGGCGGAGAAGTATGGCTGTCTGCCGAGGAGACCGAGGAGTATGTGGAAGTGCGTGTAAGCGACACAGGGTACGGCTTGTCGGAAACCGAGGTTGACATGCTTATGCATAGCAAGGTTTATGATACCAGTCAGATAGGTAAGGGACGAGGAGAGAAAGGTTTCGGCTTCGGACTTATGAATTGTCGTGGTATTATAGAGAAATACAAGAAGGCATCCTCTCTCTTCAACTGCTCCGCGTTTGGGGTCCGCAGTAGGATAGGAGAGGGCAGTACGTTCTATTTCCGTCTGCCTCGTGTCGTCCGTCTGTTGCTGTTCTTCTTGTCCTTATCGTGTATGACCAGAGCAGAGTCCACCGAGGCTGTTCTCTACGACTCTGTGTACTGGGCGAATGTGGAAGGTCGTTATGAGGACGCCATTCACTATGCTACTCAATTTATGGACGTGCTCAACGAGGCACATCCTCGTATGCCGGGTATGGTCGTTATCGATACCATTGAGCCTAACCGCGATGCCGCTGAGCTGTTATGGGCCAGACAGGACATCAAGGCCGACTACCCACTCATTATTGGTTTGCGTAACGAACTTGCCCTTGCTGCACTGGCTCTGAACGACTGGCCCATGTATCACTACAATAACCGTGCTTGCATCCGCCTCCATAAGTTAGTACATCAGGATAAAAGCCTGCCTACTTATTTCTCCCGACTCGAACGTACCCATCGCAACAACAACATCTTCTTGGGTGTAATCCTTCTTGGGGCTGTTGTCATACTCTTCTTCTCCTACAAACTGCTGGTGCTGACACAGGTAAGGAAGCGTCATGAGATTGGCGAACTGAAACAATACATCCAAAAACTCTTTTCCATAGCCTATACGAAGCCCCAGCTGGCAGCCTTCCTTACGGCTACGTCCAACTATCCGGACATGAGTCAGTGGGCTAAAGACTATCAGGGGAAGGTTGCCGCCCTCTCTGTCCGCCCCATGAACGAGAAACAGGATGAGGCAAATACTTTGACTGACGAATTGGCCCGACTGGATTACGAGCAGAATCGTCTGTACGTTCAAAACCAAGTACTCGATAATTGTCTGTCCACCATCAAGCATGAGTCGATGTATTATCCCTCTCGCATCCGTCAGTTGGTCGATAAGATGGAGAACAGCGACATTGGTCAGTTGGCCGAGCTGGTTCAATACTATCATCACATCTACACGTTGCTTTGTCAACAGGCCGATGCTCAGGTGAGCCAGCCAGGTTTCAAACGTCAGCAGGTGGATGCCCATGAGGCATTGCGAAGGGTTGCCGATGTTTCTGCTCGTCTGCAAAGGCGTATGCATTTGTCTGTCAAGGTGGATTTGGTTGACCAAATGCGGCAGTCGCCTATGATGATTGCTGACGAAACCCTGCTTCGTATGCTGTTCGAGTCCTTGCTTACAGGCATGCTACACGAGGGGGCTATGCTCTCTGTCAGGGCTTCTGAGGAAGACGGCTTTGTCCGTTTCACCATACGCGACCATGCCCGTGACCTGTCTGACGAGGAAATCAATAGTTTGTTCTTCCCCGAAGCTGGGCGCATATCCTACCTTGTGGCCAAGCAGATAATCCGTGAACATGACATCTACACCAATCATCCAGGTTGCCGATTGGTGGCCCGTCGTGCAGAAGACGGCGGTTACGAGGTGTTTTTTACTTTGCCGGTTGTATTAACCTAATTGCCAAATAAGAAATAACAATATGGAAAACTTTAAAGTTATAATCGTAGAGGATGTAAAACTCGAACTGAAAGGTACGGAACAGATCTTCCGTACGGAGATTCCCGAAGCCGAGGTCATAGGCACCGCGCAGAACGAAAGCGAGGTGTGGAAACTCTTCCGCATCGCTGAGCCCGACTTGCTCCTGCTTGACTTAGGGCTGGGCGGCAGTACCACCATTGGCGTGGAGATTTGCCGTCAGGTACGCACGCGCTATCCGCAGTGCCACGTTCTCATCTTCACGGGTGAGATTCTGAATGAGCGTCTGTGGGTGGAGGTGTTGAAGGCCGGGGCCGACGGCATTATCCTGAAGACGGGCGAGTTGCTGACGCGCGACGATGTAATGTTGGTGATGAAGGGACGTAAACTTGTCTTCAACCAGCCCATCCTTGAGAAGATTGTAGCTCGCTTTAAGAAGTCCGTCATGGCCGAGTCCCTGAAGCGCGATGCGCTCATCAGCTACGACATCGACGAGTACGACGAACGTTTCCTACGCCACTTGGCATTGGGTTATACCAAGGAAATGATAGCTCAGCTCCGTGGGATGCCCTTTGGAACAAAGAGCCTCGAAAAGCGACAGGTGGACCTCATCAACCGTCTCTTCCCCGAGGGAGAGCGAACGGGCGTGAATGCCACCCGACTGGCTGTCCGTGCCTTGCAACTCCATATTCTCGACCTCGAAAATTTGGAAGCAGATGAAGACTAGATTGTTGCACAATGCATAATTGGATGTGTGAACTGACAATGAACAAATATAATTACGCCGTAGGCTTATTGTGAATTATGCATTATGAATTATGCATTAGAATTAAATGAAGCCCAATGGGAGGCCGTGCGTTGCATCGATGCTCCGTCGTTGGTGATTGCCGGTGCAGGTTCGGGCAAGACCCGTGTGCTTACCTATAAGATTGCCTATCTCATGCAACAGGGTGTGGAGCCTTGGACGATATTGGCTCTGACCTTTACCAACAAGGCAGCACGTGAGATGCGCGAGCGTATCGGACGTCTGGTGGGAGAGCATGAAGCATCCATGCTTTGGATGGGCACCTTTCATAGTATCTTCTATCGCATTCTGCGTTATGAGAGTGAGGCTATAGGCTTTTCGTCGCACTTTACCATCTATGACGACCATGATTCGGAAGCACTTGTGAAAACCATCATCAAGGAGATGGGGCTCGATGACAAACAATATCGTCCGGGAACGGTTTCGCATCGCATTAGCGAAGCCAAGAACGAACTCATTCGTCCCTCCCAGTATGCCAAGGATTTCCAACTCATGCGGCGCGACCAGGCTTCGCGCATGGGCAAGATATACGAGATATACCATAACTACCAAAATCGTCTGCACCAGGCCGATGCCATGGACTTCGACGACCTGCTTCTCTACACCTACATCCTGTTGACGGAGCACCCGGAGATTCGTCAGAAATACGAAGACCGCTTCCAGTTTGTGCTCGTCGATGAGTATCAGGACACCAACTATGCCCAGCATCAGATTGTATGGTTGCTGACGGAGCACCGCCAGCGTGTAAGTGTGGTAGGTGACGATGCCCAGAGCATCTACAGCTTCCGAGGTGCCCGTATTGACAATATTCTCAACTTCCAACAGATGTATGAGGGAGCACGTCTCTTCAAGTTGGAACAGAACTACCGTTCCTCGCAGGTGATTGTGAATGCGGCCAATAGCATCATACGCAACAATCGTAGGCAGATACCGAAGGAGGTATATAGCAAGAAGATGGTGGGCGAACCCATTGAGGTCTGTGAGGCTTATAGCGACAAGGAGGAGGCTGCCATTGTCGGGCGTAAGATACAGTCGCTTGTGAAGGGGGGCTACAACTATGGCGACATCACCATACTCTATCGTACCAACGACCAAAGCCGTGTCTTCGAAGAAGAGTTCCTTCGACGCAAGTATCCTTATCGCATCTATGGCGGTCAGTCGTTCTATCAGCGAAGGGAGGTCAAGGATGCCTTGGCTTATTTGCGTTTGGCCGTGAATCCGCGTGACGAGGGAGCCTTGCGCAGGGTCATCAACTATCCGGCACGCGGCATTGGCAACACCACCATGGAGAAGGTCTATCAGGCGGCCATCGACAGGCAGGTAAGTCCTTGGGAGGTCATCTCGGAACCATCGGCCTTCGCTCTGTCGGTAAATGCCTCCACGCAATCCAAACTCCAGGGTTTTTCCCGTTTCATCGCTTCATATAACGAAGTTGTCCCGACGGAGCAGGCCAATACCTTGGCTATACGCCTGTTGCGCGAGTCGGGACTGACGGCAGCAGTGAACGCAGGTACGGAACCCGAAGACCGCGAGCGGCAGGCCAACCTGCAGGAACTGGTGGATAGTATATCTTCGTTCGTTGCCGACCGAATCGAGGAGGGGCTGCCCGTGCTTCTCTCCGACTTCTTGCAGATGGTGTCTCTGCTTACTGACCAAGACACCGAAAAGGGGGAGGATGTTCCCACCATTACACTCATGACCATCCATGCTGCCAAAGGACTGGAGTTCCCTGTGGTCTTTGTCGTGGGCATGGAGGAAAACCTTTTTCCCTCGGAGATGGCCGTGGAGGAGGGCAACATTGAGGAAGAGCGTCGTCTCTTCTATGTGGCCATCACTCGTGCAGCAGAACGTCTGTTTCTGACGTGGAGTCACTCCCGTATGCGTTTTGGCAAGTTCGAGAACAACCAACGTAGCCGTTTCGTGCGCGAGATAGACTCGAAATACTTGACATCTCGTGACTCTGGAATGCATGAACCAAGAAGTCTTCTTGGTGACTCATGGATGCAGCATCGTGAAAGAGCAAGCGTAGCTTCGCGTCCGATTGCACTTTCCACGACTCGCGAGGAAGTCTCTTCTCATCCCCTCCGTCCTGTCAGTTCCTACCAGTCGTCCTACACCAGTGCCACCCCCTTGCCATCGGCCGGACAACTCAGGGTGGGAAACCGTATCGAGCACGCTCGTTTTGGGCGTGGTGTCATACAGGCCATTGAGGGAACAGGACTTGATACCAAGGCCACTGTGCTCTTCGAGAATGCTGGTCAAAAGCAGTTGTTACTGCGCTTTGCCAAATTCAACATCATAGGTTGACGTTATATTCATGCCTACTATGCTTCCGATGCATTGCCTTTAGCATAGGTAGTGCATCGGTTTTCGCAATACTATAGTTTCCGCTCTCGCATATATATTGCGTTGCTCATAGCGTCCTCATCCTTGAACGATATCAATAGCAGGCGGTAGAAATAGGATATAGATGTTTTTTGTCGCCGTCAGACGAAAATGCAGAAGGGCATCAACATCATCCGAATGAGCGACGGCACCACAAGAAAGGTGCTGGTTAAGTGAGTGCAAAGCGATGCTTGCATCAGCTATGCCGAACGTTTTCGATAAGCCAGATGAGCAATGCCAAGTTCGCTTGAGCATTGCCATGGCGAGAAAAGGTCGGAAAAAATCCAACGTGAAGCAGTTCGAACGTAGTTCAAGGTGCTGGTGAAATAATGAAAGTGTAAGAAATTGGAAGAGGCCAGCCAGCCTCTTCCAATTTTTTACAATAGATGCTGAACTTTCAGGGACACCACATGTTAGTGGGCAACGCCTCCGAGCGTTGCAAGAAAGCATCCAACGCCTCCGAGCGTTGCTTGCAGGAAACGGACGTCAAGCATCTGTCCTGCAACGCTCGGAGGCGTTGCCCACTAATTCCTATCTCTGATTCGGGCAATCAAAAGATGATGGTTGTAGCAATCAAATATAATTGATTGTAGCAATCAACATAAAATGGTTGCTGCAACCAACGTGTGTTGATTGCAGCAACCATTGGTAATTTAACGTCCGTCTTAACGCGTCTGCTTCAGTGCTGCCTCTATTTCCGTGACGTGTTGAGAAAAGGATTTGTCCGTAGAGATACGGTCTTTAACCTGACTGATGGCATGGTGGCAGGGGCACGGTCGCTGGTGAGGATAATCTGCTTTCCGTTCATCTTCAGATGGTTGAATACGTGGAAGAATGCTTCCTGAGTCTTTTCCTGACCTGAAAGCTCCTGTATGTCGTCGATAATGAGTGTATCAATGGTCTGGTAGAAGTTGATGAAGGAGTTGAACGTGTTCATACGGCGGCTCTCCGTGAACTGCACCATAAACTGGTGGGCAGTGACATAGAGCACGCGACGCTTTGGGAAACGTTCCTTCAAGGCCAGTCCGATAGCATTGACGAGATGTGTCTTGCCCACGCCCGATGCCCCATGGATGAAGAAGGGGTTGAAGGTGGTCTGCTTGGGGTTCTCGGCCAGACTGCGTCCGATGCTGTAGGGGAAACGATTGCTTTCACCATACGACAGAGTAACACGTTGTCTGCTGTTCTTGAGGGACGTAGCCTGACGGTGACATGTCTGTGAATACCACTCCACAGGCAATGCCTTGTGGCATGCTCTACCTGATTCCGCAGACCTGTGCAGCCAACGGCACTGAGGGTATATATCTGGAAGTGAAGTACACCGTCGATGGCAATCCACAGAAGACACTCAACATTCCCTTCGATGTGGACTGGAAGTTCAATACCCAGTATACTTATAATGTGAAACTTGGAACAGACAATATAGAACTATGAAAAAGACCTATCAGAAATTTCAGACTAAAGTTATTAACCTGACTTCAAACGAACACCTGCTCGTTATCAGTGTAAACCTTTTCGGGAATGGTGGTACCTTTAACATCGGCAGCAACGAAGACTAACGTGCTGTTATCCGCATAGTTGGATGTATGCAAGACGAGGGTATGTCATTTAGCGTGGCATACCCTCGCACTTTAAGAAAAAATTGAAGAAAGATAAAAATATATGCCCGAATGTTTTGTCAATTCAGAAAAAGGTTGTACCTTTGCACTCGCAATTCGGAGGAATTGCATATAGAAAACAAAATGTTGCGGCAATAGCTCAGTTGGTAGAGCACGACCTTGCCAAGGTCGGGGTCGCGAGTTCGAGTCTCGTTTGCCGCTCCTTTTTCTTTGACATTTTGTGTTGCCCAGGTGGCGGAATGGTAGACGCGCTCGTTTCAGGTGCGAGTGTTGAGAGACGTGCAGGTTCGAGTCCTGTTCTGGGCACAACGGAAACCGATGGAGAGGTGGCGGAATGGTAGACGCGCTACTTTGAGGTGGTAGTGCCGCGAGGCGTGGGAGTTCGAGTCTCCTCCTCTTCACTCCGTTTCTTTTTGATTTTCATAGTTGTTTTATTATATCTCCCCCATCCCCGTCAAGGGGATTTATTTTTTTTATAATGTACTGACCGGACGGCCTTTGGCCTACGCTTGGCTCATCCAAGAATGTATAATGTACGATAGAGGCGTGTGTAATCCGGTCAGCGAAATCCTATTGCCTAATTCTATATAGTTGCCAACTGTTATACAGGTTGTGCCAAATGCTATAGAAGCCACCGGCAATGCTGGTGATGGGGGTCATGAAGGTGTATCCCATCCAGATGATGAGCACTGTGTTCTTCTGTCCGCATGCCTGGCCGGCAGTGATGGGGTCTCCGTAGCATCGGCCCGTCTTTCTGCCAAAGGCGAACTGCAAGATACAGGCGATGAGCGAGATGGCAGCTATACCCATCTGATACTGCCAGGGGCAGTGGGTGTGGACGATGCTTCTCGTGCTCATGGCAATGGCCAGTGCCAGGCTTACGCTCCACAGGTAGAAGGGGAGGTCGCGCTTGTTTCCCAGCCACTCGGTGGCTTTTGGCGACACTTGTCGTAACAGCATGGATAGGAAGAATGGACCAAGCAGCAAGGGAAATACCTTGCTGATGATAATCAGGAAGGAATGGAAGAACGTGAAGCCAGGTTGCGGATGCACCCAGGGGACAATGGCCGGTACGAGCAGAGCTACGGCCAGATTGATGATGATGGTGTAGGCCATCAGGCTACCAGGGTCGCCTCCTAATCGTCGGGTAACTACGGCGGCAGCCGTGGCAGTGGGGCATATCAGGCACAACATGGCACCCTCGGCCACCATGCGCCAATGGTTGTCGGGGGATAATAGTTGAAGCACGAGAGCGGCGAGCAGGAACCCCGTTGTCTGCAAGAGTAGCAGCCAGCCTTGCCACGGGGCAAAGCGAAGGTCGCGGGGCTTAACTTTGCAGAAGGTGAGGAAAAGCATGGCGAATAGTAGCAGGGGCTGTACGATGGCGACTATGGTGAGTGCCATCTGGTGAGTGCCGTCGAATATGGGCGTGCTGATATAGGCAAAGTAGCCCAATGCACCCGCTAACATGGCCAATGGTAGTGTCCAGTTTTTGATAAAGCTCAGCATAACAGCTGCAAAGGTAATAATTTTTAATCTTTAATTTTCTGTTTCTAATTAATTATTGTATCTTTGCGGGCGAAAAACTACAGCTATTACATTAATTGCATGAATTTATATCTCCGCTTTTTTAATGACGAGGTACTGGTGGAGAACGTGGACCAGGCCATCGCTTTTCTCGAACAACTCTCCGAAGTACACATTGATGACGCTCTGCGTCGCGACTTGGCACGCTATGTCGAAAGCAATAATCTTTTCCCCAAGCGTTTCAAGGTCACCTCGAAGTCTTATTTTATTGTGATAAAGACTACGGCTACCACGATGGAGGAGTTCAAGGCATACGCCAATGGCGAGGGTGTGACAAAGATGAGTGAGGAGAAGCAGTCGCGTGCATTCACGGAAGAGAATCCCGGATGGTACAAGGCCGAGATTAAGTTTAAGCGTGTGCTGGTGTCGCCGGATACAAACAAGTGTCACTATGTGGATACAGACTTCGAAGCCAAACTGAAAGCCCATAGCGTGCAGGATTGCTACAACCGTGTTGTGGACTATCTGCGCAACCGTGTTGACGTAGATCCTCGTAGCCAGTATCCCTCGATTCGCGGTCGGAACTTCAAGGCTGAGTATCTGGGAATGTGATAGGGGATATAGTGACTATAGTTATTATAGTACCTATAGTGACTATAGTTCCTATAGTTATTGGAATAAAAACTATTTCTTTTTGATAAGAATGTCGCGTAGGCTATAGCTGTCCATAAAGCAGCTTTGGTCAACTGCACCACTGATGCCCTTCACGCGACCGCTGGCACTGAACTGCCACATGGCAAAACGTGGGTTGCCCTCCAGTTCGGGAATACCCTCGCTGTACTTGGCAATCATGAAAAGATACTCGTCGAAGTATCCGCTCAGGTAGCGGTTGTAGAAATTCTGTCCGGTGTAGATGATGGGACGAACGCCGTAATAATCCTCCACACCTTTTAGGAATTGCTTCAGCCGGTGGCGTAGGTCGGCAGGTGATGTGCGCTTGCCCTTCACTTCCACGTCAATCATGGGCACGAGGTCGTGCTCCTTCAGGTGTGGAACAGCCGAAGTCAGATTTTTCAACTGAGCTATGGGCGAAGCCGTGGGACTGAAAAAATGGTAACAACCGGCAGGAATGCCCACACGGCGTGCCTCGCGTATGTTGCGCTGGAACATGCGGTCAACCAACCCGGCATTCTCTGTTACCTTGATATAGACATAGTTGACATTCTCGTCCTCGGCCACTTGGTTCCAGTTGATGTGGCTCTGATAGTGCGAAACATCAATGCCTCGTTTGCCCAGGGAGTGCCTGCGGTGTATGACCACCTCGCTCTGGTGGGGCAGTGCATTGGCTGATTGCAGGGCGGGCACAATGGGGTCTGGCTCCATGATGACCAGTTGAACGGGCACGTTTGCCTGTTTCCGTTTTCCGGCCTGTAGGGTAGGGGAGACAAGTGTCAGGAGTAGTAATATGAGAAGGATTCTGTTCATGTCTTGCGAGGCGAAGTCTTGTCATAGCCTCCCTGCCCGTTGTCGGGGCGGGGAGGCTTTAAGTGTCACTGTTACTTAATCTCGATTTCTTCTTTCATGTCAATTTCTTCTCCCTTGCGGTCGTAAAACTCGTATTGCAGGAAGGCCAGCTTCTGGCTGGGGATAATCTTCACTCCGAGTCCGTACTTCATTTGCCACTGGCGCTTGAGCGACCATAGTCCCTGATTGATGTAGGCCATAACATAGGGATGAACGTGGAGCGTAAACGCTTTAATGTTGAGTTTGTTTACCAGCATGTCGATTTTCGACTCCAGAACGTCGGTAAACATGTAACTGCTCTTGATGGTGCCTTCTCCGTGACAGGTGGGGCACGTCTCTTCTACGTTCACCTCAGTGGCAGGTCTTACGCGTTGGCGTGTGATTTGCATCAACCCGAATTTGCTAAGTGGGAGGATGTTGTGGCGTGCGCGGTCTTGCTTCATGTTTTCGCACATGCGCTCATAGAGCTTCTGCCGGTCTTCGGCCAGATTCATGTCTATGAAGTCCACCACGATGATGCCTCCCATGTCGCGCAACCGCAGTTGGCGTGCCAGTTCATCCGCAGCCCCCAGGTTCACCTCCAGTGCATTGGCTTCCTGTCCGTCGTTGCTGCGGGTGCGGTTTCCGCTGTTGATATCGACGACGTGCAATGCTTCGGTGTGTTCGATAATCATGTAGGCTCCACGCTTGAAGGAAACCGTCTTCCCGAACGACGACTTAATCTGTCGCGTAATGTCAAAGTTGTCGAAGATGGGGAGCTTTCCCTTATATTGCTTCACGATTTCGGCTCTTTCGGGAGCAATCAGGGTTACGTAGTCCTTAACTTCCTGGAATACGGCCTCATTATCGACATAAATGTTCTCGTAAGAGGGATTGAAGAGGTCGCGCAGCATGCCTACGGCACGGCTAGTCTCTTCATAGACTTGTGTGGGAAGTTCTTTGGCAGCCACTACACGTTTGATGGTCTCCTCCCAACGTGAGACGAGCACACGCATCTCCGTGTCGAGTTCGGCTACGCGCTTGCCCTCAGCGACAGTGCGTACAATAACGCCGAAGTTTTCGGGCTTAATGCTTTGGATGACTTGTTTCAGTCGGGCACGTTCCGAGGCCGACTTGATTTTGGAAGACACGGAAACCTTGTTCTGGAAAGGCATCAGCACCAGATAGCGACCAGGGAAAGAAATCTCGCACGTCACGCGAGGACCCTTTGTCGATATTGGCTCTTTTACTACTTGCACCAGAACTTCCTGTCCGCACTGTAGTATGTTCTGTATGCTGCCTTCCTTGCCGAGTTCCTCCTCAATGCGGGCCTTTTCGATGGCTGTAGAACCCTTCTTGTTGGAGTTGCGAACCTGCTTTAGGTACTTGGCATAAGAGAGAAATGGAATACCGAGATCAAGATAGTGGAGAAACGCATCATGCTCGTGCCCCACGCCGACAAAGCAGGCATTGAGCCCGGGCATCAGTTTGCGCACCTTGGCCAGGTAGATGTTACCTACGCTGAAGGAGGCAGACAGCCCTTCCTCTTGAAACTCCATCAGCCGTTTGTCTTCGGTCAGTGCAATGGAGATTTTCTTCGAGTCGGCACTAATGAATACTTCACTTGTCATTTCTAATCACTAATCTCTATTTTCTAATCTCTAATCCTTTCTTATAGTGAGCGAGTGAAGAAGCCTCTCCACTCGCTATGCTCACTATTTACTTACTCTTGTGTCTGTTCTTGCGCAGTCTCTTCTTGCGCTTGTGAGTCGACATCTTGTGTCTCTTCTTCTTCTTTCCGCTTGGCATAGCTTACTGTTTTTT
Source organism: uncultured Prevotellaceae bacterium (assembly GCA_947169115.1). Classification (GTDB taxonomy): domain Bacteria; phylum Bacteroidota; class Bacteroidia; order Bacteroidales; family Bacteroidaceae; genus Physcousia. The sequence goes on from CAMVOK010000030.1 coordinate 19,379, forward strand.
ATAAGTTAATAATCGTTTTTGCGTTTTTCGGCTGCAAAGTTAGTGCAAATCGAGCGAAAAACCAAATTTTCATTTGAGTTTTTCCGAGATGTAGCCTAACTTCGAGGCTCGAAGAGACTCAAAGATACGAAAATAATTTAAAAAGTAAAAATTAAAAAATAAAAATTTGTAACTTTGCCCTTATGAATGCTTCGGATTTCTCCCTGACTCTGTTGGCGTGGTATGCCGAGAACGGTCGCGCTTTGCCCTGGCGTGGTACGCATGATGCGTATCGGGTGTGGGTGAGCGAGGTCATCTTGCAGCAGACGCGGGTGGCACAGGGGTACGACTATTTCCTGCGGTTCATGCAGAGGTTCCCCACGGTGGAGGCACTGGCTAAGGCCGAGGAGGATGAGGTGCTGCGAGAGTGGCAGGGACTGGGCTACTACAGCCGTGCTCGCAACCTACATGCCGCAGCAAGGCAGGTGATGGAGATGGGGGGATTCCCCACGAACTACGAGGGTATTCGTTCTCTTAAAGGGGTGGGGGACTATACGGCGGCGGCCATAGCCTCGCTGGCCTATGGATTGCCACGGGCGGTGGTGGATGGTAATGTCTATCGGGTGCTTGCACGACACTTTGGCATAGATACGCCCATTGACACGACCGAAGGTAAACGACTATTTGCTGCCTTGGCTCAGGACTTACTTGTGGCGGAGCGTCCGGCCGACTACAATCAGGCCATCATGGATTTTGGGGCTATTCTATGTACGCCAAAGTCGCCACAGTGCATCCAGTGTCCCTTGCTGGAGACATGTCAGGCACGGAGGGTAGGACGGGTGGAGGCGTTGCCTGTGAAACAGCATGAGAAGCGTGTGCGCGATCGCTACTTTACCTATATATATATACGTTGCGCGGGAGAGACTCTTTTTCAGCGACGTGGTGAGGGCGATATATGGCAAGGTCTCTATCAGATGCCGATGAAGGAGACAGAACAGGCGATGTCGCCCTCCGAGGTTGAGGCTTGGCTGGGGAAATATGGACACTTGGAACAGTTGCGTTTGGGTGTGCTGCACCAACTCACCCATCAGCGACTACATGCCGACTTGTATCTTTTGACTTGTACGCAGCGGCCACCACTTGATGGCCTGTGGATAAAAGAATCGGAGCGCGACCGATATGCCGTGCCCCGTCTGGTGGATGGACTTCTTGCCGAAGTAACTTACTTGGGTTAGTACCGCCGCAATACTATTGTTATCGTCACCGCAATACTATTCCGGTTACTCACCTCTTACCTTCTCTCTCAAATTCCTTCCCGTGTAGCTATCTTCGCACCGGGCTACTACTTCAGGCGTGCCGCAGACTACGAGGCTACCACCTCGGTCGCCGCCCTCGGGACCAAGGTCAATGATGTGGTCGGCCATCTTTATGACATCCATGTTATGCTCAATGATGACAAGCGTATGGCCGTGACTGATGAGTCCGTCGAAGGCTGCCAGCAGTTTCTTTATGTCGTGGAAGTGGAGACCTGTGGTGGGCTCGTCGAAGATGAACATGGTGGGTTCGTGCTTCTCCTGTCCCAGATAATAGGCCAACTTCACACGCTGGTTCTCGCCACCGGAGAGGGTAGAGGATGACTGTCCCAGCTTGATGTACCCCAGTCCCACGTCCTGGAGGGGACGGAGTCGGTTGATGATGCGCTGCTGCTTGTGCTTGGTGAAGAATTCGATGGCTTGGTTCACCGTCATGTCCAACACGTCGCACACATCCTTTCCCTCAAACTTCACCTCCAGAATCTCGTTCTTGAATCGGCGTCCGTGACACGACTCGCACTCCAGTACCAGGTCGGCCATGAACTGCATCTCCACCGTCACCGTGCCCTCGCCCTTACATTCCTCGCAGCGTCCGCCCTCGGTGTTGAAGCTGAAGTAGCCGGCGGTGTAGCCCATCTGCTTGGACAAGGGCTGGTCGGCAAAGAGTTTCCTGATTTCGTCCCAAGCCTTGACGTAGGTGACGGGGTTGGAACGGGTGGACTTGCCGATGGGGTTCTGGTCGATAAACTCAATCTGACGCAGTTGTCGCATGTCGCCCTCTATGGCGAGGTGTTCGCCCGGACGGTCGGCTGGTTCGTCGAAGTAGCGTTTCATGCCCAAATAGAGTATGTCGCGCACGAGGGTCGACTTACCGCTTCCGCTCACGCCCGTCACACAGGTCATGACATTCAGGGGGAACTTTACGTCGATGCCTTTCAGGTTGTTGGCACGTGCACCTTTCACCTCTATGTAGTTGTTCCACGGCCGGCGACTTGTTGGCACGGGTAAAGTGTCCTGGCCGGTGAGGTAGCGAAGGGTGTGGGATTCATTCTTAATTCTTAATTCTTCATTCTTAATTTCTGCCAAGACAGGGCCTTGGTAGATAACCTGTCCACCCAATCGGCCTGCATCGGGACCGATGTCTATAATCCAGTCGGCCGCGCGCATGATTTCCTCGTCGTGTTCCACCACGACAACCGTGTTGCCAAGGTCACGCAATTGTTTCAAGACACTGATGAGACGCTGTGTGTCGCGGCTGTGAAGGCCGATGCTTGGTTCGTCCAGGATGTAGAGCGAGCCCACCAGACTGCTACCTAACGAGGTGGCCAGGTTGATGCGCTGACTTTCACCGCCCGAGAGCGAGTTGCTGGGACGGTTGAGGGTGAGGTAGCCCAGTCCGACGTCCATAAGAAACTGCAAGCGGTTATTTATCTCCGTGAGTATGCGCTTGGCAATCTGCTGCTCGTGGGGCGTGAGCTTGTCGTTGAGGCTGCCTGCCCATCGTTTCAGTTCCGTGATGGGTAGGTCCACAAGGTCGGTAATGCTGCGTCCGTCCACCTTCACGTAATTGGCCTCGGGACGGAGGCGCGTTCCGTGACACTTGGGACAAAGAGTCTTGCCACGGTAGCGGGCCAACATCACACGGTTCTGAATCTTGTATTGTCCTTCGCGCAGGTAGTCGAAAAAGGCATCTATGGAGACGAGTCCCCATTCACGCTCCTCGGCGTGTAGCTGTTTCTGTTCCTCGGACAGGTAGGCAGGGAATGTGCCGTGCCAGAGCCAGTCCTTCTCCTCGCGCGAAAGTTGGAAGTAAGGCTTATGGATGGGGAAACCACGCTCCGAGTTGAAACGCATGAACCATTCCTTCCATTCGCTCATCTTCTCGCCTCGCCAGCACATGACGGCTCCGTCATAGACCGAAAGGGCGGAGTTGGGGATGACCAGATGCTCGTCGATGCCCACAATACGTCCGAAACCTTCGCATTCAGGGCAGGCACCGGCAGGTGAGTTGAAGGCAAAGAGTTTGTCGGAGGGTTCCTCGAAGGTAATGCCGTCGGCTTCGAAACGCATACTGAACGAATGGAGTATGCCGGCAGGGTAGAAGCGGAGCATCATCTCGCCGCCTCCCTCGTAAAAGGCCGTCTCGGCAGAATCAACCAGACGGGCAATGACATCCTTCTCGTCACTAACCGACATGCGGTCGATAACTAAGTTTAATTCAAAATTATTTAATTCAAAATTCAAAATGGGCTGCGCCTTGTTTTCACACTCATTCTCGCCGAAGGCCAGTTTTGAATTTTGAATTTTGAATTTTGAATTAAGTACATCCTCAATCCTCAGTATCTCGCTGTCCACCTCCACGCGCACAAAGCCAGCCTTCATCTCCATCTCCAACTGTTCGCGCAAGGTGCGCCCTTCGGGAACATGCAAGGGACAGAGCACGGCAAACTTGGTGCCACGACTGTAGGAGAGCATGGTCTGGATGACATCCTCCGTCGTGTGCTTCCTCACCTCCTTGCCGCTCACGGGCGAGAAGGTGTGTCCCACACGGGCAAACAAGAGTCGCAGGTATTCATACACCTCCGTGGAGGTACCCACCGTAGAACGTGGGTTCCGGCTTGATACCTTCTGCTCGATGGCTATCGAGGGAGGTATGCCCTTGATGTAGTCGCACTCGGGCTTCGCCATGCGCCCTAAGAACTGACGGGCATAGGCCGACAGACTCTCCACGTAACGCCGCTGTCCCTCGGCATACAGGGTGTCGAAGGCAAGACTCGACTTTCCGCTTCCGCTCACCCCAGTGATAACGACGAACTTTCCTCTGGGAATCTCCAGGTCGATGTTCTTCAGGTTGTTCACCCGTGCGCCCTTTATCTTTATGCTGTCTTCCATGCCAGTTTCGTATTTTCATGCAAAAATACGAAACAATTGACAATTGACAATTGATAATTGACAATTATTTCTTACCTTTGTGCAAATAATTATGCATAGCTATGTACAAAAAGTTTTTCCTTTCCCTCCTAATTCTCTCCTTTCACTTCTCACTTCTCACCACCGCCATGGCCCAGAATCTGCCAAAGCGAGAGTTCCGTGGGGCGTGGATTCAGTGTGTCAACAATCAGTGGAGAGGCATGGGGCGCGACCGCATGCAGCAGACTCTGACCTATCAGCTCGACGAATTACAGAAGTCGAACATCAACGTCATCCTTTTCCAAGTCAGAGCCGAGGGCGATGCTCTCTATCAGAGCCAGTTGGAACCTTGGAGCCGTTTCCTTACAGGACAGCAAGGTGTGGCTCCCAGCCCCCTATGGGATCCGCTGGAGTGGATGGTAAAGGAATGCCATCGCCGTGGCATGGAGCTGCACGCTTGGATTAATCCCTTCCGTGCCAAGACCAAGGGAACGCCCGAACTCACAAGCATGTACTACCTGCAACATCCCGAGCGTTTCTTTATCTACGACGGACTTTGGCTCTTCGACCCGGGCATACCCGAAAACCGTCAGTATATTTGTCAGGTAGCACGCGACATCGTATCCCGATATGATGTGGACGGACTCCACATCGATGACTATTTCTATCCCTATCCCGTGGCTGGCGTGCCGATTCCCGACGACCAGACCTACGCCCGATATGGACAGGGTATGGAGCGGGGCGATTGGCGGCGACAGAATGTCAATCTCTTCATTCGCGACCTCTACCAGACCGTTCACGAGGCCAAACCCTGGGTAAAGTTCGGTGTGTCTCCCTTTGGCATCTATCGTAACCAGAAGAACGACCCTAATGGCAGTCAGACCAACGGTTTGCAGAACTACGACGACCTCTATGCCGATGTATTGGAGTGGGTGCGCAAGGGTTGGGTGGATTATAACATACCGCAGATATATTGGGAGATTGGTCACAAGGCTGCTGACTACGAGACACTGGCGCACTGGTGGAACGACTATGCCGCAGGTCGTCCGCTCATCTTCGGTCAGGACGTGGAGCGTACCGTGAAATATGCCGACACCCACAACCCACAGACCCACCAAGTATATCAGAAGTATAACATCCAGCGCAGTCTGCCCAATGTGGTGGGTTCTTGCCAGTGGTATGCCAAGGCATGTGTGGACAACCCTGGGAACTATACCACCGTCCTTCGTCAGCAGTATCATCCCTATCCTTCCCTCCAACCCTCGATGCCTTGGATTGACGATAAGGCTCCAGGTAAGGTGAGCAAGGTGAAACTGGTGTGGATGCCAGACGGTCCCGTCCTCTTCTGGACAGCACCTAAGACGAAGGCTAAGGATGCCCGACAGGCAGCCTTGGATGTGGCCACAAAATATGTGGTCTATCGTTTCGTAAAGGGTCAGAATATCGACCTCAACAACCCTGCCCACATCGTGGCCGTCACCTCCGACACCTTCCTGCGTCTTCCTTACGCAGGTGGCAAGACCCAGTACACCTACATCGTTACAGCCCTCGACCGCTTGCAAAACGAATCGAAGGCCGTAAAGAAGAAAGTAAAGTTGTAGGTACTATTGTATTCCTCGAGTCGTTATATTATTTTCTAAAAGGTATCACGTGTGTACATGCGCGAGATACCTTTTATTTTTTATGGGTAAAATAACGGATATTCGTTTTTTTTTCGTATCTTTGTGCCCAATATAAGGAGTTCCTATCTTCTCCCTGTGAGACGATGGTGAATACATAGTCTTTTAAAAGCACTGATTATCAGTACTGAGAAGACATTAATGACAAAAAGGAAAAGGGCGCTCCCCTTTCACGCTGCATTTTGTTAGTGCGGTGCTCCAAAGGTATGCCCAATTGTGAGAAAAATAAAGAAAACAAAATAACTAATATGAAGAAATTCAGTACTTTACTTATTCTTTGCCTAGTCCTGTTTTCGGCCTGTAAAACACCGAAGGACATCGTCTATTTGCAGGACTTGCAGGAGAAGGTTCCCGTAGCCACCCAGCCTGGCGGAGAGATTCGTTTTATGCGGGGCGACCGTCTGAACATCATCGTCCATAGTCGTGACGAAAAGATGCAGGACTTGTTCAATATTGGTGGAGCCAACTCCATGCAGACCATGAATAATAGCCAGAATGGTGGCGGTGGTGGTTATTACACTGTTGACGAGAATGGCGAGATTGACTTCCCCGTTCTCGGTCAGGTGAGGATAGAAGGGCTTACCCGCATCGAGGTGGCACGCCAAATCAAGGAGCAGATTATTAGCAACGGCCTGTGCAACGACCCAGTCGTCATCGTGCAGTTCTCCAACATGAACTTCTCCGTCTTGGGCGAGTTCAAGGGGTCTGGACAGAAGCAAATCAATAAGGATAGAATCACTCTGATAGAGGCAATTGCCATGTCTGGCGACCTCGGTATTGATGGACTTCGCAAGAATGTGCTCGTCGTACGTCAGGAGGGCGACCAGCAGGTGCCTTATCGTGTTGATTTGACCGATGCCGGCAGTGTCTATAACTCTCCTGTGTATTACGTTCGTCAAAATGATATCATCTACGTCGAACCCAACGACAAGGCAAAACGTAATAGTACAGTTATGGGAAACCAAGCCTTTACGCCAGCTTTCTGGATGTCGATGGTTTCGTTCCTGACCACTATGGGATTACTGATATACAACCTTGTAAACTAACAAGACTGAAATATGGCACAGACAAAGATAACCTCTACATTACACCGTTTGCAACAGGCCGACGACACCCTCAGCATACAGGACATGCTGATGCTTTGCCTCCGTCACTGGCCTTGGTTCATATTTTCCATGATTGTCTTCATGGGAGCTACCACGCTCTACCTCAAGTCCGTACCGAGGGAGTACACTCGTACCATGTCCATCCGCGTCAACACCAGTGGGGGCAAGAGTCAGGAAATGCAGGCCTTCGAGGCTTTGGGTGTAAACAACCTTAGCTCCGAAATCTCCGACGAGATTGTCACCATCCATTCCCCGGCTGCCGTCTTCGATATGGTCAAGCGACTCCATCTCGATGTCAGCTACTACCGCAAGGGCGTCTTCCGCGACGACCCACTCTATGGACCCAATCTGCCCGTTGAGGTGGTGTTCCACGAATTGGATGACAATGCACCGACCGACTTCACCCTCACCCTCAATGGCGACGGCACGGCCACACTTTCCGACATTGCCTTCCAAGGCAAGAAATGGGAAAAGACCTGCCACGTGACCATCGGCAAGGAGGGCACTTCTCCCATGGGAAAGTTCACCGTGACTCCCACAGCTTCCTACAAGGCCACGGAACAGGCAGAAATTTTGGTCCGTCGCGCAGCTTACTGGCAAGCCGCAAACTACTATGGGGCACGTATCTTTGCCATGGCTCAAGAAGAGGCTTCTAACATCATCAACCTTGGTTGTATCGATCAGTCCATCCCCCGTGCCGAGAACATTCTGAAGACGCTGGTTGCCATCTACAACGAGAATTGGGTGCAGAGCCGCAACCAGATAAGCGTCTCCACCAACAAGTTCATCATGGAGCGTCTGGCCGTCATCGAGGAGGAACTGGGTGACGTGGAGAAGAACATATCCAACTACCTCAGTGCCCATGCCATGCCCAGTGTTGATGCAGTGTCTGGTGTGGCATTCTCTCGGGAGAATACAACAGATCTCTTGCAGGAAGACCTCAATAACCAACTTTACATGGCACGCTATGTTCGTGCCTACATCACCGATTCTGGGAACAACCTCCAACTTCTTCCTGCAGGTACGGGCATCGGTGTGGAAGGTGTAGAAACACAGATTGCCGAATACAACAAGGTCCTGCTCGAACGTAGCAATCTGCTGGCCAACTCCAGCGAACAGAACCCTTTGGTGGCAGATCTCGACGTACAGCTGAAGAACCTGAAGGAAGCCATCCTCACTTCGCTCGACAATGCCCAGAAGGTACTTGAGATACAACTCAAAACCGCCCAGAAAGCTCACAATAAGGCCGTTGGCAAACTCACGGAGACTCCCGACCAGGCTAACTACCTGCTTTCTTACGAACGTCAGCAGAAGGTCAAAGAGAGTCTCTACCTTTTCCTCCTTCAGAAACGTGAGGAGAACGAACTCAGTCAGGCCTTCACGGCTTATAACACCCGCATCTTGGCCGCTCCGTATGGCAGCAACGAACCCACCTCCCCCCGCAGCAAACGCATACTCATGATTGCTTTCGCCATCAGCATGGCACTCCCTGCCGCTTTCTTCATCCTGCGCGAGAGCATGAATACCAAGGTGCGTGGCCGTAAGGATCTCGAAAACATGAGCATCCCCTATGTCGGTGAACTGCCGCAATGGCGAGGCAAGAAAGAAGATACTGGTGAGGAATATCAGATTGTGGTACAGCAACATAAACGTGACCTTGTCAATGAGGCTTTCCGTGTTGTCCGTACCAACCTTGAGTTCATGACAAATGCCGAGAAACAATGCAAGATAGTCATGCTCACCTCCTTCAATCCAGGTTCGGGTAAGACCTTCATCACCGCTAACCTCGGTTGCAGTTTCGGCATTCGTGGAAGTCGTGTCATCTGCATCGACCTCGACCTTCGTCGTGCCTCTTTGTCAGAGTATGTCAACTCCCCCAAACAAGGTATCACCGATTATCTGGGTGGTCACGTCGACGATTACCATCCCCTTATAGTACACCGCGAGGATGCCACCATCGACATACTCCCTGTAGGTAAGGTGCCACCCAACCCCACGGAGTTGCTCTACAGTCCCAAGCTGAAGCCCATGTTCGACGAACTCCGTCAGCAGTACGACTACATTTTCGTCGATTGTCCTCCTGTGGAGATAGTGGCCGATGCCACCATTGTCAGCCACGAAGCCGACGTTACCCTCTTCATCGTCCGTGCCGGACTTCTGGAGCGCAACATGCTACCCGAACTCGAAAAAGACTACGAGGAAAAGAAGTACAACAACATGGCCATGCTCCTCAATGGCACCGATGCCACCAACACCTACGGTTACCACCGCTACGGTTACGGCTATGGTCGTTACGGCTACGGCAAACGCTATGGCTATGGCTACTACGGCAGTGGCAAGAAGAAAAAGAAGAAGTAATCCTTTTCTCTTTTCACTTTTAATTTTTCTCTTTTCTCTTCTCACTTTTTGCTCCATTCCTCTACGCAAGCGTAGGCCAAAGGCTGTCCGATTTCGTGGATAAAATTAAATAAATTAGGATAATTCGTTTCTAAAAACATGTAGGACAAATTTGATTAGGTACTTATCTTCTAATTTTTAATTTTTCTCTTTTAATTTTTCTCTTTTCACATCTCACTTCTTGCTCCGTAAACTACGCAAGCGTAGGCCAAAGGCTGTCCGATTTCGTGGATAAAATTAAAATAAATTAGGATAATTCGTTTCTAAAAACATGTAGGACAAATTTGATTAGGTACTTATCTTCTAATTTTTAATTTTTCTCTTTTAATTTTTCTCTTTTCACATCTCACTTTTCACTCTTAATTTTTAATTTTTCTCTTTTAACTTTTAACTTTTAAATACACCGTGTGGCCCTTCTCTAAAAAGAAACACTCCCTCCTCGACAGCGGTCTCCTCCAAGGTATGACCGACTTCCACTGCCACATCCTCCCAGGTGTCGATGACGGTGTGCAAACCATGGACGAAGCCCTCCACACCCTGCAAGAACTGGAGAAACTCGGCATCCGGGAACTTTGGCTCACCCCCCACATCATGGAGGACTATCCCAACACCCCGGCCGACCTCCGTCGTCGCTTCGATGACCTCAATGCTCTAATCGGACGGCCCGAAGGGGCTACGCTTGGCTCGTCCAAGAAACCGGACGGCCCAAAGGGGCTACGCTCGCTGTGCGAGAAACCGGACGGCCCAAAGGGGCTACGCTCGCTGTGCGAGAAATCGGCCGACCCGAAGGGACTACGTTCGCTGTGCGAGAATGCTCAATGTTCAATGTTCAATGTTCAATGTTCACTGACTCTCCATCTTGCTGCTGAGCACATGATAGACAGCCTCTTCACCCAGCGTCTCGCTGCCAATGAAGTCCTCCCTCACTCCACTCTCCACTCTCCACTCTCCACTCTCCACTCTCCACTCTCCACTCTCCAC
>CAMVOK010000031.1 GCA_947169115.1 uncultured Prevotellaceae bacterium
TTCTGCGTGGGGAAATGAGATATAATGGTTGGATTTCATCCGACCTTTTCCTTACCTCGGCATAGTCCAAACAAGTTTGGTCTCTGCTCTCGGCTGCATGAAAACGTGGGAAAATATTCTCCAGACTAAAGCTAAACTATAGAAAAAGCCAGTTTTATAGATATTATTCTCCGAATTCGTATTTTTTGTGAATTCGAGTAGAAAAAACATGCAGAATGTATTAAAAAAAGGTTGTAGCGGTACAACCTTTTTGATATATTTGTCGATTTATCTCAAACTTATTTACTATTTTATTGATAAGTATTGTCTAATTCAATGATTATTCATAGTTTTGTACGCATAATACTGGAAATTAAGTAAATCTAAAAATAATACTATGCGAAAACTCATTTATCTTTTCTCAGTTCTTCTGCTGACCACAGCATGTTCCATGCGCAAAAGCGATGTCAAACGACTGACGACGTATGCCGAAAATGGCAATGAGGAAGCAATGCTTACACTTGTACGCCATGCCGACACTACACTCGTGCCTAAAGCACTTAAGGAACATTATCTGGATGTGCTTATCGACAGTGGAAACATAGAAGCACTATATACCAGAAGTTCACGACTCTATCCGAATGATCTCGAACTACTGAAAGAAGGAGCTGAGAAGGGTATTCCATTTTGTTTGTATGAATTGGCCCAGCGCGAGGCCGTGCTCTCTTTAGCAAACAACAAGGGCTATGATAAAGAAAGATATAATCAAATGATGAAGCAAGCAGCTGATAGCGGCTATATCTATGCCAAAGTGGAAGTACTGGAAGAGGAAGGCAAGTTGACTATCCTCACACGCCCCAAACTGGTATATGATGAGATATGGAACAAGACTGCCAAGGATTTCTGGTGGCCTACAAGATATTCGAATGCCCTTTTTCATTATTCATCCGATTTCTACACGAATTGCTGGAGTTCTATTTTCTCTGCCCGATGGTGGCAAGCTATATTGGGCATCCTATTTATGATTTTCGTGCTCATCTTTGGAATTGCCCTGATATTCCTTATCAAGGGCGAGAAACTTATGGCAGCCGGTACTACTGGGCTGTTGGGATGGTTGAATGGTTTCGCATTATTCTATCAATACGGAGCTGGCAGCGGGTCAGGCTTTTTCCGCGTCTCGGATGCTATTTTCCATTTCACTCGTCAACCATTGGCTTACGGAACCCTTACAGACATCACCATCGTATTCACATGGATTTGGGCTTTTGTCTTTATTGCATGCTTCGTTTATTCTTGCGTAAAACTATATCAAAAGAAGCTTTATGTGACATTGGTGCTTTACGTTCCCTTTTATTTATTCATCAATTTCCTTTATTACTTCTTGTTTGCCTCTATAGCAATGCTCAGCTATGTCATTGCTATTATCGCAGCAATAATCATTGGTGCCCTGTTTATAAAATCAACTGGTTTGCAGGGAGCGCTCAACGACTGGAAAGAACACGATGAGAAAGTATTGGAGAATATGGACAAGAGAGAGAAGAAACGTCAGGAAAAAGAATTCAGTCGCAGAATGAGAGGAATTTAACTCGTGCGAAGCCTATTTTAACGTCAATTCTTCGACGATCGAAGCCCTAACGGGCGTCCGATTACTCACTCACCTCTTCTCACAAAAACATTTTTAAGGGACGCTCCCTCCCCTCGGGAGGGATGGGGTGGGCTTTTAGGGAGTGCCGGGGTGGGCTCATTAGGGATTAGAGTAATCCAAATCCGCATATATGGGGAGGTGGTCACTCACGCCGCCATTATAGGATGTTCCCAGATAGGTACGACGGGGATACCATGTGCCGTTAGAAACAGGACGTTGCATCCAAGGTTGCGTGTATAGACTGGCCATGGAAGCCTTGTCCGACAAGGCCGGACTAACCATGATATGGTCTATCCAACTCCAGTTGCCTTTATATCGGTAGGTGCCTTCTACAGGACGCTTTTTGTTGGGAGTGAGCGGAAGAAAGGAGGAAGAGTTTAAAAGGTTTAAGGAGTTTAAGGGGTTTAAGGGGTGGGAAGAGTTTAAAGGGTTTAAAGGGTTTAAGGGGTTTAGGGACTTGTCGCGCAAGGTGGCATTGAAGTCACCCATGAGCATAATCTGACATTGTGGGTTACATGCCAAGAGCGAGTCTGTCAGGCTAAGTATGCAGTTCACCGCAAGTTTTCTATTAAGTTTTCCTGCACGTCCTCCCAGACGACTGGGTAGATGGCAGACGATAACATGTAGTGTGTCACCAGAAGACACCCTACCCCAAACGTGAAGAAGGTCTCGCGTAGGGCGCAATCCGTATGCCGCCGAAGGTATGCGCCTACTCTCCCACCCCAACAAACGGAACAACAGGGGCTGGTACATGAGAGCGACATCTACACCGCGAGGGTCGGGACTATCCGTCATCACATATTCATAGCCGAGTGAACGCAATGTACTGCGCTTGGTTATGGCCGTCAGGACGCTGTCGTTTTCGACTTCCTGTAAGGCAACCAAAGCAGGAGGCATATTCTCCCCTATTCCCATCACTACACGGCTTACATCCTCTATCTTTCGCCAATAGCGTCCCCACGTCCATTGTCGTTCGCTATCGGGAAGAAAGTCTTCGTCTTGTTTCAACGAATCGTCGTGGCAGTCAAACAGGTTCTCCAGGTTCCACGTCATCACCCGGAAACGTGGCTGTGCACAGAGAGTTGACAGCCACAAACAAAAGACAATATACCCTAACATTCGCTTCATAGCACAAAAGTACAGCATTCTCCCCAAACGACCAAACATCACCCCTCTTTTTGGCCTTTCATTCCCGACAAGCGCCCCGACATGTACTTTTCCTGTGAAATACCCTGTGTAAGACTTTGATGTTACAGAAAAAATGATTAACTTCGCTGCGAGAACAAATGTAGATACGATGAAAGGAATATTGCTATCCCTCGTGGCACTGATGCTACTAACTGACATTCATGCCAACCCCATCAAAAGCGTAAGCGTATTGAACCGCCAAACGGTTGAAGTAACAGACCAGGACGGACAGGTGATGACACTCGACTTTTATGGGCCGAACATCGTACGACTGTTCCTTGACCCAAAGGGAGGCATTCTGCGTGCCCCCGAAGCTACCCCACCTGCTGAAATACTGGTTCGGAATGCGCGTAAGGAAACAAACGTCAGCATTAAGGAGAATGGCGGAAAAGCCATTGTACAAGCCAAAGACGGCATCAGCGTAGAGATAGACAAAGCAACTGGTTTGCTGACCTTATATAATAAGGAAGGAAAGGCCGTGGTCTCACAGGCCGCTCCCGTCAATTTTGCAAAAGGAGGTTACGACTTACGCCTGAACATGAAGGACAACGAGTACTTCTATGGCGGTGGTGTGCAAAACGGACGCTTCTCACATCGAGGCGAACGCATCAGCATTGTCAATACGAACTCATGGACAGACGGCGGTGTATGTTCACCAGCCCCCATGTACTGGTCAACTGCAGGATACGGGGTGTTGTGCCACACCTTCAAGCCGGGCTATTATGACTTCAAGGGAAATGTAACCATCCATCACGATGAACCTTACTTCGATATGTTCCTGTGGACAGGCAACTGTCCTGTTGCCCTGCTTGACGGCTACTATCAGTTGACTGGCTACCCCGTATTGTTGCCAAAATTCGCATTTTATGAGGGACACCTCAACGCCTACAACCGTGACTACTGGAAAGAGACGGAAGACACGAAGCGTGGCATTCTTTACGAGGATGGCAAATACTACACTGAAAGTCAGAAAGCCATAGAGGGCGGCATTCGTGAATCGTTGAACGGCGACGTAGGCGATTATCAGTTCTCCGGCCGTGCCGTCATCGACCGATACCAAAAGGCCGATATGCCTCTGGGATGGGTTTTGCCTAACGACGGTTATGGAGCAGGCTATGGTCAGACGGAAACCTTAGATGGTAATATTGCCAACCTAAAAGCCTTTGGAGACTATGCCCGTGAACGTGGTATTGAGATTGGTTTGTGGACACAATCAAACCTCCATCCCATTGACTCCATCCCTGCCCTTCTGCAACGCGACATCGTGAAGGAGGTTCGCGATGCCGGTGTACGTGTCCTGAAAACCGATGTGGCCTGGGTGGGTGCCGGTTACTCCTTCGGACTGAATGGCATCACCGATATGGCACAGATTATGCCTTACTATGGAAACCAAGCCCGTCCGTTCATTATTTCACTCGACGGCTGGGCTGGGACTCAGCGTTATGCTGGAATATGGACAGGAGACCAAACTGGTGGTGAATGGGAATACATACGTTTCCACATTCCGACCTTCATCGGTGCGGGTCTCGCAGGTATGTCGAACATCACGAATGATATGGACGGCATCTTTGGTGGTAAGAACCTGGCTGTCAACATCCGCGACTTCCAGTGGAAGACCTTCACACCCATGCAACTCAACATGGATGGTTGGGGCTCAAATCCGAAATACCCTCAAGCCCTGGGCGAGCCTGCCACAAGCATCAACCGCTCGTACCTGAAACTGAAGTCCATGCTCCTACCTTATACATATACATACGCGCACGAGGCCATCACCCGGAAACCGTTTATCCGTGCCATGTTCTTAGACGAAGCAACTCCATACACCTTAGGGAAACGCACCCAATACCAGTTCCTATATGGTCCTGACATGCTCGTGGCTCCTATCTACGAAGACAGTGAGGTGCGCAATGGCATCTATCTGCCCAAGGGAACATGGTACGACTATTTTACGGGTGAGGCATACGAAGGCGGACAAGTACTGAATTCGTTTGACGCTCCTCTGTGGAAGTTGCCCGTATTCGTTCGCGAGGGAGCTATCATCCCCATGAATAACCCCAACAACAATCCATCACAGATTGACCAGACTCTGCGCATTTTCGAGATATATCCTGCAACAAAGCTTACCAGCATGGATGTGTACGACGATGATGGTACGACCGACGACTATCTCTCTGGTGCAAGTCTAACCCAACACATCGAACAACAGACGACAAAGGGAAAGACCATCGTCACTATCCTACCTGCCCAAGGCAAGGGTTACAAGGGTATGACGGATAAGAAAAAGACATGTCTTATCGTAAACTTAAACTGCAGCCCCAAAAAGGTGGTGACCAAAGTGAACGGAAAAACCATACAGGCAAACTGGACGTATGGGCAGGAACCAATGATGGAGAAAATCAACATCCGTCGTCCTAAGCAACTTGTGATTAATGTGCCCGAAACAAGTATCTATGATAAGGTGGAAGTTGTTGTTCAGGGTGAAGGATTAAGGGTGAAGGATGAAGGGTTAAGGGTGAAAGGTGTAATCGGACGCCCCGAAGGGGCTACGCTTGCCGTGCAAGAAGGGTTAAGGGTGAAGGATGCAAATCTTACTACTCCTCTCCTTTCAGAAGAGAAATCGGAAGAGAGCCAATCTGCCTATACCCTTACTCCAAAATGGAAAGCCGTGGATGGAGCCAACTATTACGAGATGGAGTTTGAAGGTATGCGCTATACCAACATACGCCAGACAGAATACACATTCGACTTGTTAGAACCCGAGACGGAATATCAGTTCCGCATACGTGCCGTCGGCACTCAGGGTGTAAGTGAATGGAGTGATTTCACCATGCGCACAGAGGCCAATCCGCTTGAATTTGCCATGAAAGGCATAACCGCCACCTGCACGGTAGCCGACCAACCCGGTAATGGCATCAGGCGTCTCTTTGACCTTGACGATAAGGGCGAGATATGGCATACTGCATGGAATCAGCCCAACGCAACCCCATTCACCATCGACATTGACATGCATGCCATCACACAACTCGACCGTATCCAGTACATCCCACGCGATAATGCTGGCAATGGAACCCTGCTCTCTGGAACAATCAGTATGAGCCGCGACGGCAATGTATGGAGTGAGCCCAAAGCATTCCGTTGGCAGCAGAATAACAAACCCAAGGAAATAGAACTTTCAATTCTCGACTCTGAACTATCAACGTCCGAGGTTCGTTACATCCGCATGGTTGTGGACAAGGCTGTGGGCGGCTTTGGTTCGGGTGCCGAACTCTTCGTGTTCCGCAAGCCCGATGCTAAAGTTTTGATTCCTGGTGACATCAACCAGGATGGTAAGATTGACGAGAATGACCTTACCTCGTACCTCAACTACACGGGGCTGCGCAAGGGCGACGGCGACTTTGACGGCTATGTCAGTGTTGGAGACGTGAATGGGAATGGCCTCATCGATGCACAGGACATCTCCTACGTTGCTACTCAGCTTGAGGATGGTGCTGGTCGTGCAAGTGGCACACTGGCTGGCAGTGTTTCACTCAGGTATAACACCCAGAATGGAAAAGCACTAAAAGCGAAGGCTGGCGATGAAATTATAGTTACTGTTGTCGGTAATGGTTTACAGGCAGCGAATGCACTGAACCTTGTTATGCCATACAACCAAAAGCAAATAGAGTTTATTGGTGTAGAACCCTTGGCTGTCAGCGGCATGCAAAACATGACAAACAACCGCTTACACACCAACGGCGACCGCGTGCTCTATCCTACATTCGTAAACATCGGTCATGGTCAGGAAATACAAGGCGAGAATGTTGAACTCTTCCGTCTTCGCTTCCGCGCCTTGTCGCCCATTTCTATCACCGAACTTCCAGTCAGTGGAATGATTGTCGATCGTGGGCTAAACGCAATTACGTTCTAACATATACATATAATTAATAAGAAAATAACATAAATAAATACTCACATATGGAAAATATCACTTTCGGATTTGAACTTATGGTAGTAGGCATGAGCACCGTCTTTGCCATCCTGCTAATTGTAATTTGGGGAGGTAAACTACTCATCATGGCTGTCAATCGCCTGGCACCCGAAGAGGTTGTTAGTGCCAAGAAGGCAGCCAGTACGACAAGTGCCGCCGTGGATAGTACAACAATGGCCATACTTTCTCAAGTTGTCGCTCAGATAACTGGAGGAAAGGGGAAAGTAGCCTCGGCCAAGAAAATATAAACGAGTTAAATATAGACAATAAGAATATTTTAAATATACAACAACGTGAAAGAGGTAAAATTTAGTTTAGTCTTTCGAGATATGTGGCAGAGTGCTGGCAAGTACCAGCCTCGTGTGGACCAGTTGGTCAAAGTTGCCCCAGCCATCATCCGCATGGGATGCTTCGACCGAGTTGAAACCAATGGTGGCGGTTTCGAGCAGGTGAATCTGCTCTATGGCGAGAACCCCAACCGCAGTGTACGCGAATGGACCAAGCCTTTCCATGAGGCTGGCATCCAGACCCACATGCTTGACCGTGCCCTCAACGGACTGCGCATGAGTCCATGTCCTAAAGACCTGCGTCGTCTGTTCTACAAGGTAAAGAAAGCTCAAGGCACAGATATCACACGCATCTTCTGTGGTCTGAACGACCCACGGAATGTCATTCCCAGCATCCAGTATGCCAAAGAGGCTGGCATGATAGCCCAAGCTGCTTTGTGTATAACCCACTCTCCCATTCATACAGTAGAGTACTACGTTGACTTGGCAAAGAAGTTTATCGATGCTGGAGCCGATGAAATCTGTCTGAAGGACATGGCCGGCATCGGTCGTCCCGTAACTTTGGGCAAAATTGTTGCCGGCATTAAGGCATACAAAAACATTGTCATACAATACCACAGCCACGCAGGTCCTGGCTTCAACATGGCATCCATTCTGGAAGTTGCCGAGGCTGGTTGCGACTACATCGATGTCGGCATGTCTCCACTTTCATGGGGTACAGGCCACGCCGATGTCATTGCCGTACAGGAAATGCTGAAAGACGCTGGCTTCAAGGTGAAGGATATCAATATGAAGGCATACATGGAGGTTCGTAGCCAGATTCAGGAGATGATGGACGACTTCCTCGGCTACTACATCCCGAAATTGAATCACATAAACAACTCACTCCTTGTAAAACCCGGACTGCCAGGTGGTATGATGGGCAGTCTGATGACTGACCTTGAGGACAACCTGAAGAGCCTGAACAAATGGAAGGTTAAGAATGGACAACCCGAAATGTCCACCGATGAACTTCTGGTGAAGTTGTTCGACGAAGTGGCCTACGTATGGCCCAAGGTTGGCTATCCCTGTCTGGTAACTCCCTTCAGTCAGTATGTTAAGAACCTGGCCTTGATGAATGTCATACAGATGGAGAAAGGCAAGGAGCGTTGGTCTATGATTGCCGACAACATCTGGGACATGATTCTGGGCAAGAGCGGACAGTTGCCTGGCCCCGTATCCGACGAACTGGTTGCCCTGGCCAAGGAACAAGGTCGCGAATTTGAAACCAACGACCCGCAAAGTTATTATCCCGATGATTTGGAGGAATACAAGAAGAAGATGCAGGAGAAGGGTTGGCCTCTCGGTGAGGACGACGAGGAATTGTTCGAGTACTCCATGCACCCCAGTCAGTATGAGGCTTACAAGAGCGGTAAGGCTAAGGCTGACTTTGAGGCAGACCTGGCAGAGCGCAAGGCTAAGGAACATGCTCCTGCCTCCACAGCAGATCTACCTAAGACCATAACTGTAAACGTGGGTGGTCAGAACTATCAGGTCAACATTGCCTACGGTGACGAAACCCCAGCGACAACCCAACAAGCACCAACAGCTGCCATTCCTGTTGGTGAAGGAGAGGACATTCTGGCACCACTGGAAGGAAAGTTCTATCGCGTCAAGGATGCACAAGAACAGCCCAAACAGATTGGTGATGAGATTAAGGCTGGCGACGTGCTGGGTTACATTGAGGCCATGAAAACCTACAACGCCATCCGCGCTGACTTTGACGGTGTTCTCACCGCCATCCTCGTACAGAGTGGAGACAGCGTAGAGGAGGACGATCCCATCTTAAAGGTCGCACGGAAATAACCATTAATGCGTACTGCATAAATAATTGTAATTCCTAATTCGAAAGTAAGACAAATGGAAATACTAATGGATATACTTGACAAGCTCTACAATATGACAGCCCTTTCTGCCATTGGCGAGAATCCGCTGTTCATTATCATGTATCTGCTTGCCTTCACCCTGCTCTATCTGGGCATCGTGAAGAAATACGAGCCCCTTCTGCTCGTACCTATTGCTTTCGGTGTTCTCATAGCCAACTTCCCTGGTGGCGGTATGGGAGTCGTACAGGCCAACTCGGAAGGAATGGTTATGGTAAACGGTGAATTAAAAAGCATCTATGCCATGCCACTGCATGAGATTGCCCACGACCTTGGCCTGATGAACTACCTTTACTACGCCCTCATCAAGAGCGGCCTCCTACCCCCTATCATTTTCATGGGTGTGGGTGCTCTCACCGACTTTGGCCCCATGCTTCGTAACCTGAAGCTTGCCATCTTCGGTGCTGCCGCCCAGATGGGTATATTTGCGGTGCTTTTGGTAGCTCTTCTGGTTGGATTTACTCCACAGGAGGCTGCATCCCTCGGTATCATCGGTGGTGCCGACGGCCCAACAGCCATCTTCACGACCATCAAGTTGGCTCCTCATCTCCTTGGTCCCATCGCCATAGCAGCCTATTCTTACATGGCTCTGGTGCCTGTCATTATTCCTCTGGTTGTCAGGGTGCTATGCTCAGAAAAGGAACTCCGCATCAACATGAAGGAACAAGACCGTCTCTACCCAGATGCCATGGAAATCAAGAACATGCGCGTACTAAAGATTATCTTCCCGATTGCCGTCACCACCATTGTGGCCATATTTGTTCCCACAGCTGTCTCTTTGGTGGGTATGCTCATGTTTGGTAACCTACTGAAGGAAATCGGCAACGATACGTTCCGTCTGTTCGATGCTGCCTCTAACGGCATCATGAACGCTGCCACCATCTTCCTCGGCCTCTGCGTGGGAGCAACCATGACTGTGGATGCTTTCATCAACGTACAGACTCTGGGTATCGTAGCCGGTGGCTTCTGTGCGTTCGCCCTCTCCATCGCCAGCGGAATCTGCATGGTGAAGGTGTGGAACCTCTTTGCCAAGAAGAAGATTAATCCGTTAGTGGGTGCTACGGGCTTATCTGCCGTGCCTATGGCCAGTCGCGTATGCAATGGCATCTCTACCAAGTACGACCCCAAGAACCATGTACTCAACTATTGCATGTCTTCCAACATATCCGGTGTCATCGGTTCTGCTGTTGCCGCAGGTGTTCTGATTTCGTTCCTCGGATAAAAGATTATAAGAACTTATAAACTAAATGGGGCTATGTCAGTTGTTCTGACATAGCCCCATTTTTCGTATTAAATAACTAATGAGTGATTAGTTGTTAAAAACAGGCAGTTCGAACCACTTTACGTAGCAGAAGTCCTGACGGTGAGGCAGTTTCTGGTTCTTCGGATACATACGGATAGCACTCTTGTACTGCCCTGACTGCTTCGGAGCCAGTTTGGCCTCGAAGGTGTAGTTGTTGCCCTCATGACCAACCATGGTCAATGGTTCCACACTGAATATGCGCTCCACACCGTCCTTGTCAATATATACGTTAACCTTTTCCAGACCAATAGCATCGTCTAATCCCTGTTCATTGATGACATACTTCAGATAATACTCCTTACCTGTTTCACCACCCGTTGCCGGGAAGGAATATTCGCAGCTGACCACATTAATGGCATCCCAACGTTCAGCCACGGCTTCCTTCCACTGTGCAATCTCCTTGGCCAGACGGTAGTTGTCCTTAGAAATCTGCTTGAAGCGCTTAGCTTCTTTCTCGTAAAACTTCGAATAATAGTCGTCAAGCTGACGCTTCATTGTATAGTGTGGTGCAATCTGTGCGATAGAGTTCTTGATAACCTTAATCCAGCCCTTCGAGATACCCTTCTTATCCTGGTTATAGTAGAGAGGAACAATCTCATCTTCCAACAAATGATAAATCGTAGCTGCATCAAGGCGATCCTGATACTCCTGGTTCTGATAGGTTCGATGCTCGGTAAGAGCCCATCCAGCACCTTCACGATAGCCTTCGAGCCACCAACCGTCCTTCACACTGAGGTTAACCACGCCATTCATCTCGGCCTTCTCACCAGAGGTTCCACTGGCCTCCATAGGACGTGTCGGTGTGTTCATCCAGATGTCAACACCGCTGACAAGACGACGAGCCAACAGGAAGTCGTAGTCCTCGACAAACATAATCTTACCCTGGAATTCAGGACGCTGGCTTATCTCATAGATTTTCTTGATAAGTCCCTGTCCTGCACCATCAGCGGGATGTGCCTTACCCGCAAAAAGGAAGATAACGGGACGCTCTGGATTATTAACAATCTTGGAAAGACGCTCCAAATCGGTAAAGAGCAGGTGTGCACGCTTGTAAGTAGCGAAGCGACGGCAGAAGCCAATGACCAAGGCATTGGGATTGAAGCGTTCCAAAAGTTTAACCACACGTTGTGGGTCACCTTGGTTCTTCAGCCAAGTTTCCTTGTACTGCTGTGCCACATATTCAAAGAGTTTCTTCTTCAGAGCCTTACGAACGCTCCAGATTTCCTCATCGGGGCAGTTGTAGATGCCGTGCCAGATCTCCTCATTTGACTGGTCACTCAGGTGTTTCGCATCAAAGTACTTGGCATAAACTTGTCGCCACTCAGCAGCACACCAAGTGGGGAAATGCACACCGTTGGTGACATAGCCTACGTGACTTTCTTCAGGATAGTAACCCGACCAGATGTTGTTGAACATCTTCTTGCTCACCTCGCCATGCAGCCAACTTACACCATTCACCTCTTGACAGGTGTTGCAAGCAAAAGTACTCATGCAGAACTTCTCACCGTGGTCGTCTGGATTGGTACGTCCCATACCAATGAACTCATCCCACGTAATGCCGAGTTTCTGAGGATAAGCCCCCATATACTTGCCGAAGAGTCCCTCTTCGAAGTAGTCATGACCGGCAGGAACTGGGGTGTGTACAGTATATAGACCGCTGGCACGCACCAACTCCATAGCCTGATTGAATGTCAGGCCCTCTTCAATGTAGTCACACAAGCGTTGTAAGTTACACAGAGCAGCATGTCCCTCATTGCAGTGGTAAACGTCTTTCTTAATACCCAGTTTCTTCAATAGCAGCATACCACCGATACCAAGCAGAATCTCCTGCTTCAAGCGATTTTCCCAGTCACCACCATAAAGGGCATGGGTAATAGGCTTGTCGAACTCAGAGTTCAAATCATTGTCGGTGTCCAACAGATAGAGTTTTACACGACCAACATTCACACGCCATACGTATGCGTGAACCAGATAATTCGTATAGGGCACATCAATAACCAATGGATTACCGTCCTCATCGAGTTGACGTTCAATGGGCAACAAACCAAAATTCTGAGCCTCGTAGTTGGCAATCTGCTGACCATCCATGGCCAGGCTCTGTGTGAAATAACCGAAACGGTATAGGAAACCAACGGCGCACATGTCAACATTCGAATCACTGGCTTCCTTCACATAGTCACCAGCCAACATGCCCAAACCACCGCTATAAATCTTCAGTGCAGAGTGGATACCGTATTCCATGCAGAAATAGGCAACGGAAGGACGAGTGTGATTGGGCTTCACGTCCATGTATTTTCGGAAGGACGCATAGACGTTCTTTACACGCTTCATCAGCGTCTTGTCCTTCAAGATTTCCTGCTTACGGGTGTATGTCAGACGTTCCAAGAGCATCACGGGATTATGTTTCACATCGTGATAAATCTCAGGGTCTAAGTCGCGGAACAGGTCACGAGCTTCGTAGTTCCAAACCCACCACATGTTGTGGGCAATCTCGTCCAGGCACTTCAGTTCCTCGGGCAGTGTTGCCTTCACGGTTAACACTCTCCACTGCGGAGCATTGGCGTAATCTGCTTTAATCTTCATAAACATTAATTTTTATGGTTAATAATGCGTTCTTATTTTCACGTTATGTTATTACATATATTTAGGATAATAGTCATGTGTTATCACCACTGCTTGCGTAGCCTGCGGGGCTGTGCCTGTTGCAGTTGCTTCTTCACCTTGTCCTGTGTCTGACGTTCGTTTTGCATGGCAGCATTCAACATCTGTTCAGCATTCTCCTTGCTCATCTGGTTTTCCTGTTGCTGTTGCTGCTGTTCATCCTTTTTCTGCTGCTGTTGTTGCTGCTTTTGTTCCTGTTGTTTCTGTTCGTCTTTCTGCTGTTTGTCCTGTTGTTCTTCATTGTTCTGCCCTTCACCTTGCTGGTCTTGGTTCTTCAACTGGCGCTGACAGAGCACAAGGTTATAACGGGTCTCATCGTCTGTGGGATCACTTCGTAGAGCCTCCTTGTAAGCCTCAATGGCTGGCCCGAACTGTTTCTGACTCTGCAAGATAACCCCCATATTATGAAATATCTGATGACGACGTTCTTTGTCATGTTCCACCTTCGAAACCTTCTCATACAAGCGCATGGCCTCCTTGGGTTGTCCCTGCATGAGCAGTGAATTAGCCAGATTATAGTTTATCTCCACACAATTCGAATCCTTCTCAAATCCCTTTTGATACTGAACTTGTGCCTTGTCATAAATGGAATCGCGATACTGACGGTTTCCACGACGGATGTAGTCGCGCACATTTTGGGCAGAAACAAAGTTAAAAATGAAAAGTGAAAGATGAAGAATTAATATCAGTCGTTTCATAGGCTACTTCTTAAAAAGGTGAAAGTTCTGCATCAAATGATTCTTGCGCTCCAGCAGACAGAGGTCGAGGAAGAGTAAGACGAGCGCAACGATAAGGAAGCCCTGGTATTGCTCGTCAAATTCACTATAGACTTGACTCTCAAGTTTGGCCTTTGCCAACTTGTCAACATACTTTGACAGTTCGCGCTGAGCAGAACTACTATTATCGACATAAATGTATGCTCCGTTTCCGGCATGGGCTATCTGACGGCACATCTCATCACTCAGACGAGATATAATGGGATTACCCTGTTCGTCAATGAAGTACTGTGTGGTGCCAGGGATAGGTACATGTGCTCCATCGGGTGAACCCACACCCATCACATAGACACGAATCCCCTTCTTGGCAGCCTCTTTCGCAGCTTCCACTGCCCCACCCTCATTGTCCTCACCATCAGTGATCAGAAAGATTGCACGAGAAATGTCCTTCTTCTGAGTGAAAGACCTCACGGCCAAATCAATGGCAGTGGCGATATCCGTTCCCTGCGTGGCTATCATCGATGGGTCTATGCCGTCGAGGAACATCTTGGCAGACACGTAGTCGTTGGTGATGGGAAGTTGTACAAAGGCCTGACCAGCATAAACCACAAGTCCAACCTTGTCATCCTTCATCTCATCCACCATGTTGGATACAAGCATCTTTGCCTTATCCAGTCGTGAGGGGCGCACATCGTTTGCAAGCATGGAGTTGGAAACATCCATGGCAATGATAGCCTCAATGCCGTTACGCTCGGTCGTGTCAATCTTGGTACCAAACTGAGGACGGGAAGCAGCAATGATAAGCGATGCCAGAGATAGTAGCAGAAGCCACACTTTTACCTGCGGACGCCATACCGATACATCTATCATTAGTTCGCGCAACAAAGCCGGGTCACCATACTTCTTCAAACGCTTCCGGCGACGGTAGTTACTATAGTAATACAGCAATGCCAACAAGGGTATGATGGCTAAAGCATACAGATATAATGGATTTTCGAATCTAAACATTGCGAAGGAGTAAAAAGAGAATTATGGTATTCTTTTTAGTATGGTAAAGCGAAGCAACAATTCCAGTAGGAGAGCCAGGATAGCCCCTAAAGCAAACGGCACAAACGCCTCGTAACGCTTCGTAAACTTTTTGACGTTGAGTTTTGTCTTCTCCAGTTTGTCAATCTCCCGATAGACTTCATGCAGGGCTTTTGTATCCTTAGCACGATAGTACTCTCCATCGGTTTTCTGGGCTATGCTCTGAAGTGTTTTTGCATCAATCTCGACGGGAATCTGCACGTACTGAACCCCACCAGCCACAGGCATGGGATAACGAGCCAAGCCGTTGGTTCCGACTCCGATAGTATAAACACGAATACCGAAGCTCTGTGCTATCTCGGCCGCCGTCAGTGGAGAGATATCTCCACGATTATTAGAACCATCCGTCAGGAGGATGATAACCTTACTTTTGGCCTTAGAATCCTTCAGACGGGCAACAGCCGATGCCAAACCCATACCAATGGCAGTACCGTCCTCTATCATGCCCTTTGCCGTCATGTCGCACTGCATTCCCTGCAACATGTTTATCAGCACGGCATGGTCCACCGTCATGGGGCACTGTGTATAAGCCTCACCAGCAAAGAGCGTCAATCCAATATTATCGTTGGGGCGTCCCGAAATAAACTCAATGGCCACCTCGCGTGCTGCCTTCACACGATTAGGTCGCAAATCCTCGGCCAACATAGAGGTAGAAACATCCATGCAAAGCATAATGTCGATACCTTCCACATCGGTTTTCTTCCAGTTATTAGTGGTCTGTGGACGTGCCAGGGCTATGATGGCGAGTACAATACAAAGCAACCGCAGCAGGAAAGGGGCATGAATAAGATACTCCTTCCACGAACGGCGCACCCCTTGAAAGGCATACGTGCTGCTCACCTGCAACACGGGATGCGAACGCCGCCACCTCAGCACGTACCATATAATATAAGGTACGAGCAGAACCAGTAATATGAAATATAAAGGACTATAGAAATTCACAATCTTACAATTTACAATTTGACAATTACCTCAATAAGTCAATAACACGGTATATTACCCACCCCGTAAGTGCGAGAGCCACGATGCTTGCCAAAGCGATGGCAATACGTATAGACCAGATGCCCATACGCTGACGCTTGGCCTCGGGTGTAACGATGATTTCCTCCTGGGGCTGGTTCGGGTCTTCTTCCTGTTTCGTCTGGTTGATGTATTCCAGGGCCGTCATCAGGTTACTGTCATTCTCATTGATGAGTGTCGTCCACTTGGCAAACTTCACAAGGTCAGCCGTCTGGAACAACTCACGCAATTCGTTCAGAGCTTCCTCGTCGTTGGCTTCGGTCAGGCGTTCTATAATTTCACCGCTGGTCATCTCCATGGCACTGAAGCCATAACGCTCCTGAATGTAGGTGCGCAGCGTATCTGTCAGCTGTGTATAGTATTCCTTCGAGTCTTCTTGAGCCCAAGTACGCTCAGCCCGAATACGTTCAATCTCAGACAACGCAACCTTGTGGGCTGGTTCCTTGCGCTTACGACGGATAATCCTGATGAGCGGCTTGCCAGTACGTAGTACATGAATAAGGTATGCTGCCAATACGCTTAGGAGTATAATAAAGACCGTACACCAAATAAGAGGTCGCCAGTCATCCCACGAAAAGGGAGCATTCATCACATCCTTGGGACCAAAGAACTGGTCAACATGCACGGTATCAACATCTACCGTATATACTTTAAGAGCCAGATTCTTAGTCTCATATTCCTTATTATTCACACGCACCTTCATGGGAGGGATATAGTAGAACGAGGAGTCCCAGGCCGTGACAATATATTTGCGTGTCACCTGCATACGCTTCCCATCGTCGAGTTTCGTCGTATCAGCTGCCAGCATCTCCACCAGTTCCACCCCAGGTGCCAGTTGCTGTCCCTTTTGCAGAACAGGCAGCTCTACCGTTGCACGTGCATCGCAACTAACATCTATGGTTATCCCTGTCTGCTCACCCACCAACATCTGCATACTGTCGATACGTGCCTCGACAGTAACCTGTGCTGTCGCAAAGTGAAAAATGAAAAGTGAAAAGTGAATAAATAATATCAGTCGTTTCATCTTAGCTTCGTTTTGCAAAAAGATTCTTAAGGGCAGCCACGTAGTCCTGGTCGGTACGCACACTGACACTATCGACATTGCTTCGGGAGAACGTGTCGCGGAGATATTCTGCACGTTCTCGCCACCAACGGTGCTGGACTTCTCTCATACGGCGGTCGCTGGTATCAATGAAGCGTTCGAAGCCCGTCTCGGCATCGCGCACCTTCATCAATCCCACGTCTGGCAATTCCTCTATGCGTCGGTCGTAAACCTGGATGGCCACAACATCATGCTTGCGATTGGCAATGGTCAGAGGCTGACGGAAGTCCTGCTGATCCATAAAGTCGCTGATGAGGAAGGCCGTACTGCGCCGCTTCAGTGCCTGCGTCAGATACTGCACAGCCATGCCTACATCCGTACGCTTACTCTCGGCCTGGAAGTCGAGCAGTTCGCGAATGATGTATAGGATATGTTTGCGCCCCTTCTTGGGAGGAATGAACTTCTCTATACGGTCAGAGAAGAATATAACCCCAATCTTATCGTTATTCTGGATGGCAGAGAATGCCAGCGTGGCCGCAATCTCAGTCACCATGTCACGCTTCATCATGTTCTGCGTGCCAAAATGCAATGAGCCTGACACGTCAATGAGAAGCATGACGGTGAGTTCACGCTCCTCCTCGAACACTTTTATATAGGGCTTGTTGAAACGTGCCGTCACGTTCCATTCTATATCGCGGATGTCATCCCCATATTGGTATTCGCGTACCTCCGAGAATGCCATACCACGACCCTTGAAGGCACTATGGTACTCGCCTGCAAAGATGTTGTTGGAGAGTCCACGTGTCTTTATCTCAATCTGACGAACACGCTTTAATATTTCAGATGTCTCCATCTTATGAATTATGCATTATCAAGGCACCTCCACCTTATTGATGATTTGGCTGATGATTTCCTCACTCACCACATTGTTGGCTTCGGCCTCGTAAGTCAGACCGATGCGATGGCGGAGTACATCATGAGCTATGGCACGAACATCCTCGGGGATGACGTAGCCGCGACGCTTTATGAAGGCGTAGGCACGGGCTGCCAGAGCCAGATTTATGCTGGCACGTGGTGAAGCACCAAACTCAATGTAGTCCTTCAAGTCCTTCAAGCCATACTTTTCCGGATAGCGTGTAGCAAACACAATATCAGTGATATATTGTTCTATCTTTTCATCGATATACACCTGACGAACCACGGCACGAGCCTCTTTGATATCCTCAGTCTTTAACACGGGACGGATGGCAGGTTGCTCACCTGTGATGTTCATGCGGATTATCTTCTTCTCCTCATCCAACTTAGGATAGTCGATAATCACTTTCAGCATGAAACGGTCCACCTGAGCCTCGGGCAATGGGTAGGTACCCTCCTGCTCTATGGGATTCTGTGTGGCCAGTACCAAGAAAGGTTCAGGCAGACGATATGTCTGCTTGCTAATGGTTACCTGACGTTCCTGCATAGCCTCCAACAGAGCTGACTGCACCTTGGCTGGAGCACGGTTGATTTCATCTGCCAGCACGAAGTTGGCAAAGACGGGACCCTGCTCCACAACAAACTTCTCGTCTCTCTGCGAGTAAATCATAGTACCGATAACATCGGCAGGGAGAAGGTCAGGGGTAAACTGGATACGACTGAACTTGCCATCAACAAGGCTGGCCAATGTCTTAATGGCTTGTGTCTTAGCCAATCCAGGAACACCCTCCAACAAGACGTGTCCGTCACTCAACAGACCGATTAAGAGGGATTCAACCAAATGTTTCTGTCCTACTATCACTTGCGCCATACCAGTCTGTAGGTTGGTAATGAATGCGCTTTTCTGTTCTATCCGCTCGTTTAGTTCACGGATATCTATTGATTCTGCCATAATAATATATAATTACGAGTTACGAATTACGAGTTAGGAAATATCAATCCTTCTTCACAAGTTCAGGCATCTTTATTTCGGCCCCAACAAAAAGGTTGCTGGCCTTAGTTGCCGTCAGATGATTGTATTTGATAATGTAGTTGATAAGACGCTTATCTCCATAATGTTCGAGAGCAAGTTTCGTCAAATCATCGCCTTTCTGCAAAGTCACGGTGGCTTTAGTGCCCACAATCCAGTATTCGCCGCCCTCTATCTGAGGATAGTCGGCAGCAAGCTCCTCGGCTGACTTTCCGCTATTTGGTTTCACGGGCTGTGGCTCAGCGATAACGGAATCAACGTCCTCAACCAATGTGTCTTCCACTACCCTCTCCATCGTTCCAGAAGGCTTATCCATAATGCTATTCTTCGTTGCGGAAATCCACCACCATGCCAACAGAGCAAGGAGCAAAACAAGCAGGAACCACAACAGCCCCTTGTACGAACGCTTATTCCCTGCAGGCTCATTGCCATTGGGCGCCAAAGGAGCATCAGCCACAGAAGTAGGTTCGGATTCTACCACAGGTTCCGGCTCTACCACAGGTTCCGGCTCAGCTACAGGTTCTGTCTCAACCACAGGTTCCGGCTCTACCACGGGCTCGAGTTCTGTCACGGGTTCAGGCTCTACCACAGGTTCCGGCTCAGCTACAGGCTCAGGCTCTGCTACAGGTTCAGGCTCCGTTACAGGTTCAGGCTCTGCCACAGGCTCCACCTCAGCCACGGGTTCGGGCTCTGTTGCAGGTGCTATTTCTTCTGCTTCAGGCTTTATTTCTACGGCAGGTGTCTCCTCCACGGCAGGTGTCTCCTCGCGTGTTTCGATGAGTTCCATATCCTCGGTCTTGGTCG
Source organism: uncultured Prevotellaceae bacterium (assembly GCA_947169115.1). Classification (GTDB taxonomy): domain Bacteria; phylum Bacteroidota; class Bacteroidia; order Bacteroidales; family Bacteroidaceae; genus Physcousia. The sequence continues at coordinate 19,566 of CAMVOK010000031.1, forward strand.
TCTCATTGAGAATCACCGTCTCGAAGTCGGCAAAGGGACGATTGACATGGTCACTAAGTGTTTTGTCGGGCGTAAAAGTAATCTTGGCGTGACTGTCAATGGTGAAACGCTCTCCCGTATTCACATTGATGCTCTCGCGACTATCCACAGTCACAAGTTTAAATGTGCCAATACCTTTAATCTTTACCAGACGATCCGCCAGCAGAGACTCTTCCACAAGTTCGAATACAGAGCGAACAAAAGCCTCTGCATCTTTCTTTGATATTTTTTTGCGTCGGGCAAGTCCTTCCGACAGATCCTGAAGAGAAACTTTCTTATCCATAGACTATAACTTTTCTTTAAGAAGGGAACTTGGTTTGAAACTGAGAACCATCTTAGGCGGAACCAACATTCTCTGTTTGGTAGAGGGATTTACGACAACTCGTTCGAGTTTCTTCTTTACCTCAAAGTTTCCAAAACCTGTAATTGAAACCGTGGCCTCTTCCTCGAGCTGCTCCGAAATCTCAGAGGTAAGACCGGTCATCAAACTTGTAGTCTCCTTGGCCGTATATCCAATCCGCTTCGACAATTCAGATAAAAATTCCTTGTTGTTCATTATATTTCTATTTCACGATTTTACCATATACATAATTACATCCTTCTTGCTCCGTAAACTACGCAAGCGTAGGCTTCGCCGTCCGATTAAACCCTTAATCCTTCACCCTTCATCCTTAACCTCCTCACCATAAAGGTCAAATTCTTCTGCTCCAGTAATGCGACACTGGTAGAAGTTGCCGATTCTTACGTTCGGATTATCCTTAACCTTTATCAACACCTCTGGGTCAACTTCTGGCGAATCATACTGGGTACGTCCAATAAAGTAATCTCCCTCACGCCTATCAACGATGACACGCATCTCTGTTCCCACCTTCTGTTCCTGAATCTCTGCAGAAATGCGCTGTTGCAGTCGCATAAGCCGACTCAGACGTGTTTGCTTCACCTCATCGGATATATCGTCAGTAAACGTCTGCGCACTGTATGTACCCAGTTCCTCACTGTAGGCAAAAGCACCCATTCTTTCGAAACGAGCCCAACGTACAAAGTCCATCAGTTCCTCAAAGCCTTCCTCGGTCTCTCCTGGATGTCCCACCATAAGCGTTGTACGCAGGTGTATTCCAGGCACCTCACGCCGAAGAGTTTCCACAAAACGATAGGTTTCCTCCTTATTAATGTGGCGACGCATGGCCAGTAAGACAGGGTTGGAGATATGCTGCAAAGCCACGTCCAGATACTTGCAGACGTTGTCGTTTTCGCGCATGACACGCAACAAGTCCATCGGGAAGTCCGTCGGATAGCCGTAATGGAGACGAATCCATTCCACACCGGGAATCTGTGCCATCCGCTCTACGAGTTCTGCTATCTTGCGTTCGTGATAGAGGTCAAGACCATAATAGGTCAGTTCCTGGGCAATGACCTGAAACTCCCGTACCCCTTTCGCCACGAGCAGCTCCACCTCCCTGAGTATATCCTCCATCGGACGGCTTCTGTGCTTACCCGTAATAATGGGTATGGCACAATAAGAGCATCGGCGGTCGCAGCCCTCCGAAATCTTCAGGTAAGCATAATGCCGAGGCGTAGTAAGGGTGCGCTCCAATCGCAGGTCGTCACGATAGTGGTTGCCAAGATGAGCAAGCAGTTTGGTCCAGTCAAACTTCCCATAGAATCTATCCACCTCTGGTATTTCCTGTTGCAAGTCGGCAAGGAAACGCTGGGACAAGCATCCCATTACGTAAAGGCGCTTCAATTGTCCCTCAGACTTCCGCTTGGCCAGTTCCAATATGGTATTTATGCTTTCCTCCTGTGCGTCAGCAATAAAGCCACAGGTGTTCACCACGGCCATCTCGCCTTCGGGCTGTTCCGGGTCATGATTAACCTGATAGCCAGCTGCTTCCAGCTGACTTATCAGTTGCTCAGAATCTACCAGATTCTTTGAACACCCAAGCGTGATAATATCTATTGTATTGCGCTTCAATTTCCGAATAGAGAATTTACGAAATCTACTCTATTAAAAGGTTGTAAGTCCTCCATGCCCTCACCGAGGCCGATATAGCGTACGGGAATCTTGAACTGGTCACTGATGCCAATGACCACCCCACCCTTTGCCGTACCGTCGAGCTTGGTTATCGCCATCGAAGTCACCTCCGTGGCCGCTGTGAACTGCTTGGCCTGCTCAAAGGCATTCTGTCCTGTACTTCCGTCGAGCACCAGCATCACATCGTGGGGAGCATCAGGTACCACCTTCTGCATCACACGCTTGATCTTCGAGAGCTCGTCCATCAGCCCCTTCTTGTTGTGCAGACGTCCTGCGGTATCAATGAGCACCACATCGGCGCCCTGTGCCACAGCACTTTGCAGCGTATCGAAAGCCACCGAGGCAGGGTCGCTTCCCATCTGTTGTTTCACGACGGGCACGCCTACGCGCTCCCCCCAGATGACAATCTGCTCCACGGCTGCCGCACGGAACGTATCGGCCGCACCAAGCACAACTTTCAGGCCAGCCTGTTTGAGCTGGTAAGCCAGTTTACCGATGGTCGTGGTCTTACCCACGCCATTCACGCCAACCACCATAATCACGTATGGTTTCTTGTCCGTAGGAATCTGGAATCCCTCGGTATCGCCCGTATTGTTCTCCATCAGCAAGGCCGCAATCTCCTCGCGTAGAATGCCGTTCAGTTCCTGGGTGGTCACGTACTTATCCCGTGCCACACGTTCCTCAATGCGACGTATCACGTTCAAGGTAGTATCCACACCCACATCGCTCGTCACCAGCACCTCCTCCAGATTATCCAGCACGTCGTCGTCCACCTTCGACTTTCCTGCCACGGCACGTGTCAGTTTGCCAAAGAAGCTCTCTTTTGTCTTTTCCAAGCCCTTATCCAGTGTTTCCACCTGTTCCTGCTTGGTTTTCTTAGAGAATAGATTAAAAAATCCCATAGTCTTCTATTTTGCGCACAAAGATAAGAATAAGTGAGCAAAAATCAAAATATTTTTTGCTTTATACGTTGCTTACTACAAACATCATGCTTTGATTGCCCGAACCAAGGGTTACGAATTAGTGGGCAACACCTCCGAGCGTTGCTTGCAGGAAACGGAAGTCAACCATCTCTCCTGCAACATTCGGAGGCGTTGCCCACTAACATTGGCTTTGAGGTATGTTTATGCTTTATTATAAAAATGGAAGAGGCTGATTGGCCTCTTCCATTTTTCTTACTCTTTTTTTTACTTAACCAGCACCTTGAACCTTGTTCGAGCTGCTTCACGTTCGGCATAGCTGATGCAAGCATCGCTTTGCGCTCACATAACCAGCACCTTGCGAGTCGTGCCGTTGCTCATGCGGATGATGTTGATACCCTTCTGCATCTTTGTCTGGCGGCGACCTTGCAGGTCATAAATAGCCTCTTCATTATGCATTATGGATGGTGCATTATGAATTGGCTCAATTCCCGTCAAGTCATCGTCCGTCTGGAAGGTCATTTCCTCACCGTAGAACGTCTCACCCTCTGAGGTCTCCACGAAGGCCACGTAGCTGTACGTTGTGTTATACGACAAACCCGTCAGTTTGGCGGTCATCACCGTACCTTTGGCCGTTACCTTCTTTGCATCGTCGGGCACTTCCGTCACGCGCATGGGCTGTTCTGCCTTTACATTGTTACCATTGTTTGGCCAGTACAGGAATCCCTGACTCGTCACGTTGTCCGTTCCTCGCTGGGCGTAGCCCTTCACCATGGCTGTGTTCTCGTTCACCGTCACACTGGCATAGGTATGTACCGTGGGTTCGAAGTACGAATAGTCCGAGGGGTCCATGCCCTTCCATTCACCGTAGTAGCTTTTACCAGAATCAGAAATATAGTATGGGCGGAACTTCCACAGGTAGTTCGGGTTGATGCTGCGGATGTAGCCTTCCATCTCCCCATTGTACAGATAGGCACCGCCCGTCTTCGAGTCGAAGTCATCGTTCCAGTCCTGTCTGCGCCACTCGAAGCCCACATTTGTCTCCACATCGTCAAGGTTCGACTTGGCCGATACTATGACATTACCCTCCGAGATTACCTTGGGCAGTTGGGTGGTGAAGTCAAGTGCATCTGTACTCAAATTGATGTTAAATGTAAGGTTGTCATAATCCGAAGAATAATAACTTCCATTATAATAACGTGTTTTACATATACAATTGAAAGAAATATCATACGAGGTATTTGGATCCAGTCCGCTCAGGAACAAGGTGTCGTTCTCCACATTCATTCCATTCACAGAGAGCTTTTTGTTAGTGAAATTGGTGGCCAGACTGTCAACAAACGAAAGATGCAGATTCATAGAGCTTGCAGTCCTTTCACTCTCACCGAATGGATTCATCAACTTCTCCGTTCCCTTCTCATAGGGAATATATCCAGCCTTCCACAGTTTTATCAGCGAGGTGGTAGCCCTGTTTACATATATCTTTGCTGTGCTCGGAAAGGTATTTTTTGAGACATACCTTATATTATTCCCCATATTTACGGTAGTCAAAGATTTACAGCCAGAAAAACATTCCCCCTCAATGGAAGTAACATCGTCACCAAGTGTTAGGGTCTTCAATTTGCTGATCGTTTGAAATGTTGTTGACCTTGAGAAATTGCGACCTATATATATATCACTTAGGCTTCCTGCATCTTTAAAATGGTCACTTCCTTCAAACTTCAAAGTACTTGTACCATCAAGTATTGTGATGGATGTTAGTCCCGTGCAACCTTTGAACGTAGAACTGGCGATACTTGTCACGCTGTTACCGATGGAGACGGATGTCAGACCAGTGCAGCCAGAGAATAAATCACCACCGAAGTTTGTAACGCTGTTGGGGATGGTGATGGATTTCAGGCCCGTACAACCATAGAACGCACCATCGCCGACAGTTGTCACGCTGTTGGGGATGGTGATGGATTTTAGGCCAGTGCGACCAGAGAAAGCATAATCTGCTATCCCCAATGTACCCTCTTTTAAACCAATACTTGTCCCTCCATACATGGTTCCCTTATATGAATAGGCTACCTTACCGGCATATATCAACCCGTTAGGCTGATTGTCGTACCACGCTGTACCTGAGAACGCATTTTGACCGATACTTATAACACTGTTGGGGATATCTATGGAGGTTAAGCCCGTACAGCCATAGAACGCATTATCGCCGATGCTGGTCACGCTGTTGGGGATGGTAGTATTCTTGCATCCTACTACCAATGTATTGGAAGCCGTCTCAATAATAGCATTACATCCTTCGCGGGAATCATAGACCGTGTTACCGCTGTTTACAACAATTGACTCTAAGCCACTGCAGCCAACGAACGTAGAACCGCTAATGCTTTTCACACTGTTGGGAATGACAAGGTTTTTTACCTCATTACCTCCAATATATAGATGATGGGCATAATACAAGGGATTGGCAGTATTGTCTCCAAAACTAATTCCACAAAGCCCTTCTATACTTGCAAACTTGGCTTTAGTTAACCCCGTACAATCATTGAACGCATTTTGACCGATGCTTGTCACACTGTTGGGAATGGAGACGGAGGTCAGGCCACTGCAGCCTGAGAATGCATAGTGATCTATACTTGTCACGCTGTTGCCGATGGTGACAGAAGTGAGTGCGGTTTTTCCATAAAATGGAGAATAGCCATAATTAGACCAGGAAGCATAAGAAATATTACGTCCCAAATACAAGTCCTCCAATGGGCAGTCATAGAATAATCCTTTTCCTGCTCCTGAGGAAGATGAGTTGTAGTAATTATATCCCAACGACAACTGGCTATCTCCGTCCTGAAACACAAGTTTTTTTAGAGCTGTGCAACCCCAGTATTTGTATATCATTATATATCAATTATTTACGCATTAAACGGTAGAAAAGTGAAGCCGTAGATTCTATAAGCGATAAAAAAGTTGAGGATTTAACACTTTTAACTTTGTGAAACCCACAAAAAATATAAAAATGTGCAGAATTTGAGTTACTTTTATAGCATAAGGAGAAGTTATCTTCGATGGTAATATTAAACTGCGACGGGCTGTCGCAGTTTTACTTTGGGGGCTTACTGGTTTTTGTGCGCAAATTTGAAAACGATAATAATACCATAATTATATTACGCGCATGTGAATATGTCAAGAGGGGAATTGCGAACTTCTACCAATTCAGTCGTGTTGATGATACGAAAGAGAAATGATGAGCTGTCGGACAACAACTTCAAACCGTAAAATGGTGCATATTTGGTATCTCAACGTCAAATATAGAGTTAAATAGATATAAAATCGTATGACAATTACGAAAATCAGCATCTAACATATAGTCTATCTCAAATATTATTTGTATTTTTGTAGCAAAATTACAATTCAAGACAAAATATTGTGGCATGATACGAGATTTTTGGGTGAAGAACTATCTTTCCATTCGCGACAAGCAGGAATTAAACTTCGTTGCCAAAGGACCATCATCGGAACTGGTCATCGAAGTTGCTGATGGTGTATTCTTGTACAAGTTAGGTATCCTATATGGCTCAAACGCTTCTGGTAAGTCAAACATGCTGATAGCCATGAACGAGGTGTTCCGTCTGTTGGTTATGCCAAAGTCGGATGCAACCGTAGGAATAGGCGGCTGCATTCCATTTGTGCTCACTAAAGATGAGCCAACAGAAATGCACGTATCATTCTATGCCGATGGTACCCGATATGACTACGACGTCACATTCAACGGCAAGCACATTCTGAGTGAAGCCTTGTACTATTACCCCAACAAATCGAAATCGCTGTTCTATGAGCGTAGTTTTGTGGGGGAGAACGTACAGGCCGACATCAAGTTTGGTGCAAGCCTCAAACTGCAAGTCAAGACACAAGATAGCATCCGCGAAAACACACTGAACAACCACAGCGTGCTGTCCGTATGCCGAAAGGCAGCCTTGAAAGAAGATATAGCTCCATTCAACACACTTCACGCTTGGATTATGGCCAATTATCACGATGTGGATGGTAATGTGGAAAAAGGACTTGTTGAAATCCTGAAGGATGCTTATAGTAATCCCAAGAAACGTAAGTTCTATAATACCATGCTTCAGAAGGCAGACTTGAACATTTTGGAGTATCGTCCTGTTGTAGAAGACCGGTTTGTGCCTAACGATTTCCGCGAGCGCATCCAGAAAGAGAACATCCC
>CAMVOK010000032.1 GCA_947169115.1 uncultured Prevotellaceae bacterium
CATCCACACCACACTGGCTCTGCTCGACGACTATGCCCTGATGGCAAGCCTGAAGGACAACTACGAGGGCGCGAAGGTGGTTTGCACCGTGACTCCCGTGAACAAGTACTGGACGCTGGGCACTGGTTGTGATGTCATCATCCCCGACGGCATCGACGTATATACCGTGCAGGTGAAGAACAGCGCCGAGGTGGCTACGGAGATTGTGCCAGAAGACCAGCTGAAGTACGGCAACGAGCGCATCATCAAGGCTAACAACGGCGTGCTGCTGCTTGGCACCGCCGGACAGAGCTACGACCTGGTGGCCTATAGCGGACGCATCGCCAGCGGCATGCCCGTGGCAACGAGCGACAACAAGGACTACGGTCAGAAGAACTGCCTGGAGCCCGTCATCGAGAAGAAGCACTACGAGAGCGGTCACTACTTCGTGCTGCAGAACAATGAGTTTCACGCCATACTGGCTGAGGGCGACGAGGTGAAGGTGCCTGCCGGTAAGGCAGTGCTGCACCTGGGTGATGAGCAGGCCGGAGCCAAGGCAATGGTGCTGCAGATTGCTGAAGGCGATGCTACAGGAGTTAAAGAAGTTATCGAAGTTAAAGAAGTTAACGACGATAGGTTCTATGACCTGAGCGGCCGCCACATTGCTAAGCCCACGAAGGGAATGTATATCCACAACGGTAAGAAGGTGGTGATTAAGTAATATGAAGTTCTTGCTAAGGCAAGCGACCAAGGTCGAGCGAAAGAAGTTAGGAAAAATGGAAGTTAAAGAAGTAATGAAGAGATTCGAAGTTATCGAAGTTAACGAAGTTAGCGAAGTTAGCGACAATAGTTCTGCCGCTGATAACGCAGTCGATGTCGCCAGCAATGGTAATGTCGATAACTCCGAGCGAAGCGATAACTTCGGTAACTCCGATAACTTCAAAAAGACTTCCGATAACTTCTCTAACTCCTTTAACTCCGATAAAAAGATAAGACTATGAAAAGAAAGATAATAATGATGCTGACACTGGCGGTGGCTCTCGTGGGAGCCACGCCAGCACAGGCAGAGACAAGAGACTCGGTGGCCTTCAAGCCACACTGGTTCGTCCAGCCCCAGGTGGGTGTGGGCTACCACGTGGGCGAGGCCAAGTTCTCGAAGTTGCTGTCGCCTGCTGCCCAACTGAGTGTGGGACGTCAGTTCTCGCCGGTGTTCGGCCTGCGCCTCGGTGCATCGGGCTGGGAGGCTCGCAACTGGCAGACACACCCCGTGGCAGAGTATAAATGGAACTACGTGCAGGCCAACCTGGACGCTACGGTGAGTCTGACCAACTTGATCTGGGGCTGGAATCCCAAGCGCAAGTGGAACGTGTATGGACTGGCTGGCGTGGGATTAAATGTTGCGTTCAACAACGACGATGCGAATGCCCTGAAAACCATCAACGAGAGCACGGGCATTCCTTCCCTGACTAACAGCGGTTTTCAAAAACTGTGGGACGGCACGAAGTTGTTCCCCGCAGGTCGTCTGGGTGGCGGCGTGGAGTTTGATGTCTCGGAGCGTGTGTCTCTCGGACTGGAATACAACGCCAACATCCTGCCCGACAAATGGAATTCGAAGAAAGGCAAGGACAAGGTGGACTGGCAACAGAACCTGCTATTCGGCGTGAAGATTGCACTGGGTAAGACCCGCAAGCACATCACCATCGAGATTCCCGAAGAACCTGTGGTAGTGGAAGAGCCCGCACCTGTGGTGGAGGAACCGAAACCCGTGGTGAAAGAAGAGCCCAAGCCCGTGGTGAAGCCTGAGCCGAAGCCCGAGCCCGTTGTGGAGAAAGAACCCGAGTTCACTGAACTCAAGGTGTACTTCACCTTTGCCTCTTCACGCATACAGGCTTCTGAGGAGTCGAAGATTGACGAGATTGCCAACTACATGAAGGCACATCCCGACAAGAACCTCACCGTGACAGGTTGGGCAAGTCGCACCGGTAAGTGGGAGTACAACAAGAAACTCTCGCTATGGCGTGCCAATGCCGTGAAGAAGGCTCTCGTGGCCCGTGGCATCGATGCCTCACGCATCAAGACCGAAGGTAAGGGCGAGCGTGGCAAGGGCAACAACCGCGAGGACCGAGCAGCGGTAGCGATAACAATTGGGAAGTGAAAAGTTAAAGAAGTTAGCGAAGTTATGAAGAGTATAGAAGTTAAAGAAGTTAGCGAAGTTATCGCTACGCTCGAAGTTATCGACGATACTTTGGCGGGCGATGTCAGCGGCAGAACTAATGTCGGTAACTCCGTTAACTTCGATAACTTCGATAACTCCCAAAAAAACGATAACTCCTCTAACTTCTAAAGAAGAAAAACAATAAAAACAACAACTGATATGAAAAAAGTATTTTTTGCATTGATGATGCCCGTAATGATGATGGGCGTAGTGTCCTGCACAGACTATCAGGACGACATTGACAAGCTGGGTGCCGAGAACGATGCCCTGCGCAGTTACAACAACCAGACCATCTCGCAGTTGAACAGCGTGGTGTTCCAGACCGAGGGGGGTGTAGTGAACATCACCGTGGACCAGCCCACTGCTACCACCATGATCTATGAGGTGGAACCGAAAGAATTGGCAAGTACGCTGGCGTCGGACATCAGCCGTCTGAGCTTCGTGAGCCAGCATGGTGCCGCCATGACAGTCACTGCCGCAGCAGGCAATGACACCAAGGGCACGCTGACCGTTACCGCTACTCCCAGTGGTTTCGACGGCAGCAAGGACTATAGTCTGTCGCTCGTCTATAGTGAGGACGAACGGTCGTTCCAGACCGCCTATACTCCCGTGTATGTGGTGACACGTCCAACGGCAGGCAGTCTGGCTATCAACATCCCCACCACCTCCGGCGGTAAGTATGCCGTGGGTGAGAGCTATCAGCTGGGCGCAGTGTTCACACCGGCCTACATCACCGAGAGGGATGTGACCTGGAGCGTGGACGACGCCACCGTCGCCACCATCGATGCCAACGGTGTGCTCACCCCAATTAAGAACGGCACCGTGACCGTTACCTGTACCTCGAAGGAGAATCCCGCTGCCACGGCCTCGATTACCATCGAGGTCACCGGCGGCAACATCCCCTTGAACGAGGGTGGCGTCAGCCAGGGCGGTGCAGAGTAAACGCCGACAACAGGTATTATTTTAGAATAACACCTTGTGCCTCCCCGTTAGTGCAAAACTGACGGGGAGGTTTTACATTATCTCGGATTTGAATCTATTCTACATCGAAAAATGCAAGAAACACGAATTCGATTCTTTCTCGACCACGGATTTCACTGATTTCACGGATATACCACATCGAATGCACTAAAAAAAGGCGAATTCGATTAGCGTGCTATCCGTAGTCGGAAAAGGAATCTTATGCGTATGAGGGACGTAAGTATACAAGTAAACCCGGCAAACGGGGGTATCCGTTTGCCGGGTTTACATGTCTCAATTATAATAGTATCAGAAGGGTAAATCGCTGTCACCAGGTTCTCCTGCAAAGGGAGCTGCTTCTGGAGCAGGAGCTGCTGCAATAGGAGCAGCAGGAGCAGCGTTGAAGGGAGCTGCCGAGGGTGGCAGAGGAGCAGCATCGGGCATGGGAGCCACGACAGGATCGGCTGCCTGCAGGTCACGATTGACACGGAAAGCACGAATGGAGTTGAACCAACGGCCATTGTACTCGTGGGCATCGATGTCGAAGGAGACAGTCATTATCTCCCCTACCTGAATGTTAAACTGCTGAAGGCGTTCGGTACCGAAGACCTCGAAACAAACCTTCTTGGGGTACTGTTCCTGCGTCTCAAGCACATAGGTACCCACTTTCCACTCCGAACCACTGCGCTGGCTTACGCCACTGCGCTCTGGCAAAACTGCTATAATTCTTCCGGTTATATCCATAATGTTATTTAAAGATTTTTGGATTTTATGATTTAACTGGGCGCAAAGGTAACAAATAAAATTAAAAATTAAAAATTAAAAATTAAAAATTGCAACTTGTTTGTATGTTTCAATAGGATTGCTTACCTCTCAAAGGTAACAAATAAAATTAAAAATTAAAAATTAAAAATTAAAAATTGTACTTTGTTTGTATGTTTCAATAAGATTGCTTACTTTTGTGTTGCTAATTATAAATATAATAGGAATAGTATGAAATTCGTTGTTTCCAGCTCGGCTCTCTACAGCCGTCTCGCCGCTGCCAGCAAGGTTATGTCGGCCAAGAATAGTATGCCCATCCTTGATTGCTTCCTCTTCGACATCAGAAATGGGAAGGTGACCATCACGGCAAGCGATGGCGAGAAATATTTTATTACCAGTGTACCCCTCGTGGACTCAGACAACAATGCCCAGCTTTGCATTACGGCAAAGACCATCATGGACTCGATGAAGGAACTGGCAGAACAGCCTCTGACCTTCGACTATAACCCCGAATCGCACGAACTTCAGGGACAACACCAGACGGGTGTGTTCTCGGTGATGGCCTTCGATGCGGCCACATACCCTTCCCAGCAACCCCTAAACGAAGGTTGCACACAGTTGAACCTGACTGCTGACATTCTGCAAACCGGCATCAACCGTTGCCTCTTTGCTACGGCCAACGATGAAATCCGCGTGGTGATGACGGGTATCTACATCGACGTTCATCCCGAAGACATTACCTTTGCCGGTACGGATGGACGTAAACTGGTGCGCTACATCAATCACGAGGTGAAGCCCGGTGTGGAGACTAACTTCATCCTGCCCAAGAAGGTTGCTGCCATCCTGAAGAACGTACTTCAAAAGGGTACGCAAATAACTGTATCATTCGACAACGAAAAGGGACAGGTACACGCCGAGGACTTCGACATGTACTTCCGTCTGGTGGAGGGTCGATACCCCAACTACAATGGCGTTATTCCCACAAACAACCCATACGTGGCAACGGTTGACCGTGCAAGCCTCATCAGTGCCCTGAAGCGTATCAGCGTATTCTGCAACCAGTCGAGCGGCTTGATGAAACTCCACCTGGAGAACAACCAGATGCGTCTGACCGGTGAGGACAACGACTATGCAACACGTGCCGAGGAGAACTTGGTGTGTGAGTATCAGAACGACCCCATCAGCATTGGTTTCTCCTGCATCTTTATGATCGAGATTGCCAACATCATGGAAGGCGAGGCTCTGACCATCCAACTGGCTGACCCCAGCCGTCCCGGTGTAGTGGTTCCTGCTGAGCAACCCGAAAACGAGGAAACCCTGATGTTGCTCATGCCCATGATGCTGAACGATTAAGTAAGTCCGAAATCCCAATTACGAATTACGATTCTGGATACGCCCTTGTGCATCACTTCAAGCAATCGTAATTCGTAATTCGTACTTTGTAACTTGTATTTCGTAATTCGTAATTAAAGAAATGAACCTGAACCTCGAACGGCCGCTTGTGATATTCGACCTGGAAACAACAGGGTTGGATATCGCCACGGCACGCATTATACAGATTTCATACATCATTGCCCATCCCGATGGCAGCGAGGAACGAGGAAACCGTTTCGTCAATCCGGGAATACCCATCCCCAAGGAAGTGCAGGAACTGACGCACATCACCGACGATATGGTGAAGAACGCCCCCAGCTTCAAACAACTGGCACCAGAATTGGCACAGAAGTTTGCCGATTGTGACTTTGCCGGATTTAACTCAAACTGTTACGACGTACCACTCCTTGCAGAAGAGTTCCTACGTGCTGGCATCAACTTCGATTTCTCCCAAGCTCGCTTCATCGATGCCTGCAACATCTTTAAGGTGATGGAGAAGCGAAATTTGGCTGCAGCCTATAAGTTCTACTGCGGCAGGAAGATGGAGGAAGACTTCCAGGCTCATTTGGCCGACCAAGATACAGAAGCCACATGGGCTGTACTGAAAGCTCAACTGGACATGTATGCTCCAGGCCGACAAGAGGAGCCCGAACGTCAGTTGAAAAACGATGTGGAGGCTTTGGCCGAGGCCAGTCGTATTGGCCGTAAGGTTGTTGACTTCGCAGGACGTGTTGTCTTGGACGATGAGGGCAACGAGATTATCAACTTTGGCAAATACAAAGGTGTGAAGGTAAAGGATGTGTTCCCCAAAGACAGTGGTTACTACGGATGGCTCATGCAGAGCGACTTTACCCTGAACACCAAGCAAGTCTTCCAACGCCTGTGGCTTAAATATGCCCAAAAGGGGTAAGGGCGAAATTTAAAAATTAAAAATTAAAAGTGAAGAGTGTAATCGGACGACCCGAAGGGGCTACGCTTGCGTAACGAAGAGGAGCAAGAAGAGTGAAGAGTGAAAAGTGAAGGATTAGGGATTAGTGCCTTTTCTCCCTCCCTAGGGAGGGCCGGGGGGGCTCATTATGCATTTAAATAGGATGTTAAAAGGGAAAAAGATAGTACTGGGTATCACGGGGAGCATTGCTGCCTACAAGGCGTGTTTGATTATCCGTCAGTTGGTGAAGTGCGGTGCCGAGGTTCAAGTTGTCATCACTCCTGCTGGCAAAGAATTCATTACACCCATTACCTTGAGTGCACTGACCTCAAAACCAGTCATCAGTGACTTCTTCTCACAACGAGACGGCACCTGGCACAGCCATGTTGACCTCGGTTTGTGGGCCGACGCCATGCTTATCGCCCCGGCCACGGCCAGTAGCATCGGAAAGATGGCACACGGCATTGCCGACAACATGCTCATCACCACCTATCTCTCCATGAAGGCGCCCATCTTTGTAGCTCCTGCCATGGATCTCGACATGTTTGCACATCCCACCACCCAGGAAAATCTGGAGACCTTGCGCCAACGCGGTAACATCATCATCGAACCCCAGAGCGGAGAACTGGCCAGCCACCTTGTGGGCAAGGGACGCATGGAAGAACCCGAGGAGATTGTACGAGTGCTGGATGAGTTCTTCTATCCCAAGGATTTTACGGGCAAACGCGTCCTCATCACAGCAGGACCGACCTACGAGAAGATAGACCCTGTACGCTTTATCGGGAACTATTCGAGTGGGAAAATGGGTATTGCACTGGCTGAGGAATGCGCCAAACGCGGAGCAGAGGTGGAGTTTATTGGCGGTCCTATGCACACCTATCCCAGCCACAGGAAAATTAATCTGACGCAGGTTGAAAGTGCCCAACAGATGTATGAGGCGGCTACCCGCCTCTACCCTACTTGTCAGGCCGGAATCCTCTGTGCTGCCGTTGCCGATTTCACTCCCCAGCAAACTGCCGACGAGAAAATAAAGCGCGAAGGCGACAATCTTATCCTGCAACTGCATCCTACCCAAGATATTGCCAAAGCGCTGGGAGCAATGAAACGCGACGGACAGGTGCTCGTGGGCTTTGCGCTTGAAACCTGCAACGAACGTGAGCACGCCAAGGACAAGCTACAACGCAAGAACTTCGACTTCATCGTCCTAAACTCCCTACGCGACAAGGGAGCCGGATTCGGGCACGACACAAACAAAGTGACCATAATCTCACGTCGAGGCTCAACAGAATATGAACTAAAAAGCAAATCTGAAGTCGCAAAGGATATCATCGATGAACTGGTGAAGCTGAGGAACTAAGAAGATGGGAATGGTCAGTTATCATAACAATAATAAGAACCTAAGAAAATGGTTAATGCTGTTTTCTTATTTCATGATTTTCCCATTCTCTCAATCTCTTCACGCTCAAGAACTCAATGCCAAGGTCGTCGTGAATACGGCACAGATTTCCAACACTAAGACCGAAGTCTTTGATGCCCTGAAAGAAAAAGTGGGAGCCTTCCTGAATGAGCACCAATGGACAGACATGCAATTTCGGGATGTGGAGAAGATAGAATGTAACTTCAACATCACCGTTAATACATGGAACGAAGCCGAAAATTCATTTAAATGTACGCTACTGATGACTTGCAGTCGTCCTGTATTCAACAGTTCCTACAACACAACACTTTATAGCGTGAAAGATGGCGACTTCCAGTTCAACTTCCAAACCACGGATCAGTTGGAATGGAACCCTGAATACATCGACAACAACCTAACGGCCATGCTGGCCTATTATGCCTACGTAATCATTGGGTACGACATGGATTCCATGTCCCCTATGGGCGGTACGCCGTATTTGCAGAAAGCAGAAGACGTAGTGACAAACGTACAGAGTCTGGGCTTCCCCGGATGGGGGTCATTTAACGACCCTAAAAACCGCTTCGGCCTCCTAAACGACTATCTCGACGGCTCTATGGAAGACTACCGAACAATGGTATATAAGTACCATCGTGAGGGCTTGGACCAAATGGCCGACAATGTAGAAGAGGGACGAAAGGCTGTCACGGAAGCTTTGGAACTACTGGAAGCCTCGAAGTCAGCCCGTACCATGAGCCAATTGCCCGTATTATTCACCGAGTACAAACGTGATGAGCTGATAAATATTTATAGCGGGCACGGAACCAGTAAGGAAAAGGAAACGGTTTACGATATTCTCTTTGGCATCAACACAGCCCTAAGCGAGCAGTGGGAAAAATTAAAGAAATGATTAAGGGTGAAGGATTAAGGATTAAGGGTTAAAGGTGAAGGGTTAAAGGTGAAGGGTTAAGGATTAGAGATTAGTGATGTTACAATCGTTACATATACAGAATTACGCCCTCATAGAGCATCTTGAGATTGACTTCGAGGGAGGTTTCTCTGTCATCACAGGCGAAACGGGTGCTGGAAAGTCCATTCTCCTGGGTGCCATCGGACTATTGCTGGGACAACGTGCCGACCTGCGCATGATAAAAGTCGGTGCACAACGCTGTAACATCGAAGCGCAGTTCGACCTCTCACAATATGACTTCTCCGACTATTTCTCGGCCCATGACCTTGATTTCAATGGGAAAGACTGCATTGTCCGACGAGAACTGACGGCAACGGGTAAGTCGCGTGCCTTCATCAATGATACGCCGACATCATTAGCTGAACTGAAGGAATTGGGCGAACGCCTGATTGACATCCATAGCCAGCACCAAAACCTACTGCTGAACAAGGAAAACTTCCAATTGCAAGTCCTTGATGCCTTGGCACAAGACACAGAAGAGAGAAAGCAGTACACTGAGCTATATACAGCCTACCGACAAGCCCAAGAGGAATACAAACGCGAGCAAGAACTACTGGAAAAAGGAAAAAGCGAACAGGATTACATCGCCTATCAACTACAGCAGCTACAAGAATCGAACCTCACGGAGGGCGAAGAAGAGGAACTGGAACAGGAACTGAACACGCTGGAACACGCCGAGGAGATAAAATCGACGCTGTACCAAAGCACTACCCTTTTCGAGAATGAAGATTCAGGACTGGTGGCTCGTCTGCGTGAGACACAACGCATGTTGGATTCCATTTCCGCTGTATATACCCCTGCACAGGAATGGGCCAGCCGCATAGAAAACTGCTACATCGAAGTCAGGGACATTGCGCACGAAGTCAGCAATGGCATGGAAGAAGCGGAGTTCGACCCTACCCGCCTTTCTTTTGTCAACGAAAGGCTATCAACGCTGCATGCACTGAAACAGAAATTCCATGTTGAGAGTGTCGAAGAACTCATCCAAATGGAATCGGAACTGGAGCAGCAAATGTCACGTATAGAAAACAGCGATGAGCGTTTGAAAGAAATGCACAAGCGCATCGGCGAGTTAGAGAAGAAACTTGACAAGGCAGCCCAACAACTATCGGAATGCCGACACAATGCCGCCGTTCAGGCAGAACACGAGATGACAGAACGTCTCGTTCCTCTGGGTATGCCCAACGTAAGATTCCAGGTAGAAATTATAACAGACAGAGACTTTAGTCCCACAGGTCGCGACAGGGTGACCTTCCTATTCTCGGCCAACAAGAATGTTCCCCTACAACCGATATCGCAGATTGCCAGTGGTGGAGAAATCGCCCGTCTAATGTTGGCTCTAAAGGCAATGACGAGCAAAGTGGTGAAATTGCCCACCATCATATTCGATGAGATAGATACAGGTGTTTCGGGACACATTGCCGAGAAAATGGCCGATATCATGTATGAGATGGGTGAACGACAGAGAAGACAGGTCATTTCCATTACCCACCTCCCCCAGATTGCCGCACGAGGCAGCCAGCACTATCGCGTATTCAAGACTGACGAGGGCGATACGACCACAAGCCACATTGTCCATCTCACCAGAGAAGAGCGCATAGAGGAACTGGCCCACATGTTATCGGGCAGCAAACTCACACAGGCTGCCATCGACAACGCACAGGCATTGTTGGAACAGTACAATTAAGTCATGCTAATAAAATTCCCCGATGGGCACACACTTGTAGCAGTAAGTGGCGGAGCTGACTCCGTAGCTCTCTTGTGTATGCTACATGACGAGGGGCGCAACATAGAAGCACTACATTGCAATTTTCACCTACGTGGCGATGAATCGAATCGCGACGAACAATTTGTCACCCGTCTTTGTGAGCGGCTCAATATTCCCCTGCATATCAAACATTTCGACACGCTCACTTATGCCAAAGAGAAAGGCATCAGCATCGAAATGGCAGCACGGGAACTACGGTATCAGTGGTTCGAGGATATGCGCCGACAACAGAAAGCTGAATACATTGCTGTCGCCCACCACCGCGACGACCAAGCAGAAACCGTCCTGCTGAATCTCATCCGGGGAACAGGGCTACGCGGATTAGGGGGCATGAAAGTGCAACATGGACACATCATACGTCCCCTGCTCAACACCTCTAAGTCCGACATCCTGAACTATCTTACCTCCATAGGTCAGGATTATGTAACCGACAGCAGTAACATGGAACGTGAGGCTCAGCGCAACAGCATCCGGCTGGACGTAATACCATTGTTAAAACAGCTCAACCCCAAAGCGGTAGAACATATCTGTGAGGCTGCCAACCGTGTCAACGAGGCCCTACCCTATTATCTTCGCGGAATAGACAATTCTGCCGACCTCACCCCCACAACCTTACACGAACGTCTGCAAGGTTGCGGATTCACAGCCACACAAGAGGCCGACATGCTGAAAGAAAATCGGACCGGAGCCCTCTTTGAGAGTGAGACTCACCGCGTAGTACGAAACCGTGGGAAACTTATCGTTGAGGAGAAAAAGGAGATTACCCAGCCTCAACTACAGCAACAAGTCATAGAAGTGGACGATGCCTTAGCCTGGTTAAAAAAACAAGAACTCACGACCGACATCGCATATCTGGATGCAGACAAACTCCCCAGCACCGAGTTTGCCATCCGACATCCACGCACTGGAGACCGATTCCAGCCATACGGGATGAACGGGAAAAGCCGATTAGTCAGTGATTTCCTGACAGACAAGAAACTATCTCTTCTTGAAAAGGAACGTCAATGGCTCGTTTGTTGCAACAACCATATCGTATGGGTGGCAGGTTTACGTATCAACCATCTTTACCGTGTTACGGAAAAGACCCGACGTATCTTGGTTTTAAAGGTGGAACAATAAATCCACCTATTTTATCAATACCTTCTTGCCCTTCTTCACAACAATGCCCTTGTTGGAGGGTGTCATGCGGATACCCGAAAGGTTGTAAACATCTGTTTGAAGGGATTCGGAAGTCTCTGTCACGACGCGAATATCATCGGTCATGTCGGCCAAGGCCTTAACCTCATCGGCAGACATAACATAGTTATAGATGCGGAAGTCATCCACATTGCCCTTGAATGTTGGGTCGGCTAGGAACTGGCTTCGTCCTATGTAATTCAGGACAGGATTAATATCGCTACCCTTGATGTCCACGGACTTATTTGCTCCCTGCTGTTCGCCATCCACATACAATATGGCACCATCTGCCCCAAGCGTGACGGCCACATGCACCCAACGGTTCATCGCAAGATTCTTCGACGAACGTATCTGCTGCTCATCCCCACCGTTCTTGATGGCAAAACGCATTCCATTGTCGCTCTTCGGCGAGAAGAACATATATTGGTTGGTTCCGTTTCCGAAGTCCCACAGACGTTGCCAGTTGCTACCACCACGCCAATATACCCAGCAGGCAATTGTAAGCTCATCATGGCTCGCTACCGTGTAAGGCAACTGTACGAAATCACTGGTACCATTCAGTTGTAAGGCCTGTGCATCCACCTTGCCATTCGTCCACTTCACATCTCCATACACAGCACAATGGTTGCCATTCAAAGTTGTGTCGTTCAACGTATATTCAAAAGGCAGACACATCACACAATCATTTTCTCCTGTAGCGGTCGCCTTTACAGCTTCTGTTGCTTCGCTCTGGTTATAGCACTTGTCCACGGCATAGACCGAATAGGAATACTCCACACCATCCTGTGCTTCATTATCCGTAAATGTCGTGCCCGTCAATCCATTGGCTATCGCATAGAAGTTATCTCCCCCATGACTACGTAATACCGTGTAACTGGCTACATCCTTGCTGGTAGAAGCCGTCCACTCCAGACTCACGGAACTTCGTTGTGACGTTGCCTGTAAATTGGTGGGAGCATTCGGAGCCGTCAATTCCGGCGTTACATTCGAGGGAACGAAAATCCACTGTTGATTCTTCTCACCCGTATAGTCCGCCATCTGAATGTTAGCACCAACATACTTGGTTTTTGCCTCCAGATATTTTGCGCTATGACGGCTTCGGATATAAAATGCACCCTTCCCTGCATATTCCAAGAACCATTGTTCATTTCCACCCATACTACCAGGGAATGCACCGACATCTGTCCCGGCATCAAGTCCCCAGTTCAGTAGGTCAAGTTTCATATTCGCTCCTGAATTTAAGGAGAAAGAATAATAACTGAAATCATCACCGCACTTAACGGGTACAGGAGCCACATCCCACAGCATGTACTTCTGGTTACTGTTTCGACGCAGAGAGGTAGAAGTCCAATTACCCGAAGGAGCGGATGTAAATCCCATCAGGAAACCACTGGCAGCATTCACAATCTTATAGGTTCCAGCTTCAATCTTGGGCATAGGGTCTGCTGTCCATTCCACATCCACCACGGTTTCTGCATTCGACTGGCCAGTTTGATAACCCGTACCGCCAGGTAAGGTCAACATATATTCACGTCCTCGCTCACCATTATACCAGACAGGGCAATCGAGGGAAACCAAGTTGTAGGACGTTTCCAGCCCCTGTCGCTCACTGGTTCCGCCAAAAGCCTGAACACGGCCGTCGGGCAAACGATAGACGGAAGCCGCTGTCCAGTTATTACGATGCTCTGCGTATGCCAGACGACGGCCGGGATTCTTATGCCACGTTGCCTTCATGAACTGGCTACGGCTATGCTCACACGTTCCCCACCAGATACCCGTCTGCATACCATACTCTACACCGACCATGGCCTCCATTGTATTGTGAAGTTCATCTGCCGTAGCATGGTGACCATGTGCTCTAACCCGTTGGAAAAATGAAGCGTAGTTATCAAACGTACCTGCCAGTTGATGGGTATTGCCTTCGTCAAGATAAGCCTTTAGGTAGTTCCACCACTCATAGGCATAATCGGGATTCAACGTGTTTCCTCCACAGATGCGCACGTTATCATAAGCACCATCAAAGTCCTCTTTCAGACATTTTGCGATATTCAAGAAATCGCCCTTGCGTGTTGAGTTCGAATAACCCTGTCCCCAACCATAGTCGGGTTCATTGAAAGGACTTATGCTTACAATATTCGTCAGACCCAGTGCTTTGTACTTCTGAATAGTCAGGTCTATCACCTTCGCCCAACGCTGTCCACGTCCCTGCGCACCAGCAGCATACTCGTTATACCAAGAATTGATAATTGTCGGGTCGCCATGGTCGTCATTAATATTAAGGGACACATTCTTTCCTATGTTATTCTTTATTATCGATGCACGCCGCTGAATGAAATCGATTTGATCCGCAGACAAAGCCCCATCTTCAACACTTTCCGAAGCACGGAACGAGGTTCGCACGATATCTATCATATCCTTACCCACATAGTTCACCCCCCGACGAATGTTACCTTCGTCCAACCATGCAAGATCGAGTCCCCACTCTATGGGTGTCTCAACGCCTTCATCAAGATATCGGTATGGAACCACGACATCGGCCTTCTGACGTGCCTTCAAAAACGAAGCACAACTTACGACCTGAGCCGAGGCCATTGACACAAAGACGGAGAAAGCAGACAAGACGGAGAAAGCAGACAAGACAATAAGTTTTTTCATAGCAGTTAAGCCTTATAGGTTCTTCTTAAATAAAGAAACACTCAGAACCTCGATTTTCATCTTCGTTCTGAGTGTTTAGCCGAGGTGCCTAGCAGATTCGAACTGCTGTAGACGGTTTTGCAGACCGTTGACTAAGCCACTCATCCAAGGCACCAAAATCAAATTCGACTGCAAAGGTAACACAACTTTCTGACATGTCCAAACATTCTGTGGCTTTTCTTTTCTATATAATGCAAAAAAGAGCGGTTAAAACAGATAGAAGTCTTTGGTAAGGTCAGCATACGCCCTACTTCTGCCCCCATCAGAGTCTTGCAAAATGAGTTCCTCTGGGGCAAAACATATCTCTCCTGACCTTGAGAAAGAAAGCAGTACACGCTTAGGAGTTTTCCTTTCGACGGTTCTCACAAGGCACTTTCTCTTTAATTTAAGTCCATTAATAAAAGCTTGATTCTCAAACTCATTAGATAGCAAACAAGGAAGTACTACATGAAATACCCCATCCGTGGAAAGCAAACGGGTTGCGGCCATAATCAGTTCATCAAAGCGCAGCAACGAACTGTTTCGGGCGAGTGCCCGCTGTGGGTCGTCGGGAAGAGTGTCCTCCGTAAAGAAAGGAGGATTACAGAGAATGGAATCAAAAAGTTCTTCGGACTGAAAATTACGGATGTCGCCTTGCAGCACCTCTATTCGTTCAGCAAACGGACTTCGTCCAACATTCTCCCTGGCCTGCCGGCACGCATCCTCGTCTATTTCCACAGCTACAATCCGGGCTTCCGTGGCACGTTGGGCAGCCATCAAGGCCACAAGACCCGAGCCCGTCCCTATGTCGAGAATACGACGCGAGTTTTCAATGGCGGACCAAGCCCCCAACAAGACACCATCGGTGCCAACCTTCATGGCACAACGGTCGTGCCAGACCTCAAATTGTCGAAAACGGAATACTGGTGAACTCATCTTATGTGCAAAATTACAAAAAAATTCCTTTTTTAGTTGGATTTTCCAAGAAGAATCCTTACCTTTGGTACGATTTCATATAACCTTAAACAAACACATTATGGCAAAAAGAAGAGAACTGAAGAAAGCTATTAACTTTCTCTGCGGTGAATTATTCGCTGAATGTGTGGCTATTATGCACTACCAAAAGCCCACTCCGCAAGAAGATGTGGACAATGTAATGACCAGCATCCTGAAGCTCCAGGACGACATGCTGAATCGTGTGTGCCATGTAGAACCCGGTATGAAGGCCAAAGACTACTTCAAGAAACTTCGCGAAGACATGGCCACTCATACCGAAGAAATCGTAGAGCAAATCAAATCGCTGCTGTAATATACATTCCATGGTAAGAGCTTTCTGTCGCTGGCTCCTATATCGCCAAATGGGGTTCCGCTTCGAGGAAACGGTAGAACGTCCACGTAAGTACATCATCGCCCTTGCTCCCCATACCTCGAACTGGGATTTCATCATGGCTCTCCTATTCATGGGAGCCGAAAGTTTCCAGTGTGGTTTCATGATGAAGAAGGAATGGTTCTTCTGGCCTCTCGGCCCCATATTCCGTAGCATGGGGGGCATTCCCGTTTATCGTGAAAAGAACCGCAGTGTAACCGACATTCTGGGACAGCAAGCACGCGAGGCCGACGAATTCCGCCTGTGCATCACACCAGAAGGCACCCGCCGGCGTCAACCAGAGTGGAAAAAAGGCTTCTACTACATTGCATTAAAAGGCGAGTTGCCCATTTTGCTTTATGGACTCGACTTCAAACGTCGTCTCATCCGCTGCACCAAGCAAGTCATCCCCAACGGCGACTATGATACGCAAATCAAGGAAATCAAACAATATTTCGAGGGTTTCCAAGGATACCATCCCGACCAGTTTACGACAGGACTGGAGTCCGAGGCAGTTGGAAATTGATAATTGATAATTGACAATGGAGTATTCTATCAAGAGACTTTTTTTACTGTTAGCCGTTCTCTTTGGCACAACCCCATTGTCTTTTATCCATTGTCAACCATCTGTTAACAAAACGATTCAGAATCGTCTTGCTCCTTATTTTCAGAACTACACCAACACGGCATTCTGTAGCAATGACCCCATACGCCTGACAGACGTAGAAGTTGATTCACAGGGACGTACCATTGTGTTGCGTGCCAACGCGGGCTTTGCCGAGCAGCCCTTCACACGCGAAACTGTCACACGCATCCGGCGCGACGTCACACGCCTCATGCCCCCACCCTACAATACCTACCGCATACAGATTCTTGCCAACGGAACGCCGATTGAGGAACTCATACCGTTGGCATGGAGCGATACCATCCCCGAGAAACGTCAATGGGGAAGTCTTGAGTACAAGGGAAATCCATGGGTTTCCCCCATGTCATTACCCTATGATATCACACAAGGACTATGGGGACGACACTTCTCGGTATGGCCCAGCCACGGCAGTTTCTACGACACGAACAAAGGAGTCTGGAAATGGCAACGCCCACGTCTCTATTGCACGACGGAAGACATCTTTACCCAGTCTTTCGTCATTCCCTTCCTCATCCCCATGCTCGAAAATGCCGGAGCAAACATATTCGTTCCTCGTGAGCGAGACTGGCAACGCCATGAGGTTATCGTGGACAACGACATCAACACTCCCGACGGTCTCTACCAAGAGACAAACGGTCTCCTCGAATGGCAGGAAGGCAGTACGGGTTTCAGTCGCCTGCAGGACATCTACTTCGATGGCGAGAACCCCTTCACGGCTGGTACGTATCGCTTTGCCGACGCACAGGCACGCAAACGGCAGACAAGCCAAATCGTATGGCAACCGAATCTGCCTCAGAACGGTCGTTATGCCGTCTATGTCAGTTATGCCACACTACCCACCAGTGTAAGTGATGCCGAATACACCGTCCGTCACCAAGGCATTGCCACTAAGTTTCGTGTCAACCAGCAGATGGGAGGCGGCACATGGGTCTATCTCGGAACCTTTGACTTCGCTGCAGGCTCCTCTACAGATAATTGTGTCATACTCACCAACCAAAGCAACTATCGCGGAGTGGTTACCGCCGATGCCGTACGCTTCGGAGGTGGCATGGGAAACATAGCCCGAGGCGATTCACTCCACGTCCCCCTACGAAGCAAAATGCCCCGATACCTCGAAGGCAGTCGTTACTACGCCCAATGGGCTGGTATGCCGTATGAGTTGTATAAGAACAAAGAAGGGGTAAACGACTATGCCGAGGACATCAACAGCCGTTCCCTTATGACCAACCGGCTGGCACGTGGCTCTGCCTACCTCCCCGGCGACAGTGGGCTGTGCGTACCCATAGAACTCTCTCTGGCCATACACAGCGATGCCGGCTTTCGTCAGGACACCTCCCACATCGGTACTTTGGGCATCTACACCTCTGGCATCAACACCCCGGGCGAATTTACCGACTCCCTGCTCATCCAAGGTCTTATGCCCAGTTTGCGCTCCCGATTGATGTCACGCGACCTCTGTGACATGGTCATGACACAGGTTGACACAGACATACGCACGGCTTTGGGCACCTGGAACCGCCGACAGATATACGACCGTAACTACTCGGAGACACGCATGCCACAGGTTCCGGGCATGATACTCGAAACACTTTCACATCAGAATTTTGCCGACCTTCTACGTGGCCACGACCCGTCTTTCAAGATGCTGCTTTCCCGTGCCATCTATAAAGGTTTACTGCAATACACCAGCGCGGTTCACCAATGCGGCACACTGGTTACCCAGCCCTTACCCGTCCGTGACTTCTCTGCTATAGTCAGCGAGAAGGGGGATTCCGTTTGCCTGTCCTGGTCACCCCAGTACGACGTAAACGACCCATCGGCATCCCCTACGGGCTACATTGTATATTGCAGCGAGGGAGAACGTGGCTTCGACAACGGACGTCGTTTCTACACCAGTCAAATCACACTTCCCATCCGCCGAGGCACACTCACACGCTACAAAGTTCGTGCCCTGAACGAGGGTGGCGTTAGCATGGAAAGCGAAGAACTCTGTGCATACTCTTCCCACCAGAACCGCCATCGCCTGCTAATCGTCAATGGCTTCACCCGTCTGGCCGGACCGCAACCCATCGACAACGATTCCCTACGAGGCTTCGACTTCGACCAAGACCCCGGTGTGGTCTATCAGCATAGCACCAGTTACTGCGGTCGCCAACAATGCTTCGACAAGAAAGGCTACAACGGTAGAGATGCCGCAGAACTCGGCTATAGTGGCAGTGAATTGGAAGGTATGCTCATGGCCGGAAACACCTTCGACTTCCCCACCCAGCATGCCAGCGACTTCCTGCTCACCGACACCACACTCTGCATTTCTTCCTGCTCAGCATCGGCCCTAACCCAAATGGTAAATGAAAAATGGCTAAATGGTAAATGGCAAATGGTAAATGGTAAATGTTTTGATGCCATCGACCTCATTCTCGGTGCCCAACGCCAGGACGGATACAGCATGAATGCAGTATCAGCATTCCCCTCTGCCCTCTGCCAACATCTCACCCAATTCACCCAGGGCGGAGGCTCGCTGCTCGTCAGTGGGGCATATATCACAGAAGAAATCGATCCCACATTTGCTGCCCAGACGCTTCACAGCACACCAGCCGGTCTATATGCCCTCTCTGACAGCACTGCCACGCTCAGAGGCATGAACACACAATTCAGCATATATTACGAACCCAACGAGGAACGCTACTCCTTACGGCGACTAAGCATGATAACCCCCACGTCAGATGCGTTCTGCTCTGTGGCCTCCACCTCACAAGCCGCAAGTCTCGCCGTAGCATACCAAGGCCCACAATATCGCACACTCACCTATGGCTTCCCCCTCGAGTGCATTCGCGAACTCGAAACCCGACGTGCTGTCATGGCTGCCTCATTGGCGTTTCTACTCAAATGACAATAAACAATATATAATAATATGACCATACAAACTAACGAAAAAGGTACACGAAGCATTGAAATCAGCGACGAGCATCTCGAAACCCTGCAACGCTATGCCTTGCTCAGTGACCTGCTTGACAGCAACGGCATTGTTGACGAAAGCGTACTCCAGAAACTTCGTCTCAACACCCGTGCCCTGCTCGAGAATCACAGCGAAGACCCTGCCCTGCTTTCCCTCTGTCACGATGTTCTCTTCCACGACAATATGAAGGCATACGGGTTGCATCAACTCATACTGCTGTATCTGAACAGCCCCCTCCAACTCCCCCAAGAGCGAGAGAGTTCCACCCACGAATGACCATTGATAAGACAAAAGATTCCTCTCCCTCATGGGGGAATGAGAGGGGACTTTGGCTTCCCACCACTCGCCGCGAAATGGAACTGCGTGGTTGGGACAGAGCGGATGTCATTCTTTTTTCGGGTGATGCCTACGTTGACCATCCTTCGTTTGGCGTAGCCGTCATCGGTCGCATATTGGAGGCCGAGGGGTTACGTGTGGCCATCGTGCCCCAACCCGACTGGCACGGCGACCTGCGCGACTTCCGACGCTTGGGACGGCCACGTTTGTGGTTCGGAATCTCGCCGGGGTGCATGGATTCGATGGTCAACAAATACACCGCCGCCCGACGACTCCGTAGCGAGGATGCCTACTCGCCCGACGGACGGCACGACATGCGTCCCGAGTACCCCACCATCGTCTATAGCCGCATACTACGGGAACTCTACCCCGACGTACCCATCGTACTCGGAGGCATCGAGGCCAGTCTGCGCCGCCTCACCCACTACGACTACTGGAAAGAGCGTTTCATGCCCTCCATTCTCTTGCCCTCACAGGCCGACATGATTGTCTATGGCATGGGCGAGAAACCGACCATCGAAATCGCCCGTCGTCTGACGGCCCTCATCGACAACTACGACCCATCGCTCTCCTACGACGAGGACGGTGAGGCCTGCATCGGACGCGAAGCCTTCCGCAAGGCTCTCCTTGGCGACAACCAACTCCCTCAGACGGTGGCGATATATAAAGGTGAGAAGAGAGAAGTGAGAAGTGAGAAGAGAAATGATATAGATACACTGAATAACTCTCAAGGGGAAGACGTATCCTCTTCTCACTTCTCACTTCTCACTTCTCACTACAAGGACAACTCTCTCCTCCTCCACTCCCACGAAGCCTGCCTTGCCGACCCAAAGAAGCAAGCCGAGAACTTCCGTCACATCGAGGAGGAAAGCAACAAAATACACGCCCAGACGCTCATACAAGAGACGGAAGGTCAGTGGGTCGTAGTCACCCCACCCTATCCGCCCATGACCACCGAGGAACTGGACCACTCTTTCGACTTACCTTATACACGACTGCCACACCCAAAATACAAGGGTAAGCGCATTCCTGCCTACGAGATGATTCGTCATTCGGTATGCCTCCATCGCGGATGCTTCGGCGGATGTGCCTTCTGCACCATATCTGCCCATCAGGGCAAGTTCATCGCAAGTCGCTCCAAGGAAAGTATATTAAAAGAGGTAGAGGCGGTAACCCGTATGCCCGACTTCCGCGGTTACATCAGCGACCTTGGCGGTCCGTCGGCCAACATGTATCGTATGGGGGGCAAGGACAAGACATTGTGCGAGAAGTGCAAGCGTCCCTCGTGCATCCATCCCAAAGTCTGCCCCAACCTAAACGGCGACCATCGTCCCCTCATCGACATCTACCGGGCTGTCGATCAATTACCGGGTGTGAAGAAGAGTTTCATTGGCAGCGGTGTACGCTACGACCTGCTTCTCCACGACTATAAGGACAAGCAGCTCAACCAAGCCGCCCACGACTACACGCAGGAACTTATCACACGTCACGTGAGTGGTCGTCTGAAGGTGGCGCCCGAGCATACCGAACCTCACGTACTCCAGCTCATGCGCAAACCGCCCTTCGAACAGTTCCGACAGTTCAAGGCCATCTTCGACCGCACCTGTCAACGCGCAGGCCTACGACAGCAGATTATCCCCTACTTCATCAGTAGTCACCCTGGCTGTCACGAAGAGGATATGGCCCGACTGGCCGACCAAGTACGTGACCTTGGTCTCCATCTGGAACAAGTGCAGGATTTCACTCCCACCCCCATGACCGTCTCTACCGAGACATGGGCCACTGGCTACCACCCCTATACCCTGCAACCCGTCTTCTCCGCCCATTCACCCGAGGAGAAGCAACGCCAGCGTAGCTACTTTTTCTGGGACAAGAAGAAGTAATAACCTTTGCTCATACCTTGCATACTCCGTGAATATCTTCCACGGATTGAACTATAACATCGAAAAACACGAAGAACACTGATTCGATTCTTTCTCGAACACGGATTCCTCGGATATCACGGATATATAACATCGTAAAAGACTAAAAGCAAAAAACACTTCTTTCGAGTATTTCGTGATTTTAGATGTTCGAACAAATCCCAACATCGAAAAACGCAAAAAGCACGAAAAACTTCTTTCGAGTCTTCCGTGCCTTTAGATGTTCAAACAAATCCAAAAAATCTTACAAAATCTTACATCTTATAATTATTTCCGTTTAATTTTGTTTAATTTCTTGCTCCGTTTCTCTACGCAAGCGTAGGCCAAAGTCCGTCCGATAATTGCCCGTTAGGGCACTCATATTTGGGCGTTTACACTTCAGAAACTTGAGTTAGAACAAGTTCATGTCGGCCTTCACGTCAAAAGGTCCCGGCTTGCCATTAATATCTACCGTACTGGTAACTACAAGCAGGTGGTCACCACTCTCTATGGCACCAGTTCGCGTCCCGAAGACCTGAAGACTCTTGAAATAGACCTGTAAATACGATAGCTATGAAAGTCTGAACATAACGGGAAGCACATAACGCACTTTTACCGGCTTACCATCTTTCATTGCTGGTTTCCATCTCGGCATGGATTTCACAACTCTTTCAGCTTCTTTTGAAAGGCCTTCATCTGGTGAACGCAAAACCTTAACGTCCGTAACACTTCCATCTTCATCTATAATAAGCTGCACGGAAACACGGCCTTGTATCTTTTTTCTCAAACATTCTTTCGGATATTGTATGTTCTTATTAAGCCAAGAGTATATATCTCCCACGAATTCTGGACTTTGATCATAACCTACTACAATGTTTTCTTCATTCCTCTTTATCTTTTCTCCTATCCTATTTTCGCTGTATTCTTTCCAGCTGCCAGTTAATCTCTCATCACACCCATCAAAAGCATCAGAAAAGCCATCGTGTATTCTGGAAAAGTCCATATCAGAAAGTGATGTACAGTTTAAGAAAGCTTTCGATCCGACAATATCAATTCCGTTATGCTTCAACTCTTTTAGTTTTCTGCACTCAGCAAAAGTAAGAGTTGGTAATGATTTCAGTTTTGGCAGGGTGATGCTCTCCAATTCGCTGCATCCATAGAAAACACCACTGCCAAGTTTTAGAGGAGTGGCGGAATCTGTTCCGCTAAACTTCACCGTCGTAAGACTTTTGCATTTGATGAATGCATACTGCCCTATAGAATCTACACTGGCGGGAATTTCTATTTGCATTAGGCCTTCACAATTACCAAAGGCCTTTGCATCTATCAGTGTCAGCCCATCTGGAAGTTTCACCGTTTGTAGACTTTTTGCATTCGCAAAAGCCCCTTCCCCGATAGTTATCACTTTGTATTCTATCCCATTATCTGCGACAACACTCGGAATTTCTATGTTTCCTGTGTATGAGTTGACATAATGTCCCTCTTCGTTGCGACTCTCAAAGGTAACCTGCGCCATTTGCGTTTCGGGGTTCAAATCATAGTGGATGCCGTCAATCTGTACTTTTTGGGCTTTTCCCGTCAATGAAAACAGCGAGAGTATTAGAAACAAAACCTTTCTCATGTTATTCTGTTTTATATGATTGTAAATTCATCTTTTGTCTCATGCTTTTCCTCTTGATAGTTTCTTTAATTTTGCCGAATTTCGGAAACAAGATTCAAAGCTAACGCTTCTTCTATATGTCTAATCTGTGCGTTTATCTGTTCATTGGCGTAATTATTTGAAGTTACCGTTATATTCTGGTGGATTATTTTGTGTAATCAAAATCTTGCTCTTCCCATTTGCTCCATTCCGTATCTTCAAGATAATGAATAATTTGTTCGCGTAATTCTGGTATGTTATGCTGCACTACATCCCAAACAACAATATCGTCAATCTGGAAGTATTCATGTACTATGTAGTTGCGCATTCCTCTCACCATCTTCCATGGTGTTTCAGGATGCATTTGCCGAAACTCCGACGTAAGCATGTTCGCAGCTTCTCCAATTATTTCAATGTTTTTAACAACGGCATAATACATCATATCGTTAGAACGTAAGTCGTCTAACGACTTGCCCGAAGTATAACGTAATATACGGTCTGTGGACTCAATGATATGCTACAATCGCTCGCGGTCTCTAAGTGGTTCTCTCATAGATCAGCGTTTTGTCACGTTCAACGCTTTTGCGGGCAAAGGGGGCAAGTGTCCTGTCTGATACAAGGTCAACATCGCGCCCAAGCATTGCTTTCAAGTCTTCGTACATTCCGAAGAAACGAAGTCCAACTGGTTGGGAATAGTCGAGCGACACCAGAATGTCAACATCGCTTGTCGGGGTCTCTTCTCCACGGGCAAACGAGCCAAAGAGCCATGCTTTAAGAACGGGTTGTGTCTTAAAATAGCTGGCTATCTTATGGGTCATAGCTTGTGTGCTCATATCATTAGTTGAAATTGTTCGACACGACAAAGATACAAAGAATAGATAAAAATGAAAAGAGAAAAGAGATTTTTTAATGAATAATGGATAATGAACAATGTAGCCTGCGGGATGTCAAATGTAAATTGTCAAATGGTTAAATGGTAAATGGCTAAATGTTCAATGCTCAATGTTCAATGCTCAATGTGTATAGTCGTTTGTGACATTGATGGCACAAAACGAAACGCCCTTATGATCTGACTTGTGACTGTATATGTCACAAACCGAAATTTCCTTATGCTTCGAGTTGTGACATTGGTGTCACAAAACGGAGGTTAAAAAAGTGGACGTAAGAACATACAGGAGTAACGGAAACAGACTGGGATTGTAACTATCTCAAGCCCGTTTTACCCCCGAATTAGCCTAATTTTAACGTAAGTTCTTGCACGGCAAGCGTAGCCCTATGGGCGTCCGATTTCTTGCACGGCAAGC
>CAMVOK010000033.1 GCA_947169115.1 uncultured Prevotellaceae bacterium
TTGTTGACCCAGCAACCTTCCCGGCAGAAGTCAAGCAGTTGCGCTTCTTCATCGATGAGCCCGATGGCATAAGGGAAGTGACAGAAGAAGTCAAATGTCAAAAGTCAGATGTAATCTACGACCTGCAGGGTCAGAATTTGTCGAAGTCCCAGATTAAGAAGGGCATATACATCCAGAACGGGCGGAAGGTGCTTTTCTAAACCATAATAACAACCACTGACCTTAATGAGTAAAAGAAGAGGCTGAACCAACGTAACGGTTCAGCCTCTTTCCTTTTAACCTATTTCATCGGCATTTATCTCATCATTCAAGTCAATGCTCGTAGGGGGAACTGCGGCAGGTTCGGGTATTGAGGAGGCCATCAGGTTGGTGCTCTCGATGGGCAATACCCTAAAGTTTGGGATTACATAGTTTTTCTTCATATTTGTTAGTTTTTATTTTATTACGACCTTCTTACCACCATGGATGTACAAGCCACGCTTGGTGGGTTTGGTGATGTGCTGACCGGAAATCG
Organism: uncultured Prevotellaceae bacterium; assembly: GCA_947169115.1. Taxonomy (GTDB): domain Bacteria; phylum Bacteroidota; class Bacteroidia; order Bacteroidales; family Bacteroidaceae; genus Physcousia. Next base: position 515 of record CAMVOK010000033.1, read on the forward strand.
TGTACCAGTCGTCATCCTCGGCAGGGAGGACAACCACTTGTCTCACTCCGTCCCATAGGTTGAACGCCATCTTCAGTTCCTTCACACCAGCCTCAATTTCTGTAGATAGGTATGCCTTGTTGGCCTTGATGACACCAGCGTTGATAGGAACGAAGGTAGTGCCCTTCAGTCCAAGATTGGTTCTACCATCCGTTTCTCTCTCCACGTAGGTGGGCACCAGTGTGCCGACAAACAGGTTATAAGGTTCTTCTGTGCAGCTCTTCACGGGGAACTCGTAAGTACCCGGTACACCGTAGAGCAACATACCCACGCCACCCTTGGCCTCATGGATTTCGTTAAACTCTATGATGTCGCCGTTGACCATACTGGCAATAAAGGCACGACAGTCCATCGTGGCACTGCTGAAGTCTAGCGGATAGGGACTGCAATACGTCGCCATGGTCTTTCCGTCGGGTATGGTGATGCTCACCATTTGCGGACTGCCAGGTGTCACTTCCGTCTCTCCCTCTGGGGGTAGGATGGTCAGGGTGTAACTGGTAGAAGCAGCAGAGGTATAGGGCGTTTCTGCCAGATGTACGCCAATCACGGTAGTTCCGACCGCATTAATGGTTACATCACCAGAGTTGGTATCCACGCTGGCCACCCGTGGATTCTCGCTTTCGTATGTTATCTCACCTTGTCCTTCCCAGATAACCTTGGGTTCTGTGAACGAATCTCCGTATGTCACTTCAGCTTCGTAGAAAGACAATGCAAGCGAAACAGGCTTAACGTATTGAACCCACGATGTAGATTTGCCAACAGCACCGTTGAACCCCTCCATATCCGTTATTTCAGCCGTTTGTACAGTCAGCACATAATAGCCATTCTCGGTAGTCGCCTTGGATAAATCCAGCGCGAACTGTGTATTGCTGATTGGCGTTATTGTGATGGGAGTCTCTACGCGTTTACCTTGGCAATTCAGTGTGATGTCATCTGATGTAAAGGTTTCCACCTCAATGGGTTTATTGAACGTCACGGTCACAGTCTGTAGTGGGTCTGTCAGGATTGTACTTTCTTCAGGTACCCCTTCAAACGATGCTACTTCCAATTCTACCTCGGGACGAGGTTCGAAAGTGAGCAGATAGGATTCGCCACTGCTGGCAAAGTTGTCCACAAAATGCAGGTTATTCTCATACAGCCAGTCTTTGCCGTCTCGCAGGGTACGGTCAGTCTGCCAGAAGTTACGGAGATTAATCTCCTGATTGTCACTCATGCGTGTTATGCCAATCAATTTGGCACGTCCAAACGTCGGGTCAGTAATCTGTCCATAGTTCCACCCTTCAATGTATGGAGTTGCGGTCAGCACGTATTCCGTTGCACTTTGTTGGACAATGTTAGATGCTGCCACCTTTGCTACACCTGCTGTTGTACCATCTGAGAAGTAAATCATATCTGGGGTTTTTGAGAGGTCTGCATTATCATCACAGAGGAATGCAATTCTCCCATCTGCTTCCTTGACACTGCGAATAAGCGTGTGTATTGGGGGATTGGCTAAATTAACAAGGCTCATCTTGGCATTATCGTAAGTCAGATTCTTCAGCGTTACGTCATATTCGGAAAAGTATCCGGAATAGGTGCTTGTGAACCACCACTGGGCACAGGTAGCCGCTTTTGAGGGAATGTCCCCAAAGTTAGTCAGGTCGATTTCTCCTATACCTATTGACTTTGTATTTCCATTGAGTTGCGAACTGATAATCTGGAATTTGTTGTTCAGTCCCTTTTCATTTAGGGTAATGGTAGGCTGATTAGTCTTCATGCGTACATTTTGAGCCTCGCCATACCCGATGTTGTTTATCAAGACTGCAAACTCGGCAGGCTCCATTGGCTCTACATCTTCTGTCAAGGGGTCGTCACCATGTATTTCGTCTTGCAGGAAATAGGTTAGTTCAAGTTGTGGAGTTGGATTAACCTGCATTTGTACTGGTATCAATGTATGGGTAACCTCCAGACCGGTAAATGGATCTGTATATGAAACAGTACCGCCAAAGAGGTAATTTTGGGGTCTTTCGGGTGCAGCCAGCATGGAGGGAGTGAACAAGACAACTGCCTTTCCCGCAGTTAGTGATTCTAACGACCATGTTCCGTCCAATCTGTCGGTTTCCCCTTCAAATCCCTCATTCGACTTTAATCGTAGGTCCATAATATCTGCTGTCGCCAGATTTCCCCGTTCATCTGTAACGGTCAGGTTTACGCGAAGATTGGTTATCGGGTTGCTGTTATTGTTGTTTGTAATGGTCAATGTACCCTCAAAGGCCTCACGGGCAAGGATAAGTTCCTGTTTGAATTCCAGTTTTAGTGTAGCGCACACATGCTCTGCAGGATTGTTATAGAAATCCTGATAGGCAGTAAACACCTCATAGAACTTGTCTGCCAAAGACTCGTATCCCTCATCTGTTGCTTTCTTCTCCAGGGCAGCATTCTCCTCCATGAGTGTGATGAGTCTTTCTAAGTCTATGTAATCATACTGCACATCTTCGTCTTTAATGCCCTCTTCTTCAAATGAAGCCATACGTCGGGGCATCATTGGAAAGTCGCGTTCTATTAGATGCAACCATTCCTTATGGGTTTTTATAATTCTCTGTGCGATTCCTTCCATTTTCTCAAGGGGAATAGATTCAGGTGCATTCTCCATCACAGATTCAACCGTAGCTGTTTCCCAATCAATTGTTTCCAGATAGTCTATAAGTTCTTTTCCATGCTTCTCTAAAAGTTCCATCCAGTCTTTCGCACCGATTAACTCCTTACCAATTTCAAAAGTGTTTACGCTGAGATGGGCATAGTCGTATATCGTCTGTATGACATCGCCGCGCCCATTTTCTTGACGTGGATTTAGTTTGTTATATGTGTGTTCGCATTTTTCGGCTATTTCATAAGCTTCTTTTGCAAACTCAAGGAACTTATTCTTCTTTTTTCCCTCTTCCACCACGTCAGCTTCCCCAAAGTTTGCATCCAATGAGGCTTTCGATTTATCCACGATTTCTTTCGCGCTCTTGTATGCCTTCTCAAGTTTATCTTTAAGATATGCCCTATCAACCTCATCTTGTGACTCTCCTTTTTCTATGGCTTCTTGTTTGCTTTTCACTATTTTCTTGAAATCCTCGGTCATATCGAGGAGACCACTGGTAATTTTAACAGCTGCACTCTCGCCCTTCAACATTGTTTTTATCAGGGTCATTCCGCATTCGGCATCTTTCGGGTCACAGAATGTCACCATGTTTTCTGAGGCTACGTATGTATTTTGCTGACTTTTAGGCGTGAAAGAGCCCCCCCCTGTCGAGTTAGGTGTTCCACCTCCTCCAAATCCAGCTCCAATGCCTCCCATCTGCAAATTGGAAATGAGATTGCTCAAGGCTCCGGCAAGTGCACCTGCAGAACATGTGGCAAGTGCAAACGTCATCACGGCTTCGTTCGATTGCATATCATCGCCACATATCCATTCGTATTGGTAGGCCATGTTGGCCATACACCGGTCAAATGTGGATTTTGCTCCATATACCATATCTTCTGCCAGTTCATCAGCCGCATTCTTTAACAATCCCCAACGGGGAGCATTTTGTTTCCCTTCTCCCAGTTTTGTCAGGATAACAGTTACGTTTTGACTTGTCTGTGGAGCTAAAGTAAATGGCCCGTTGGGGCTTAGTGCTGTCATGCTCCAATTTTCACTTGCTTCAGGAATATCCAGATAGACATTTTCTGCATTGATAAGTCCTTTGTTGGTGAATGTGAAGTTCAACAGCTTTTGTTCACCCACCTGCATGTCGCTGCCATTGATGTCCGAAGGACCGCTAAGTAACACCACAGGCACAGGAACATCCGTTTTATAGGTTACGTTTGTTACGATTTCATAATGGTCTTCTGTTGTCGTGCGTGTTAGGGAATAATCTATTTCCACACCATTGTTTATGCTTATCGTGACATTCTTCTTTGTTTCTTTTCCAGCATCTACGATAATGGTCAACGCTTTTGAGGTATGCCCTTCTGCGGTTACGTATAAGGTATATACTCCCTCTGGTATTTCAGTGCTGTATGTTCCATCCTCGTATGTGGTTCCATTGACAACGGTCTCGCCCGATGGCTTTTGTACGACTATGGAGGCACCCTTCACATGCGGTTTCTCATTCGTGTAGAATGTATTCTCATCCATGACATCCACGGTCAGCGTTCCTGTAGCTTCGGATACTGGAGTGATGATATAATTTACGACGGCTACGTCTATTGCACCATAGTCGATGCCCAGTGAACCATAAACGGCACTGTTTATTTGCATGGCATCTGTAGGCGTGAATTGTAATAGAATCGTGGCAGCCTGACCAGGGTCTAATGCTGCAAGTGCATCACTGTTGGCTACATCCATCCACTGTGGCAATAACAGTTTTATTGCACTTGTGGTAGCTCCTCCTACGTTAGTGATAGTGAGGGGATATTCTCGTGTCTGTCCCTTTGTCATGGTGGCTTCTATGTTCGTAGTGCTCACTTGCAGTAAGGGTTGTAGGGCACGGCAGTAATACCATATTGAAACCAGTTTGCTGACACCCTCCGAGGTCGTAAGACGAATCTTAATCTCGTCCCATCGGTTCTCATCAGTGACAGTGGTTCCAGTTATGCTATAATTTAGTTCTGTCGTTGCCTGGCCGTCAATCTGTGGGGCTATATTCACCTCAATGTTACATCCTTCCGGAGCCGATACGACATCAGCATGGACATCAGTCAGTGGAAGGTTGCTTTGGTTCTGAAAAGTTATGCTTCCCGTCTTGGTTTCGCCTTGCAGCACATCACACGTTATGGTTGAGTTGTTTACCTGCCTCAAACCATACACATCAAAATAACACAACCCTTGCGTATGGTTCTCTCCTGGATAGCATGCTCCTACGGCAAAATGTCCTGCCATAGGTGACTGAGGTTTCCATGTCGTCGTAAACGCACCGGACTCATCGGCTGTGGTCAGCATGGATTCTCTGGCATTTCCAAGGGCCACATACACATCTACTTGTTTCCCCGCAACGTTTGCACCAGTGAGGTTACCCGATATGACGACTTCCTCGCCTGGCTCATATACTGTTTTCTCAATCTGTACACTGACAGTATATGGGGATGTTGTGCGTATTGTAATCGGAGAAGAGGTGTTGTTTGATTTGTTGAGTTCGCGTACTTTATCGTCTTCGTTCACTACGGCATAGTATTTCACGGTTCCAATGCTTTGGGGTAGGGTGATGATTGTTTGCAACGTCTCAGTCTGCCCAATACCCAAATCAATGGAAGTGTAAAGAGATTTTTGGAAAGTTGTTGAATATACGTTAATGCCTATACCAGCAGGCAATACATCCGCTCCTTCATTTGCCACAGTGATATCCAGTGTAATCTCGCCACCCACTTCCACTTCTGTCTTATCTGCCTCAATGCGTGTGATTCGTGCATCGGGCAGGGTTTGGTCGGTCACCATCAGCCAAGTGGTGCCCATGCTGAAACCATTGGCTTGGGCGGTGAACACGGCTGTGAAAGAATCGCCCTGCGTGGCGTTGGCGGTGGAAACCACATCAAAGGTAGCTGAGGTTGCGCCAGCAGCTATGGTTACGATGCTGGGGAAGGATAGTTTCCCTGCCTGGTCGCAGTCGATGGCCACGCTCAGAGGTTCGTCGGTAGCCGTGTTGCGCGTTACGGTCAGTGTGGTTTGGCTTCCTTCTTTCAGGGTACTGGCTGCTGACGTTAGTTTCAGGGTCGGACCATCGTTGTCGGTGATGGTCAGTTGTGAGGCAACCACACCTGCCGATTCGCCCGTGGCATTACAGCTACACGAGGAGATGAATACGGCAGCAGTGATGGTAGCCACACGGTCACCATCCACAAGGTTGTTGTCCACGGGACCTAGGTTGAAGTTCACCACTTCGGTTCCCTTCTCCATGACAATCTCTTTTGTACCTGTGGCATAATAGATGTCCCCGTTGGTGTCGTCGGAGAGGCGGACAGTAATCTTGTTGTCCGTCTTTCCTGTGCGTCGCAGGGTGGCTGCCACGCAAACGGGACCGTCCCCCTCGCTCACTTTGTCGGGGGTTAGCGAAAGGGTGAGTGCAGGAATATCGTCGTCGTGCAGAATGACGTAAACCTCACCCTTGTTGTGTGATGCAGCATTGGCTGTGAAGGCTGTGGTCAGTTCAAGACTGGGCAGGTCGTCCTCCTTGGCTGTCACATCCACCGTCACCGAATTGGCATTTGCTGGGATGGTTGCCATTGACGGGAAGGTAAACCTACTGGCATTCTCGCAGGCCAGACGTACTGTGATGTCTTTGTCTGACGGGCGGCTGGTGGTGATGGTCAGTTGGAAAGTTTCGCCCTCGTTGATGTCCGTCTGTGAGGCGGTTATCGTCAGGTCGGGGTATTCGTTATCCTCAATCACCAGTTGGGCGGTGGTCTGTGGGTAGTTATTTCCGTTGATGGTGATGTTTACGTCTCCGTTCCCGTCATCCAGTACATCGTTGTCCGTCAGTTGCAGGTAGAATATGATGGCCGACTGCCCTGCCGGTATCGTTACCTCTTCGGGCAGGGTGATGCGGCTGTCAGCGGCATGTTGTATGCTGAAGGTTTCAGCCTCGGTGCGGTCACCACTGCGTGTTAGAGTCAGTCTCACAGGTTGTTTGTAGGCCTCACTGATGGGGGAGGTGGTGTATTCCAGGAACAACAGTTTGCTCAGTTGCACATTGGCCGAGGTTGCCGTGTTGTTTCGGCGCAATCCCTGCGATTCGCCCGTCTGACTGGTGGGGCGCACTTCTACCTCAAACTGTGCCTCCCCGTCCATGGCCAGCACCTTGGGGAGTTGGATGGTGATCTGTCGGCTCACGCTGCTTCCAGCGGCCAGTATGTTGTCGTAGTTCTGTGTGGCCAGCAAGGTGCGGGTTCCGTTGGCGTTCTTCAGCGATATGTATTCTGTCCATCCAGCCTCGGTGGCTCGTCCTCCGATGTTCTGCACCTGCCAGCTGATGGTGGCCGACTGCCCGGGAGCATAGCTGATGGCATCTGTGGTTACCTGATTGGCATACAAGTCTGGCCCTTGTTGCATGGTCAGCACACCCGTCTCTGCCGATGTCAGGCAGTTGCTGCCGTCGCGCATGGAGAGTACTACGTCCTGCAGTTGGAACTCATGGGTCGTGCCCTCGCCGAATTCGCTGTTCACGTACATGTTCACGGAGAACAGTTCGCCCGAGCGTCCCAACAGGGCTTTGTTCGTGGGCGAATACAGCAGACACAGGTATTCTCCGTTCTGTTGCTTTCTTATCGTTACACTATGGTCTTGCTTGCGGTTGGTCAACTGGGCAGAATTTACGTCCAGTGTACAACCTTCGGGTACTTCAAGTAGGAACTGCACGGCCACCACCTCGGCAGTGTTCTCCATATAGAAGGGTACGGACACTGTGCGCCCCTCTCCGGCCACTGCGGTCAGGTCGGGGATGTAGAAGCGATTGACGTTTTGGGCGGTGACACCGGCGATGTGCATACACAGGGCCAGCAAGGTAGTCAGGAAATATTTATAATTCATAATTCACAATTTACAATTCATAATAAGGTTGCACTTTCAACTCTCAATTGTCAATTATCAACTTTCTTTGTTGCTGTTTGCTATTCAGGATGTATATTCCCTTTGTGAGGTTTCGGGCAGCCTCGTTGAACTGAGCTTGTCCTATGCCTCTCGCAACGATGGCACCTCCGATGGAAGTCAGTGTCCATGCGTGACCAGCAATCTCTGTCTTGTCAATGCGTGTCTCGTCTTGTCCGACTATAGCCACAGGGATGTGCGTACCTTCACGGCTCGAAAGCATGGCCGTCACAATGCCGCTGGCGTTCTCCCCTCTGGTGGCAATGACATTCTCTCCAACGGGTATTTCTGCTCCGCTAAGAGAGTAGATGATGGAATGACTGCCAGTTCCCGTCTTCTTCTCTGTGACCGTGAAGCCCTGCTTCTGCAGGTTCCATGTCACGGTACTTCCGGCAATGCGGATGTCGGCAGCTGCCACGGGAACTTCGGTGTCAAGTACCAGTTCGTTATTGCGCCAGTACAGTGTGGCCTGTGGCTCTAGCTCTGTCATGCTCTTTGGGTGGCCGAAGGCAAAGGCTTTCACTCCGGCTTCCTCGTTGTCCTCCAAAAGTATATCCACCATGCGCACCACATCCTGCACGTTGATGCGGTCGTCCACATACAGGTTGGCAGCTGTGTAGTTGAACATCTTGGTGTAATCATTGAAGATATATCCGATGATGGTTTGCAGGTCGAGTACATTCACGTCACCCGTAAAGTTGGCATCACCTTGGTCAAAGCGCAGTCGCATGGAGAAGGTGGATCCAGAGGCATCACCGGTTAGACTGGTTATCGTAAGTTCGTTGTTGTTGGCGGTCATGTAGGGGGTGGAAACAACCGATGAAATCGCAATATTTCCATTCTCGTAGGACAGAGTCATCTGCCATCCGTCCCCCGTCTCTGCTTTTAGGGTAAGGTGATTGGTTAAACTCTGCAGGCTGTGGTTGTAGAATAGTATGCTGGGTAGCTGTTCCATCAAGGTCTCTGCATCTTCCATCTGGCTGAGGTCAAAGTCCCATGTAAAGGGTATCTGCTGACTTGTCAAATATACTGTGAGGTTGGACGGCAGTGCTGGTGATACACTTTCGAAGCGGTTACCTGATACATTCAGGAAAGTCAGGCTTGTACCTACCGTACCGTCAACTCCGATGTTGCCCGTCAGACTGTTTCCCGATAGATTCAGGCTCGTCACCTTCTTTAGGCTCATCAGAGCAGCTGGGAAAGTTCCTGTTAGTCCTCGATTGCTAAGGTCAATGGCTGATACGCGACCGCCTGTGATGCTGACCCCGTCCAGGGAGAGTACCTCGGTCTCCAAGTCCCATGGGGTTTCCCACGTTGTGGTTTCGGAGTTCACCATACGTGTCTTTCCCGTAATAAGCAGGGCAAGATCGTCGTCAGCCAAGTGGTTTGTCCAGTATTGGCGGATGGCATTTACCTGTGTACTTAGGTCAGCAAAGTCCGCACTTGTTGCCGTACCTTCGTCCAATTTCTGCTGCAGTTGGTCTTTCAGGGTCTTCAGTTCCACATTTACGGGATATTCCATATCCTCGCCATAAGTCACCACCTCATTCAGCGCTGTCAGCAAACGTTCATACTCCTCTTTATCAGCACGTACGATAAAGGACATAGTATCGCTGACCAGTGTTTCCTCCTTGTAGCGAGCCACAATCTGCCATTTGTAGGTATTACCGTTCTGACAGAAATTATGTGACGTGTAGTTTAGTCCTGTTGTTCCCTTTTCTACTGGCGTTGTCGGTCGCTGATTGGCTGCATTCCATAGATAAACATCATAAACAGCATTGATGATTTTGTTCCATGTCAGCGTGACCGTGGTTGATTCTGACACATAGCCCTTTGCTGGTGATAAACTGCTAAACTGACCAACCAGTGTAGGTGTGATGATAATCGTATAGGTAAACTCACAGAAGGTGGAACCTCCGTGCGTACCTATTATATTGTATATAAGGTTGCAGTTACTCTCACCCTCATTGATGATGGTCATAGAGGGAATAGCTCCTTCGCCAGTAGTTTGAAATCCAGTTGCGTTGGTGGGAACTGAGGTGAGTGTCCATGTAAAATTCAAGTCTGTGCTGATAGACGTGAAATCAACCTCAGTTGTCTTGGCTCCTGATGGGATGATTTGATTATTCAGATTCCCGATATGTGTCGGATTGAAAGATACTCCCCAAAGATTTAAGTCAACATCTTCGCATGCAAGATTCCTCCCAAGCAGGATGAAGAAGTCAATGAAAGATTTATCAATGCTTCCTCCCAGTTCACCCAAAAGCAGGATGGGATTACGTCCCACACCATTCTTTGACAGTGATAAAGTAAAACTACCATCTGAAAGAGATGACTGGAGATTTTCCAATGATGTTGTGTTGGTGTCGGTAAGAGGATAGGTGTACTCTCCATCGGCTGGTATGGCAATCTTCACATTACCGGACAGAGGTGATCCAGCTATGAATTTAAAGAGAGAATCAGCCGAAGTGAAATATCTTACGCCTTTTTCTTCGTCAGAAAGGTAGAAAGTACCTTCAATGCTCCATGAACTTTCGTTATTGATGAGTATAGTCTGTTCGGCAATGTCGGTATCTACTTCGCCTTTTGCCGCCAGTGTGATTGTATAGTAACCAGATTTTGCGTATGTATGAAGTGGATTCTTCTCCGTGCTTGTCGTACCATCTCCAAAATCCCATGCATAACTTTGAGCATTATTTGAAGATAGGTTTGTGAATTGCACTCGATTTAGCAGTTTGTCGTATTGGAACCTTGCATAGAGTCCATCTTCAGAAATCTTCTCTATATAGATGCTTCCATTGCGGACACTGACATCAGTCTGGCTGCCGTCTGTATACTGCATTACACCATGAGTAAGAATGACGGGATAGATGTGTCCCATAGTAACTGTGTCGGGGATAATAATAGGAACCTCGAATATTTTACCGTTATTCCCAAAGAAGACCTCATCACCGATAAGCGAAAAACGAAAATCGTTGTTGCCAAGTTCTTTTATTCCCATTTCGTGCCCAGAACAACGTCCAGAAAGTGATACACTGCCTGTCTGAACGAGAAAATCTTTGGGGAATTGTACATCAACCACTATACCCTTTACCTCAGATGTGTTCTCTAAATAGATAGGATATATAATGGTTTGCCCACGAACTCCATTCTCGGTCATGCCATAAATATTGACCTGTTCGGACGATGGTTTATTAGGCTCATCGGGATTTGATGGATTGTAGTTATATGTGTAGTTTGCAGTCAAGGTGAAGTCTCTTTTCGGCATCTGTAGGTTGAAACTACTGCTGGTAGAGACAATGTTTCCTTCTTCGTTGGTCCAATTCTTGAAAGAATACCACTGGTTGGAGTAGGCTCTAACATAGACGGTCGAGCATTCCTGATACTCGTTGCCACTTGATATGTTGAAATAGCCACCTCCAGAAGGGTTGCTCTTCAAGTATAATTTTCGGTAGGATTGAGCTTCAGTCGGTTCCTCTGGGTTCCCTGGGTTGTAGGTAAAATTAGCTACTAATGTAGGATTTCCTTCCTTCATTACATACTGGAAAGAACTGGAGGTGCTGATTACTTCACCGTTCTCCGTCCAGTTTTTGAAAGAGAAATTGGAATTGTTGTATGCACGGAGAGAGACCGCAGACCCAACTTCATATTTGTTTCCGCTGTTTATGTTGAAATAACCACCAGACGAGGGGGAAGCTGAAAGATATAGTGTGCTATAGACAGGAATGTTAGGTTTTGTAGGTTCCTCAGGGTTAGACGGATCGTATTTATAGTGGGCAATTAGTTTTACGTTCTTTGCAGGCATGGTGTAGGTGAACGATGAGGAAGTGCTGATAACCTCGCCGTCCTGCTCCCATGCTATGAACGAAAAATAGGAGTTCGTATAGGCACGCAAATTAACCTTTGTCCCTTCAGAATAACTGGTTGTTGTACCTAAGTTGAAGCTGCCTCCGCCCGATGGCGAAGCCTCCAGTGTCAGGGTATAATACACACTTGGCACACCAGGCTCTGAAGGATTCGTCGGGTTGTATTGCCCTTGCATACCGGCACTCGTGAGGAGTGCCAGTATGAAAAGGATATATTTGTAGCTTCGCATGAGAATTGACGTTTTTATTACTTCACGACTTTACGGCCATTATATATATAGATACCTTTCTTGGGTGTATTCAGTATCTTTCGACCCTGTAGGTCGTAGAAATCATCGTTTCCTGACTTGTTGCTTTCAATAGTCTTGATTTCTGTAGCATCCTCATCCGAAATGCTTAATGAGAGCGTAAAACGGGTATTGTTTGTACCTTCTGTGGCATCACTGTGGAATGTATAGTCCTGTTCCTTCAAATTTACAGTTTGGTTCAGTTGAGCATCATGCAGATAGATGTCACCATCAGCACGGGTAACCGAAAGCGTGTAGATTCCAGATTGACCTGCGTAGTAAGCCAAATTGACTATACCATTTCCTAAAGGACGTTCATTGATGGCATAACTGCTCCCATTATCATCGAGCGTGAATATCTGGGGGACATTCAGTTCAAAACTCATGAACTTTGAAGCGTCACGTTCTAACTCATAACCAGGTGAGGCATTGTCATTGATGACCACACGGGTTTCATCACCTTCCCCATTGCCAGCTATGTGGAGGTTGAAGAATATGCGGTTGCCAACAGCGGGTGCCCTAAATGCACGTACTGCGGCAGCATGGTTGATACTCGTCGTAAGTTGTCGTCCTTCTTTATGGAAGACGATGTTATCTACAGCATCAGGTTTCTGGACGAAGAACGATTGCATGGGACGAAGGGCAAGGTTGTCGTCCACAATGCTATATGCCTTGTAAGTGCTACCCGTCCACACCGTGATGGGTGCGGTGAAGTCCATATAGTAAATGTCGAAGTAGCAGGGGTAGGGATTACCGACAAAGTTCCAACTCTTGTTTGCGGAAGATGCTGCTTCGTATTCATTTAGGGGGATGGTTACATCGGCAGTGTTAAAGACTTGAGCGTGTACGGATGCCTCTGCAGGGAATGTCACAACGGCATTGGCATTGCAGCGGAAGATGTATCCTTGACCTGCGATGAGTTTCCCGTTATCCACATTGCGCCAGCTATTTCCCGTACCATTGGTCGCACGATTGCTACCATCATAGTATCGGAATACATAGCTTGCACCATTGCTTACGGTGACTTTAGACAAGTCAACGTCATGCAGGGGCGTAATGAAGAACCAAGTTTCGGAGGTTGCATAAAAGTTGCTGTTGATGCTATCGGCGGTCATCATATCGCAAGTGTTAAGCAGTCGAGCTGGATTTGACTCGCCAACGAACACATTGAACTGACCAATCTCCATTGGAGCATTACCACCTACCGTGAACTGTCCGCCATAATAAAGGTCAATGTCTGGTTTACCATTCATACGACGATTGTTTGTAAGAGAAAGTGAGCTTGTAATTTTCCAGTAGTCGATGTCGTCACCTTCTACAATGGAACCGAACTGATACCAGTAATTATCAAGTTTATAGTTTACTACGGCAAAAGATGGTACTTTCAGTATGATGGCACTCTTGGCACGAGCGTTATAGAAGGGATCGTAGCTATAAGAAGGAGGGGTTGCAGAACGCATGACCACGGTTGTAATAGAGGTACATTTCTGAAAATTATAGTAATAGCCATAATATCCACTGTAACTTGAGCGATAATTATTATCGTCACTTGGGTAATAATAGGTGAAACTTCCACTGCCGACTTCTAAATAAGAAGGTAATTCTATATATTTTAGGTTCAAGCAGTCAGAGAAGGCGTAACTATGTAGGTACTGCATGGTAATAGGCAACTTTAATGAGTCCAGTCCACAGTTGTAAAAGGCATAGTCATGGATACGGTTTACTGTAGATGGCATATCTACGTTCCGTAGGCTTGATGTATTATAGAAACTGCGATATCCGATTTCTTGAACATTATCGGGAAGATGTAATGTAGTTAATGAAGTACAATCATAACAAATGTTATTGGGAATACCGGTTATGGCATCTGAGAATAATAACGTTTTTAAGTTTGTACAACCTTCAAACGCATAAGCACCAACTGAAGAGACAGTATTTGGCATGATGATTTCATCCAGAGAAGTACATTTATAAAATGCGCCAACTGCTATGGTGCTTAGTTGAGAGTCTTCTTTGAACGTACACTTTGTGATACGTGTATTCGCAAATGCCATTTGGCCAATGCTGGTTACTGTAGATGGAATGTCAATGGCAAAAATCTGAGTACCTTTGAAAGCACATTTTCCGATAGTATTTACTCCTTCTGGTAATTTTACCCACGACAAGAGGCTTAGCCCATTAAAGGCATAGTCTGGAACAGATGTAAAGGTAGCTTCACTTAGGTCAAGTGCCACCAGATTTTTCATATTCTTGATGTCATTCCAGTCAGAACTATTGAACATGCCCTTCACTTTCAACATTGCAACATCATTCAAAACATTGACCTTGTAGAGTACTTCTACGCCCAATGTTCCTGGTGAGGCCAGTTCCACATCGGTCCAGTCTCGAAGTAATTGGATGTTGCTTACCTGTGATAAATATTTATTGGTGCTATTATATATTGTGTCTTCCCATTCCACGGTATATGTCCCTTGTTCTAATGGTACTCGAAATGTTGAAAATGACGTACTGTAGTCCCAAAACCTATTATAATTCCAATCACCGTTGATGTACACATTGAAACGGTGGTATCCGTTTCCACTATAACTTGTAGAGAAATTACCGTTTCCATTAATATATGCTGAACGAATTTGGAACGACAATATAGCCACTGAATCTATGGTAAAGGAGGTAGAGAATTTGGATGCGGAGTTTGCAGTTCCATAATTTGAGCTTTGGACATATCCATCTTCAATAGTCCATGGCCATGTGCCATCATTCGTGAAAGTCAGTGGCTTAGAGTTTTCCGTAAGAACAACTTTCTCTAAAGGAGAAGTCTCTCTTACTTTCAAGTTTGTTATACGGCTCCAATTATTGCCTGTTGAGTTGCCAATAGAGTCTTTGAAAACTATCACATGCTGACCGGGTTCAACATAAAGACGAATGGAAGTGTACGATGAGTTTGTCGTGGAGTTCATCTGTACTCCATCTACGAACAAGCGGAGTGAATGGTAGTTATAATTATAGCAACACCAGTCAAATGTCAGTTCTGTTTTATAAGAAGACGAATAGTTCATTGTTAAAGTAGATGAGGAATAGGCTTTCCCATAGTTCCCATTGCCTACAGTAGCTCCGAAAATACCCCAAGGGTAAGTAGCGTCGTTGGTGAATTTTACGTTAACATCGGCTTGTGTGACGATGGCATCAGCGATAGTGTCTGTTTCTTCTTCTGCTGCTGTACGCATAAAATTTGACGGAGATGACTTTGCAACTTTAGTCGGGTTGCTGGCAGTTGCAGCACTTACAATAGCTAAGGCTGACAACACAAACATGATAATTTTTTTCATAATATTTATTAAGTTAAAAATTTCTTCCTGCCCCTCAAACATAGATACAAAAAAAGCGTGGATTTCTCGTCGTTTATCCCACGCATTGAGGCTCTGGAATTGCCTAAGTAGTCAGAGATAAACAACGCCGAAGCCCACACATTATGCATATTGGTACGACACAGACCGTGCCGTAGAATATACACCATGAGGGCGTTCTTTGTTGCTTTGGTGTTTTGACTACTAAGGTGAAATTTTCCAGATTTCAATGCGTCAAGCACAAAGCGTCTAAGATACGCCTTTCCGTAACTATGTATTCCCCTCCTTCGGACGGCTCTCATGCACGTCTTACTCCACCCGTTGGAACTTCGTTCGAGCGGCCGTTTTTGCCTGACTACGAGGTGGTTCCTCCCGACAGAACGGAGGAAGAATGGGACAAAGTTAAAAAAATTAAATGAAAATGAAAAAGAAAAGAACAAAATAATTCACAATTCACAATTCATAATTCATAATTCACAATGCACAATTCACAATGCACAATTCACAATGCACAATGCACAATTCACAATGCACAATGCACAATTCACAATGCACAATGCACAATTCACAATGCACAATTCACAATGCACAATTCACAATGCACAATGGATAATGCATAATAAGGCTGCGCCGAAGAACGTAAACTCTTAAACCCTTAA
>CAMVOK010000034.1 GCA_947169115.1 uncultured Prevotellaceae bacterium
AAGCTCTTTACTGCAATTGAGATTGCCATTGAGATTGCTTGCGGATTTTAGGCTATGAAAAAGTTCTTTTTAACCTTAGCTCTTGTGGCAACAAGTGTTGTTGCATGGGCTGACCGTTGGACACCTCCTTCGTCGAACGCTTATCCCGACGAAACTCCGCTTTACGTGAAGGTGGTGATTGATGAAAATGCAGATGGTTATGTGCCACAGATAACTGAGATTGCAGCCTTCATCAATGGTGAGTGTCGTGCTCAGGCTACTCAGATGAGCGAGGCGACCGGTTTCTACACCTTGCGTGTTCGTGGTGGACAAGCAGACCAGAGTAAGACCATCACCTTCAAGGCTGTGTACAATGGTTTGGTGTACCAGTTCAACCGTACCGAAACATTCGATGGCGAGGCTCAGACGCACGACGTTCCCCTGACATTGACCCTGCAGCCTCTGTTAGGCATCAGTCTTGATGCTGACCCCATCACTCTTTCTTTGGGTACTACTTACAATCTGGCAAGCCACATTTCTTATCAATACGGTGTAAGTGGTGGTAATGCGACATCTTCCATCGACCAGACTGAGACCCCTCTGTCGGTGTACTATTCACTGTCTGGCCAGTCGGCTTCGGGATTCATTACGGTTGATAGCGAAACAGGTATCATTACCCCCCAGAAGCCCACAGGTGCCAGCGACTATGTTGCTGTACAGGTTGCTGTGAGTGGTCCTGTTGCCGATGCAGCTTACTTCCAGACAAGTAGCCAGGTGATAGTAACCTATGCCCCCGTAACATCAATTGTGGTTAATCCCACGGAACTGACGGTGTATGTGGGTGACAACATCAACGACCTGATAGCCGCTGGTACGCTCGACATCCACATGTTGCCTGTTGAGGCCAACCAGGCGTATCGTATTGATGTTACGACTCCTGTCTCCCCCTACGATGCAGAGGGCTACTTTACTACGACCGGTGACTTCGAACTGAATGTTTATTCGGTTGATAACGCAGAATTGTCACCCGTAACACTGACCATCCACGTTAAGGAACATCTTGCATTCACGCTCGAGAGGGAGGCCTACATTCCGGAAATCGGTATGATTCAGCCCAAGACGTTTAATATCTACATGAATACCCCTGATGATTTCGATGCTTCCAAGCTGACGATAGGAAATAATAGCAATTTGCCTATTGCCCCATTCACCTACGAAATTAGTGCTTTGCAGAGAGAGCCAGACGCAGGTGGGGTTGTTGGTAGATATTATGTGACCGTAACCATGACGGGTCGTTATGTGGGTGAGGTAAACTACACCATTCTCTACAACGGAGACCCAATCGATGTCGATTATCCTCAATATACGGCCATAATATGTCCCGAGATTCGTATTAGCAGGGGCTGGCAGTGGGTATCGCCCTACGCTTACCAAGAGGGAGAGGCTGGTGATATCTATTCCAATAGTCAGTACATTAGCTGGGTAAACGACCTTGTGGAGATGCGTACACAGGAGGGGCTGCTCTATGTTGACCAGACTTTGGGTGCCTTTGGCGACATCACGGAGTTCAACTTCACGAGAGGTATGTATAAGGTGAAGGGTAAAGATGCCACCGTATTGCGCCTGGGCTCCAATCAAGCAACCTGGCAGTTGGCAAGAGAAAATGATGGTAACGACATTCGTAAGGGCTACAACTGGGTGGTTTATCCATACGAGTTTGCCTTGACCCTGGACGAGGCCAGCAGCAGGCTTCTTGACTTTGCACAAGAAGGTGACCAAATTATCAGCAAGGATGGTACTTTTGCTGAGTTCAGCAATGGCCAATGGATAAACAACGGATTTACGTTCCAGCCTGGTGCAGGTTACATGTATTATTACACGGGTACAAATAATGCTCGATTTGAAGTGTTCTTCAACATCTACGAAAAAGTGCCTCAGTGCTATACAGAGAGTAATGGCGTGAAGGGTGAGATGGGAAGCAATGTGCGTGAGATGGAACCCGTATGGGAAGTAAATCGCAGTAACTTTGCCGACAACATGACCGTTGTGGCCGAAGTTGACGGTCTGACGGATGTTGACGAATGGGTACTGGGTGCCTTCGTGGGCAGCGAGTGCCGTGGTGAGGGACGTGCCGTACGCGACGGCATCATGTTCATCGGCATTGCCGGTAAGAACGGTGAGAAGATGAGTTTCCGTCTGCACAACACCCGTACGGGTGAGGAGTTCGACATCACTGAATCTCTGAAGTTCCAGCAGAAGGCAGGTTCGCTGAAGGCTCCTCTTCGTCTGACCAGTGAAGGTGCTACAGGCATCTCTGAAATCGTAAATAGTAAATCGTCAGATAGCAAATCTATTTACGACCTGAGTGGTCGCCGCATTATGACCCCCACGAAGGGTATCTATGTGGTGAACGGAAAGAAAGTCGTTTACTAAATGATTAGAGGTAGGAGGGGGATAGGAGAACTATCCTATTCCCTCCTACCTTTTCCATCTTTTATACAATAATATATATAACGCGTACGCGCGAAAATGCAAAACCGGCACCTCTTTATGAGAAGTCACACCCTTTGCAAGCTATTGATGGTTACCATGCTGTTTGGTGTGGGGCGATTATCTATTGGCGTAGCCTATTCCCAATCACTTTCGTTGAATACCATCTCAACGATAGCGAAGAGCGACCCTCTTGTGATTACGGGTGCCGTTGGAACGCAGAATACTTACCGCTATACTTCTGTGGGGAATGGGTATGCCTCCCCATTGAGCAATAGCATCTATGCCAACCTTAACATCAGCGTTTACGGCATATCAATGCCTTTTGCGCTCTATTTCACCAACGATGGGCTGGACTGGAACTATCCCCACTTGAACTTCCGTCTGACCCCGGCGTACAAGAACTGGCGCGGTCACTTTGGACAGAGTTCGATGGCCTTCAGTTCTTATGTAATGAACACCAGTTTTAACGGTATCGGACTGGAATACACCAGCGATAAGTACCGAGGCGGGGCCTTCTATGGTGTTCTTCGCAAAGCCATAAACGACGACCCCACCGATCCTCTTGCCCGAACTCCCCAGTACAAGCGTGTGGGATGGGGCTTCAAGGCCGGATATGGTACTGGAAAGAACTATATCGACCTCTATTTTCTTCGTGCATACGACCGCCCGAACTCAATAGATGAGTCGTGGCGACGCTATATCACTCCTCAGGAAAACCTTGTCATTGGTCTGAAGGGTGCCCTCGCTCCTCTGAAGTGGCTCTCCTTCACGGGTAACGCTGCCGTGAGTCTGTTCTCTGCGGACACTGACGCACCAAAGGTGGACTCTATCTCGCAGCGTTTCGACAAGATTATGGACATCCGATACTCCTCATCGGCACGCTTTGCCGGTGATGCAAACGTGAATCTGACCTTCCCGGGATTCTCTACCTCTCTCACGTATCGTATCGTGCAGCCAGACTATGCCAGCCTTGGCACCTACTACATGGCCAATAACTATCATTCGCTGGGTGTGAACATGAATGCCATGCTATTCCGCAAGGTGGCTCTGTCGGGCACATTCTCAGGACAGTCAGACAATCTGACCAACCAGCAGATGTACACGACGCGCGGATTCATCTATAACGCGAATGCATCGACGCGCATTGGTAAGTACCTAAGCCTGTCGGGTGGCTATAATGGTTACACACAGGTTCAGGGAGACGGTACGGTGAAGGTAAACGACACAACGCGTGTCCACCGTCGTATGGCTTCCTTCACGGTTTCCCCCTCTTTTATGATGGAGCGCGATGCCTTGGTACACTCTGCCTCGTTTTCTGCAAACTATACGTCGAATAAGGACCTGAACAAGTTTGCTATAGGTGAGAGCGATGTGAAGACGACAGCTCTTGGCGCAAGCTATACCATTGGCGTTAAGTCGTGGAACACGGACTTCGGTCTGACGCTGAGTAACCAGTGTTCAAAGGGCTATAAGACGAAGTATGTGAGCCGCATTGCCACACTGGCAACTGGTCACACGTTCTTCGAGGAGAATCCGTTGAGTGTGTCAGGCTCCATTTCGTTGGTGTACAACGAGGTGGAACGTCAGAGTAAGAGTCTGAGCATCGGCGGCGAGGTTAGTGCCTCCTATACCTTGAAGAAATACCATGTGTTCTCTACATCTGCTACTTTCTACAAGTATGGTGATGTGAACCCGACAAAGCTGCGCAGCAATCTTGACTGTACTGACATCACGGTGAGCCTGAACTACGCATATACGTTCAGCCTCCTGCACATCAAGAAGAAAGAAAATCGCAAGATAAACCAGAGTAAGTTTGTGAAGAAAGTCACGGATATATCCGAAGGCTTCTCGGAGTAATGTACAATGGATAACTGAAGTAAACGAAAGCGTTATGAATATACGAAAGTATCTGATTATATGGTTAACCATGCTGATGGGCACGGTCAACTTCCAATTTTCAACTTTCAACTTTCAACTTGGCATAGTTCGTGCACAGGATATCACGGTTACGGTCACGCCTACACAGCAGGTGTTGCCGCCACAGGTCATGCTTTATATCACTGAGCCTGCCAATTATTTCAACATCACGCTTTCTAATACGGGCAAGGATAACGAGAGCGTTTACCTTGTGATGCAGGTGGAGCAAACGAATCCCTCTACGGGTTTAGGGCTGAGCACACCGCCCAAGCGTCAGCCACAGATGCCCATCGTGGTTCCTGCAGGGGGCACACGCATCCTTACCCCGGCTGAGATTCGAGGGCTTTTCAACCATATCCCTTTGAATGAAATCAAGGCTCCTGCCGACTTGTTTAACAACTACATGGACGGTTCTTTCGGTTTATTACCCGAGGGTCAGTACGAAGTTCACCTTACGGCATACCATTGGAATCCAACAGGTGAACCCTATGTAGTTAGTATGCCTACAGGCGGTGTGGCTTATTTCAGCATTTGCTATAAGGCACAGGCTCCGGAGTTCCTGACTCCTATGTCAATTGGTGCCAGTGCGTTTGATTTGTTCTCTGTAGCAGAGCTTGATCTGATGAATCCCCAGTTCACCTGGAAGGCTCCAGTTGTGTCTTGTAATCCCACTGCCATTCAGTACACCTATAGTTTCCGTATAGTAGAACTGTTGCCGGGACAGATGCCCGACAACTCTATGGACAGCAATCCCGTGGTTTACCAGGTTTCGAACCTTGTATCACCGATGTGCATGATACCCTATTCGGTTACCAAGCAGTTAAAGTCTGGTAAGACATACGCAGCCCAGGTGACGGCGACTCCTGCCAATTCTAGCAATAAGATGCTCAATTACGTGAGCATTGAGAACCAGGGCAAGAGCACCTACAAACTATTCCGCATAAAAGGCGGCGAAACGCACGAAGAAGAACCTAAAGTAATTATTCCCGAACCCCAGAGCGAAGAGACCGAAGCAGAAGAAAAGGGTAAGGATGAGGATAAGATAGCAGAAATCGAGCAACCGGAAGAGCAGAAGGACGAAGAAGAAGACGAAGACGACGAAGAAGAAGACATCTCCGTCACCATGGGCGATGTCAAGACGAATGAAATCATTGAAGATTCACTTTACACGTTCCGCAATCCCAAGATTGTAGATCCCTTCTTCCGTGAATCGGAGGGTGCGCGTAAACGTTTCGTGGAAACGGGTATTGAAGTGGCTTGGGAAAGTTCTCAGTTCGTTGGAGGTGAGGGTCAGCAGAACGACACTATCCAGATAGAGTATGAGGTGCAGTTGTTCGACAATGGTGAGCGTGCCGACCGCGAGGATGCTGTACAGCAGGAACCCATCTACACCTTCCGCACCAAGGAGCAGAAAGACACCATCGAGTGGAAGGATATCTCCGAGAAGGTAGAAGCCGGTGACTACATGGTGCTGCGCATCAAGCCTATTGTTACGAAAGGGAGCAGTGTGGCCTTTACGGGCGATGACAACGTGGTCGATTTTGCCCTTGTCAACCGTCTGTCGAAGCAATACTTCCAGTGCTCCAGCACGGTGGAGATAGAGAACACGAAGCCCACCAGCAAATCGGCCAGCGACCTGAAGGGGAAGCAGGTGTCCATCGGTGAGTACGTGATGACCATCGACGAAATCTCTGGCAATGGCGACTCCGGCTTCAAGGGTAAGGGTCGTGTGCTGTGGGAACCCTTCGGCTCCAAGATTATGGTCTGCGTCACGTTCGACAAATTGAAGATTAACATCGACGACGTGGTCTATGAGGGCGTTGCCACCTCTGAGACCGCCCCGACAATGGGCAGCAACAAGGAATGCGTCGATAAACTCTTCTCCGACTGGGGCATCGACAACCTCATCAGCGACACGGGCATCCCCTACGCCAGTCAGTTGCAGAGCGCAACCACGAGTGGCGTCAAGAGCCTGGCCGAACAGGTCAACCTTTCCAAGTACTATCAGGCCATCAAGGACGGTGAGGGACTTTACAACCTCCTCACCACGGGTGGCATGGATAAACTCTACACGCCCATCAAGTTCCCGACGGAAATACTGCCGTCGAACTGGGACGTGGTGGATATCCAGATTGCCGACATGAAGTTTGCTCCCGACCACGCCACGATGAACATCGTCGGACAGTCCATCCTGCCCGAGTGCGATGTGCTGAAGAGCAAGATTCTCCTTTTCGGTGCTCCCCGTATCTGTATCTCCCCCAACCGCTTCCTGCCCGAATCAGGTCAGATAGCCCTGCTCGGCGACTTCACCCTGGCTCCGAACAGCGATATTGAGATTACCTTCAAGGCTCCCAATGACGTGCTGGAACCCAAGGACGGTTGCTACGTATCGTGGAAGACAGAAGATGAAAAGACCAAGTTGGAACTCCTCGGCATCGATGCCGAAATGAAGGTCGCCGGCATCGTGAAGGATGACAAAGGCAAGCCCACCACCGAACGCCCCAAAATACATTTGCAGGCCTCGTTCGGGTCATGGAAAGACTTCCTTGTTGACGATATCTCCATCGAGGACTTCCAGGTAGAAGACCTCCCCGGATGGACGTTCACCGCCAAGGACATCGTCTATGACCACTCCGACTCACGCAACTCCGCCCACATGGGCAAGTTCCCCGAAAAGTACAGCAAGACCAAGGCTGGCATCAAGGGCAACGAAGAGTCGTGGCACGGACTGCACATCGGCGAGATTGGCATCAAGTTCCCGAAGTCCCTCGAAATCGGTGTCGGGAGCGGCGACGAGGACAAACGTCTCTCCATCAAGGGTGAGGAAATGTATTTCGACCAATCTGGTGTCACGCTGAAGATGACGGCCGAGAACATCTTCTCCGCCAAGGAAGGAACGATGGGCGGTTGGGGCATCAGTCTCGACAAGGCCCAGTTGCAGATTATCCAAGACGACTTCGACAACTGCATGTTTGCAGGCCAACTCAATGTGCCCCTCTTCGGCTCCAAGGAGAAGAAGAAGGACAGCAGCGGCAAGGAGAAGTTCGGCAACATCGACTATACCTGCGAAATACGCCGGCTCACCGACCCGCGCAAGCGCTCGGCAGTCACCGAGGCCATCGACCCCACCAGCCTACAGAAGACCCGTTACTCCTACGTCTTCCTGACCGAGAGTGTCGAAGACCTCAACTTCAACTGCTTCGTGGCACAGGCCACGCTCGATGCCAAGCAGACCTACTTCCTCATCGAAGCCTACGACGACGAGAAGGAGGATAAGATAAACACTCAGGTAGAACTGTGCATCGGCGGCACTATCGGCATCGGTGGTGTGGATAAGGCCAACGCCTGGCTGAAGGAGAAGACCTCGAAACTGCCCCTGGAGGTGAAGATTCCCGACATCCACTTCACCAAAATGCGCCTCTCCAACGTGAAGCGTAACGACTGGAAGAGTGTCAGCACGCTGGCAGCCAACAAGCGCAAGGAACGTGAGGCACGCGAGCAGCAAGTGGCGGAAGAACTGCGGAAGAGCAGCGTATATCACCGGATTGCCGAAAGCGAGGAGATGAAACTTGGCGAGGGCTTCTACCTCGACCTCGGTGAATGGTCGCTTGCCTCGGCCAAGAAGCGTTTAGGCCCGTTCTCGTTCTCGCTCGACAAGTTCTCGCCCTCATTCAAGGACAAAGCACTGACCGTGGCCGTAAGCGGAACGATAGGTCTGGTGGAAGACAAGATTAATGTAGGTGCCGGCATCATCATCAGTGCTAAGCTTGATATGCCTGGTAAAGACATTTCCAAATGGAGCATCAGTGATGGTGAGATAAAGTTTGACTCGCTCGCTCTCGACCTCGACTTTACGGCTCTCCACCTCAAGGGTGGACTGAAGATTGTAGAGGATGGCACCGAAAAGGGCTACCGTGGCAACCTTGACATTGACATCACGGGACTCTTCTCGCTCAAGTGCAATGGCGGTTACTTTGAACACGCTCCCGATGACACCTCAGAGGCTGGCATGAAGGACGATGGCGTAGATACCAAGACCCTCGATGACGGCGACAAGAAATACTCATGGGGCTACTTCATGGTGAAGATGGAGAGCAGCACAGGTATTCGCATCGACCCGATTGTCATCAACCGAATCTCCGGCGGTTTCTTCTTCAACTGCCGACCCACAAAGGGCAAGGATGCCAAGACGGATAAGTTCTCCGGAACACCCGAAGCCTCCTACGGCAACATCGGTGTGGCACTGGGCATGACGCTTTCCACCTCGGCAGGCGAAAAGACGCTGAAGGCCGACATGGACCTCCTCGTCTGCTACGACCGCAAGAACAAATGCCTCAGCACCTTCATGTTCAACGGACATCTGGAGGCTGTGGGCGGACTCATCAATGCCGATGCCAGCCTCATCTACGAAAACCAGAAGAACGGAGGTGGCAGCACACAGAACCGCTATCTCTGCCTCAACGTAACCATGGAGGCCGGAGCCGATACCAAGGCACTGATAGCCAGTGTCACCAAGGCCAATGCCGCACTGGCAAGCCTCAAGGAGCAGATGGACAAGTTCCAGGCTAATGTAGATGACATTGCCAACAAGATGGTTGTCAACCCCGAACAGGGCTTGAAGCAACTCTCCGGAAAATACAATGGAGAGCAAAGCACAGAGGTTGCCGACGGTGACACAGAGGACAAGAACGTGAAAGACAAGAGCGGCGAAAATAAGGAAGACCTCGGCATCACGGCCATGCGCACCAAGATAAATCTGGAGTTCAAGATAACATGGGTGAAGGACGGAGTGAAATACAACACACCCAAGTGGCACCTCTATCTCGGTGAGCCTGAGAAGGACAAGCGTTGCTCGTTCACCTACCTGAAGTTCGACGGTAAGATTGTCCATGTGGATATCGGTGCCGACGGATATATCTGCCTCGGTAATGAGTTGCCCAACAATGGCGCCCTGCCAGCCATCCCCTCCAAGATTGTAGAGTTCCTCTCCGGGCATAAGAGCGGAAGCACCGACATGGGTGCTGACCTTAGCAAGGCCGAGAACAGCCGTAAGCGTGCCGCTCAGGCTATGTTGGGCGACAACATCAACGGTGGTGTCATGGTGGGTGCCTCGGCTTGGGGTTACATCAACATCGACCTCGGTCTGCTCTATGGCTCACTCGATGCCATAGCCGGATTCGACTGTTCGCTGATAAACTATGGCGATGCAGCCTTCTGCGTCAACAACAACTCAACGATGGGTAAGAACGGATGGTATGCCATGGGACAACTCTACGCCTACCTGGCTGCCGAACTGGGCATCCACGTGAAGATTGGTTCGTTCATCAACGAGAAAATCTCCATCTTCGATGCGGGCATCGGCGGTGTGCTTGAGGTGGGTCTGCCCAATCCTTCGTGGGTAGAGGGTCAGGCGCGTATCAAACTTAGTCTGCTGGGTGGCCTGTGCAAGATAAACAAGAAGTTCGAATTTTCGGCCGGCGACCACTGCGTACCCTTCAAGGGCAATGCGCTGGACGGCTTCGAGATGTTCCAGGGCGTGAGCATAGGCTCCGACAGCATCTACCAGGCCCTCATAGATCCCACATACGCCGTCTCGCTGAACGAGGCTCAGAACATGACCTTCACCACCACCAGCAGCATCGGCAGCCACTATCGTCTGGTGGATCCATCGTGGGTGGATGAATTGGCCGCGCGCGACGAAAGCAACGAAGAAGACGTGAAGGAACGTATCGCCAAGAATGCCAGCCGCACCTACGTGTTCGACGTAGATACGAAGAATGCCGGTTTCCGTGGCGTGCGCCTATTCGACCTCGGTACAGCTCCCACCAAGTTGGCCACTGGGAAGAAAAGACCGACGGAGAAGGAATTCTATCAGTCACTTGGACAAAAAAGTGCACACGCAACTAAGTACGATTCCATCCCCCAGTTCTTTGTTTCCCGCTTCCCCAGCCGCGACAAGACCGTGGAAGAACTGTCTTACATCATGACTAACAAACAAGTAGATAAGGGAGAAGCTGACAAACCGCTCAACGGAGACTGGTCAGACTACCTCGATACATATCTGTCATCTATGCATGATAGGTTTCATAGTTTAACAGGACATGGTGTTTCCAATATGTCGGGTAAAGAAAAAAAGGTAACAGCACGGGAAGACAAGGGCACCGTTTTCCACGTCAACAGTACCGACCTGCAGCCCGGGCACAGTTATGCATTGGTACTCACAGCCGATGCCTACGAAATAGAAAACGGCAAGCGCGTGTGGTGTACCTATGTCGATTCTGAGGGAAAAGCAGGAAAGAAAAATGCCAAATACGACATCCACTGGAAGCAATCCAAGATATGGTTCTTCCGCATCAAGAGTACGGATGAGGAAAAGATTGCGACCGACTCGCTGCGCAACCTGGAGCCCTACATCGCCCTGGCCTATCCCAGTACCAACGGAACGAAGGTCGTGGAAAAGGGTACCACTGTCACCAAGGCCTACTACGACGACATTATGTATCCCACCATCGCCCTGACGCGCGACCTGAGAACAGTACTTCCCGCAAGTAAGATGAAGTGGCACCTGAGCTTCGTCACCGAGGCGGGCGATACCACCACCGTGGAAAAACCTGCCGTCTATAAGATAAATGGCAATTGCTATAACTTGCAGCCCGATGGTCGATTCTCAACTGGCGATAACGTGTTCTTCTATTCACGAAATAGCACCATAAATGCAGGCCGCGATTGGGACTTCAACAAAGAACTCTACCATCTGGAACTTCGCTATACGTATCAAAACACGAAAGGAAGATATTATGACGCTAAGACGCGTAAATACGTCACTCCTGACAGCACCTTCAATCTCGTGGACCTTTGGCTGACCTCCTTGCCTCATAACGTGAATGTGGATAACCAGACATACACCGACAGCTGGAACCTGACCACCACCAAGGAGGTAAAGGAAGTGCTGCCTTACAGTTATCCCTTCGTGGGGGCACGCATGGAAAGCAGCCCCACCATCGACTATGAGGCGGATTACGACTATACATACAAAGACAAGAATAAAAAAGAAATACACTCTCTGACGGATGTAGACCATATTTTCCTCAATAGCAAATGGATTGATAACAAGAAGGGCATCAACACACCTTACCGCCTGATTGACCCGTATATGTATTTTGCTTATCTGGGCAAGTGGGTGTTCATTGGCGACCGTGAGATTAGCCCATATTCATTCGATGAGGTGGGTGTGAAGTTTGCCGCCGAGACCTTGGTTTTCGACCATAACGGAACAGTGGTCAACCCCGAATTCCTGAAAGACGTGAAAGACAACAAGTCGCTGGCAGAGATGCGCAAGCAAATGTACGATGTCTGGAATACGGGCTACCATACCGATTCTGAAACTTATGTCCAATATCCTCTGCCTGGCACAGGGAAGACCGTGGGCGGACTGACGGCTGGCAACCAGGATGGGAAGACCAGCACCGTCACGCCGCTCAACGTAAACTACGACAAGGACTACACCTTCTGCTTCCAGGATTTGGTGAAGAGTTATACCGATGTGTATGATGTTGCCGGTGATCTCTCCGACAAACTGAAGGAGGAAACCCAAATCCTGTGCAGATACTTCTTTGACACCTACGGAGCTTACAAAGTGCTGACCAATGACAAACTGAAAGCGAATACGGTGAAAAAGGACCATGTTACTTTGATGAATGCCAATTATGGCACCTACTATGACTTTACGCCTAACAAATACACAGTATCCGACCTCACTGTCAATCTGCCAGATCCCGAGAGCAGCAGTGATATGAAAGGACTCTTTATAAAGCTCAAAACACTGAAGACGGATAATACGAAAAAAATTAAGATTAACATCAAGTCGCGTTTTTCAAACACCGCCTTCAACTATTGGGATGGAACGAACTGGATAAGATGGGAAGACGGATTCAATCTGGC
>CAMVOK010000035.1 GCA_947169115.1 uncultured Prevotellaceae bacterium
GTAATGGACAGCCCTCCGTGGACTGTCCATTAATGATTTCGTAGCGCCTACGGGAATCGAACCCGTGTTCCATGCGTGAGAGGCATGTGTCCTAGCCGCTAGACGAAAGCGCCAGTTTGCATTTGATTTTATGTTACCCTTGCGGAAGCTGGGGGATTCGAACCCCCGGTACGGTAACCCGCACGTCAGTTTAGCAAACTGGTGGTTTCAGCCACTCACCCAAACTTCCAATTACATCCCCTGATGCTTCTTCGAGGGTCGTTTTTTCAAATGCGATGCAAAGGTATAATATTTCCTTGAAACTACCAAATGTTTTATGAAGTTTTTTGGCAAATATTATTTATTGATGTCGTAATCCATGTACTTGAAGCGGCGGATGCTCTTTTTGGGTGTCTTCTCGAACTCCTCGTCCATCAGGTGTATGCCCGAGAGGCTGCAATATGTGGGAATCACGAGGTTCAGGTCCTTTCGGTTCTGCTCCATGATGGCTTCCAGGTCACCTCGGTTAAGTCTCAGTTGTTTTACCTTGTCGGGGTCGGGATACACCAAACCATAGAACTTCTCGCCCTTCTGGATTACCACGCATTCGCTGACGAGAGGCATGCCCACCAGTTTGTCCTCGATTTCTTCGGGATAGACGTTCTGTCCATTGGCACCGAGCAGCATGTTCTTTGAGCGTCCCTTGATGAAGACATTGCCTTGGGCATCCATGATGCCGAGGTCGCCCGTGTGGTACCATCCGTCGCACAGGGTTTCGCGTGTGGCTTCCTCGTTTTTGTAGTAGCCGAGCATGACGTTCATGCCACGGGCCAGTATCTCGCCAGGCACATTTTCGGGGTCGCTACTGTTAATCTTCAGTTCCATGCGTGGGGCTGGCCGTCCGCAGCTGCCTGGGACAAATGTGCTCCAGTCGCTGTAGGCGAGGATGGGGCTGCACTCTGTAGCACCATAGCCTACGGTGTAGCGGAAACCGATGTCGTGCAGAATGTCCTCTACCTCCTTGTTCAGGGCTGAACCGCCAACGATTACCTCGTAGAACTCATCGCCCAGCGCCTTGTTCAGACCATCGCATATCTTCTTGCGGATGCGGTCGCCAATAACGGGTGTCATCATCAAAAGGCGAATCTTCGGATCCTGCAACCTTGGCATGATGGCCTTGCGCACAATTTTTTCGATGATCAGCGGAACAACGATGAGTATGCGTGGACGAATGTCGGCCAATGCTTTTAGAAGTATGGTCGGACTGGCCAGCTTGGTCAGGAAATAGATATGTGCTCCGATGGTGAACTCGAACAGGAACTCGAAAGCCATGCCGTATGTGTGTGCCATTGGTAGCATGGACAGAACGTGGTCGCCTCTGCCTTCCTTGAAGTGGTTGCCCATGACCTCCTTGGCAAACTGGCGGTTGCTCCACAGGGCACGGTAGGGTATCATCACGCCCTTTGAGTTGCCTGTCGAACCACTGGTGTAGTTGATAATGGCCAGTTCGTCGGGTTGGTCCTGATAATAAGGTTCAATGTGATGCTTGCGGAAGTTCATGGGGAACTTCTCGCCGAAGAGGCGGTTCAGGTTCTCGCGGGCAAACGTCAGCTGTTCGCTTCTCGATACGAATAGATGATAGTCGATGATGCTCAGTACTCCTTCCAGATTCGGCATCTCGTCGGCATTCAGCATTTGGAAGATTTTGTCTTCTACGAAGAGAAGTTTAGCATCGCTATGGTTCACGATGTCGTGAATCTGTGCCGGATGGAACTCATGGAGAATGGGCACGGCCACTGCGCCATACGTGGTGATGGCAAAGAAGGCAGCACCCCATCGGCACTGGTTCTTTCCGCAAAGAGCCACTTTGTCGCCGGGCTTCACTCCACTGTGTTCAAAGAGTATGTGCATTTTCTCAATGATGCGTGCCACGTCCTTGTATTGTAAGGTTGATACGCCATAGTCTGACATGGCATCATTATCCCAGAAATTCTGGATAGCATCATATATAAGTTGATTGAAACTTCCTGCTGTTTCCATAGTTTTATATTGCTCGTTTTTTTAATTTCTGTGCAAAGGTACGACAATTCTCGCACACAGCCAAATGTTTTGTGCATGAAAAAACCTCTATTGTGACAGATTTTTCACAATAGAGGTTAAAATGAGCAAAATAGGCTTGTTAGTCTATGGGATAGTCCAGATATTTAAAGCGACGGATGCTCTTCTTGGGTGTTTTCTCGAACTCTTGGTCCACGAGGCGTATGCCAGAGAGGGCGCAATAGTTGGGGATGATGGTATTCAGTTCCTTTCGGTTCTGTTCCATGATAGCTTCGAGGTCTGGTGTGCTTAGACCGAGTTCCTTCACTTTATCGGGGTCGGGGTAAACAAGTCCGTAGAATTTATCGCCTTTCTGGATGACCACGCACTCACTGACGAGTGGCAGGCTGACCAGTTTGTCCTCAATCTCCTCGGGATATACGTTCTGCCCGTTGGCTCCGAGCAGCATGTTCTTGGAGCGACCGCGAATGAAGACGTTGCCATCTTTGTCCATGATACCGAGGTCGCCCGTATGGTACCATCCGTCGCGCAGTGTTTCGCGTGTGGCTTCCTCGTTTTTGTAGTAGCCGAGCATGACGTTCATGCCGCGAGCCAGAATCTCGCCGGGAACATTCTCGGGGTCGGGGCTGTCAATCTTCAGTTCCATGCGTGGAACGGGACGTCCGCAACTGCCTGGTGCATAAGAGTCCCAGGGGGCGTAAGCCAAGATGGGGGCGCACTCCGTGGCTCCGTAGCCTACGGTATAGTGGAACCCAATGTCGTGCAGAATGTCCTCTACCTCCTTGTTCAGTGCCGAGCCGCCGATGATAATCTCGAAGAAGTTGCCTCCCAGGGCATTGTTCAGTCCCTCGCATATCTTTTTGCGGATGCGGTCGCCCACGACGGGGGTCTTCAGTAGCAGACGCACCTTCATGTCCTGCACCTTGGGAAGAACGGCCTTGCGGACAACCTTCTCGATGATGAGGGGCACCACGAAGATAACGCAGGGATGCAGGTCGGCTAGAGCTTTCAGCAACACACTGGGGCTGGCCAGTTTGGTCAGGAAATAGATGTGTGCTCCGTTGGAGAAGGAGTAGATGAACTCGAACGCCATGGCGTAGGTGTGTGCCAGTGGGAGCATGGACAGAATGTTCTCACCGTTGTGTATCACGTGACCAATATTGTCGTGAGCAAACTGACGGTTGCTCCACAGGGCACGGTAGGGAATCATCACGCCCTTGGAATTGCCCGTCGAACCGCTGGTGTAGTTGATGATAGCCAGTTCTTCGGGGCTGTCCTGATAGTATTTGATATGGTGCTTGCGGAAGTTCATGGGGTACTTCTCGCCGAAGAGTCGGTTCAGGTTCTCGCGGGCGTATGTCAGTTTCTCGCTCCGGCTTACAAACAGGTGGTAGTCCACGATGGAGAGTATTCCCTCCAGTCCCGGCATCAGGTCGGGATTCAGTTCGTTGTATATTTTGTCCTCAACGAAGAACAACTTGGCATCGCTATGGTTCACGATGTCGTGAATCTGTGCCGGATGGAACTCGTGCAGGATGGGTACGGCTACGGCTCCATACGTGGTGATGGCAAAGAAGGCAGCTCCCCAGCGGGCTTGGTTCTTGCCGGAGAGTGCTACTTTGTCTCCTGGCTTTATTCCGCTTTGCTCGAAGAGAATGTGTAACTTTTCGATGATGCGTGCCACGTCTCTGTACTGTAGGGTGGCAACGCCGTAGTCTGTCATGGAATCATAGTCCCAGAACTGCTGTATCGCATTGGCTATGATTTGGTTGAAACTGCCTGCTTTTTCCATATCGTATGTATTTGTTTGTGTAAGTTATTATTCGTTTAGTTCTATCCATCCGTCCTTGTCGAACGTGAGTGGGCGTATAAACAGTTTGGCACGTCCCTCGTGGGCTTTTTCGTAGGCATGGGAGATGAAGTAGGTTTGTCCGTCTATGTCATAAACGGAACAGTGCCCGATGCCGAAGTGCTCTTCGTCGGGCCCGTATATGCGTATGCCGCCACCTTTCTCCATCGGTCGTCCTTTCTGGTCGAGGTATGGACCAGTCACTTTCTTGGAGCGGCCATACACGGTATTGTATGTTGAACCTGCGCCTCGGCAGCAGAAGTCGAAGCTTACGAACAGGTAATAATATCCGTTTCTGTAATAGATGAAGGGAGCCTCCACGGCGTTTGGACCGGCCTCTATCGTGTCGTTCCCCTCTATGGTGTAACTGGCCACGTTGTCAATTTCGGCCAGTGTCAGTTTGCGTCCGATGCGGCTTGCTATGGTTACGGGTTTGCCAATGGGTGTTTGGTAGTCCTTTTTCGACAGCTTCACCATTTGTATGCCGTCCCAGAATGAGCCGAACGCCAGATAGGGCTGCCCCTTTTTATCGACGATGAGGTTCGGGTCGATGGCATTCCAGTTGTCGCGGTGGCGGTGTGAGGCAATCACCATGCCACGGTCCTGCCATTGGAAGTCGGGTGACGACGGGTCGAGAGTCTTGTTGACAGCAAGTCCGATGGCACTGCCGTTCTTTCCGAACGTGGAACAGGAGTAATAGAGGTACCAAAGCCCATTATGATGACTGATGTCGGGAGCCCATGTGTGTCCGCGATAACCACGCACCGTGTCAGTGGCCCATTGGGGAATGGGATTGAGCACCGGCTTCTCCCGTTGCCATGTTTGCGAATCCCCTTCGGGGCGTCCGGTAGCCTTCATGTCGGCACTGGATAGTACGTTCACCCCCCAGCCTGTGGCAAAGATGTAATAACGACCATCCTCACCCTTTGCCATTACGGGGTCGTGCACGTCGGGATGATTGCCGTCAAAGACACGACGCATGTGGGGCGGTTGTCCCGATGGGTTTGTCTGTGCCGGGGCAACGGTCACGCTCAGCGTTATGGCGAGTGATAGGAGTAGTCGTTTCATGTTAGTTTAGTATTGTCTTTCCCCGAATATACGGCTGCCGATGCGCACCATCGTACTCCCGTGTTGTATAGCGATAGGGTAGTCGTCCGACATGCCCCACGAACATTCGCAGAAGGAACTGGATTCTTGGGAGCAAGGGGTAGGGTGCAAGGTGCAAGGGGCAGGGTGCAAGGTGCAAGAGGTTACCTCTGCTGGGCGTTTTTCATCCAGTCTAATACATTTCTCTTGCTCCCTGCTCCTTACTCCCTGCTCCTTGCACCTTGCACCCTGCCCCTTGCACCTTGCTCCCTGCTCCTTGCACCTTGCTCCTTGCTCCTTACTACTTAAAAAATAAGTATCGCGTGCGCGTAAGAAGAACTGTCGTGCCGTTTCAAACTCGCGGGCTATTTGTGCCTCATCGTCGGTGAGCGAGGCCATGCACATCACGCCACGCAGTTCGGCACCAGTCATCTCGCGCCATTCGCCACTCTTTAGGAAGTCCTCTGCCTCCTCAACGGTGAATCCGAACTTTGTTTCCTCCTGTGCCACATGCAATTGCAGCAGACAGGGAATCCTGCGTCCGCACTTCACGCCCTGCTTACTAATCTCGGCCAGCAGTTTCGGAGTGTCCACGGCATGGATGAGGCTGACGTAGGGGGCGATGTACTTCACCTTGTTGGTTTGCAGGTGACCGATGAAGTGCCACTCGATGTCCTTCGGCAGGGCTTCGTACTTGCGTTGCAGTTCCTGCACATGGCTCTCCCCGAACACCCGTTGCCCAGCCTCGTATGCCTCCAATATACTCTCCTCGGGGTGGTATTTCGATACCGCCACAAGACGTACCCCATCTGGTAAACTGGCCGTGATATTCCGAATCTCTTCCTTAATCATAAAGCATTCTTTTAATGCATAATGTACAATGCATAATTCATAATGCATAATTCATAATAGGCTGCGCTCTTGCCATTGAACATTGAACATTGAGCATTGAACATTAGGCTGCGCACTAACCCTAATCCTTAATCCTTCACCCTTAATCCTTAATCTTTTTTATACGGGAACACGTCCAGAATCTGAGTCTCGGCAATCGAGGACAGGCTCCAGTCGCCCATGGTGCCGGCCATGCTCTTCTCCAGGTTTTGCACGGCGTTCTTCAGGTCGTTGGCCTGTACCAGCATGGTTTGTGAGGTCTTCTTCTCTACGGCCGTCTTCTCGTCCAGTGTGATGAAGGTCACCTTAGCCCTGTACCAGCGGTCGTCGTTGGCATCTATGCTGGCTATCAGTTCGGCAATGCGTGCCTTCTTGATGCCGGCCACCTCATATTCACCGCTCATGTAGGGCTCCACTTCCTCCAGGAAGCGACGTTCCGCCTCCGTAAAGGTCAGAGCATCCACCATATAAGTCTCAGTCACTTTCTTAATCTTTCCGTCCTCCATGGTCTTGTCGTAACGGATTTTGCATTCAAACCATATAGCCATAACTTGTTTTTTGTCTTTTATGAAGTGCAAAGTTACGAAAAAAAGAGTTATATTCCTATATTCATTAATGAATAATTGATAATGTTTTCAAGCATCAAGGCCCAGAATGGGCCACAGATTACAGGCAGGGGTAACACCCCTGCTAAAAAGAGCCGTAACGTTAGCCCAGAATGGGCGACAGATAGTTCTGCCACCCCTTCGGGGTTTGCCTACTTCATACATCTTAGCAGGGGTTCTACCCCTGCCTGTAATCTTATCAGCTCTTCGGGCTTTACAATAATTAGATAATTTAGATAAGTCGTTTCTAATATAACGTGAATTCGATGAATTTGCCCACATATATAATTTTATACGGCTAATGGTACAAATCATACGTAATCGGACGCCCATAGGGCTACGCTTGCCGTGCAAGAAATCGGACGCCCATAGGG
>CAMVOK010000036.1 GCA_947169115.1 uncultured Prevotellaceae bacterium
CATTGCCTGTTCCTAAGAATATGATGTTGCTCGTTCCGTTCATAAATTCCGATTTGTCGGCCACAAAGATATGAAATAAAAATGATAATTCCTCGGGTTGTAGAAAGGAATTGCTCACGCTGTGGTGCTCCGGTTATGCCGCCTGAGCACCTTTAGGAGCACAAGAACATTCCTTTTGAGGGGACATCTTCGACTTCTTGGAAGGAGTGGTGATGTCATCACAGATGGTA
The DNA here is from genome assembly GCA_947169115.1 of uncultured Prevotellaceae bacterium. Lineage (GTDB taxonomy): Bacteria > Bacteroidota > Bacteroidia > Bacteroidales > Bacteroidaceae > Physcousia. The sequence continues at coordinate 231 of CAMVOK010000036.1, forward strand.
ACACGCTCATCGGCGCGGGGAGACCACAGAGGGCGGAAACATAATTCAAAAATCAAAATCTGCCTTTTCACTTTTCTCTTTTCACTTTTTTTTTCGTACCTTTGTGCCGGTGTACTATATAATTAATAAGGTATAAGGATGTTATGAGTGACAGATTGTTTATTTTCGACACAACATTACGCGATGGTGAGCAGGTGCCAGGCTGTCAACTGAATACGGTAGAGAAGATACAGGTAGCGCGTCAGTTGGAGCTGCTTGGAGTTGATGTCATTGAGGCTGGTTTCCCAGTCAGCAGTCCGGGCGATTTCAACTCCGTAGTGGAAATCTCGAAGGCTGTAACTTGGCCTACCATCTGTGCGCTGACCCGTGCCGTGGAACGTGATATTGACGTGGCTGCCGAGGCACTGCAATATGCTAAGCATAAGCGCATACATACAGGAATCGGTACGAGCGAGAGCCATATCAAGTATAAGTTTAACACAACCCCCGAGGAAATCATAGAACGTGCTGTGCGTGCCGTGAAATACGCCAAACGCTATGTCGAGGATGTGGAGTTCTATGCCGAAGATGCAGGACGTACCGACAACGAGTTTTTGGCTCGTGTGGTTGATGCGGTTGTAAAGGCTGGAGCCACGGTTGTGAACATTCCCGATACGACGGGCTTCCGCGTACCTGTGGAGTATGGTGAGAAGATAAAGTTCCTCATGGAGCATGTCGATGGCCTTTCTGCTGGTAAGGCTATTCTTTCTACTCATTGCCACAACGATTTGGGCATGGCTACGGCAAATACGGTAGCCGGAGTGATGAATGGGGCTCGTCAGGTGGAGGTGACCATTAATGGTATTGGCGAACGGGCCGGAAATACCAGTCTCGAAGAGGTGGTAATGACTTTCAAGACCCATCCTTATCTCAACATCGAAACAAACATTAACACCACGAAGATATTCCCCCTCAGCCGCATGGTGAGCAGTCTCATGAACATGCCCGTGCAGCCCAACAAGGCCATCGTGGGGCGCAATGCCTTTGCCCACAGCAGTGGCATACATCAGGATGGGGTGTTGAAAGATGCTTCGACCTACGAGATCATGGATCCCAAGGAGGTGGGCATCGACGACAATGCCATCGTGCTGACGGCCCGCAGCGGTCGCGCGGCTTTGAAGCATCGTCTGCATGTCAATGGCGTAGAGGTGGATGGCGAACGACTGGACGACCTTTACGAGGCTTTCCTGAAACTGGCCGACCGTAAGAAGGAGGTCACCGACGACGACATTCTTGTGCTGGCAGGAGCCGACCGCACGGCCTCCCATGCTATCAAACTCGACTATCTGCAGGTAACCACTGGTATGGGAGTACGCTCAGTGGCTGCCATCGGTTTGAATATTTCTGGCGAGAAGTTCGAAGCTTCGGCCTCGGGCAATGGTCCCGTAGATGCTGCCATCAAGGCCCTGAAGGTAATTATCCGTAGGCAGATGACGCTGAAGGAATTTACCATCCAAGCCATCAGCAAGGGTTCGGACGATGTGGGTAAGGTGCACATGCAGGTGGAGTACGACGGTCATGTCTATTATGGATTCGGTGCCAACACCGACATCGTGACCGCCTCGGTTGAGGCCTACATAGACTGTATCAACAAATTTAAGTAAAAGACCCGAATGGGAAAGACTTTATTCGACAAAATATGGGATGCGCACGTTATTCAGAACGTGCCGGACGGCCCCACACAATTGTATATTGACCGATTGTATGCCCATGAAGTGACCTCGCCGCAGGCCTTCGATACGCTGCGCGACAAGGGGTTGCGGGTGTTCCGTCCTCAGCAGGTCATAGCCATGCCCGACCACAACACACCCAGCGACCAGCAGGAGTGCATCTACGACGAGGTCGGACGCAGGCAGGTGGAAACCCTGAAGCGGAACTGTGAGGAGTTTGGCATTCGTCACTTTGCCATGGGTACGAAAGACAATGGCATCATTCACGTCGTTGGCCCAGAGAAGGGACTATCGCTGCCGGGTATGACCATCGTTTGTGGCGATTCGCACACCTCTACTCATGGAGCCGTGGGAGCCGTGGCCATGGGCATCGGCACCAGCGAGGTGGCTCAGGTGCTGGCCTCGCAGTGCATTTTGCAACAGAAGCCTAAGACCATGCGCATCAACATAGAGGGAGATTTGCCCAAGGGCACTACGCCCAAGGACGTAGCCCTCTACATCATGGCCCAGATGACCACCTCTGGAGCTACGGGTTATGCTGTGGAGTATGCTGGTTCTACGGTGCGGAATATGAGCATGGAAGGTCGTCTCACCCTCTCCAATCTCTCTATCGAGATGGGTAGCCGTGCCGGTCTGATTGCCCCCGACGACATCACCTTTGCCTATCTGAAAGGGCGTGAATATGCCCCCAAGGGTGCCGAATGGGACAAGGCAGTGGCTGAGTGGCGCAAGTTGAGAAGCGATGACGATGCCGTGTTCGACAAGGAGGTAACCTATAGGGCCGAGGATATTGCACCGCGCATCACATACGGCACCAATCCGGGGGCTGGCATTCCCGTTGATGGCCGCATTCCTACGCTTGAGGAGATTCCCGAGGCTGAACGTGCTGGTTTCCTGAGTCAGCTCCAATATATGCAGTTTGAGCCTGGACAGCGCTTGGAGGGCACCCCCGTTGATTATGTCTTTCTCGGTGCTTGTACCAACGGCCGCATCGAAGACTTCCGTGCCTTTGCCTCTGTAGTGAAAGGCAAGCACAAGGCCGAGAATGTGGTGGCATGGTTGGTTCCGGGTTCGTGGGCTGTGCGTCGACAAATCATAGATGAGGGAATCGATAAAATATTGGAGGAGGCCGGTTTCGAACTGCGTTTACCTTCGTGTTCGGCCTGTCTGGCCATGAATCCCGACAAGGTACCTGCCGGCAAGTTGGCCATCTCCACCTCGAACCGCAATTTCGTTGGTCGTCAGGGACCTGGTGCCCGTACTATTCTGGCCAGTCCGCTTACCGTAGCGGCTGCGGCTGTGACGGGAAAAGTAACCAATCCAATAGCATTCCTATGAAAGAAAAATTCGACAAGATAATATCTACCTGCATACCCATTGCGATAGACAATTGCAATACCGATTTGATAATTCCGGCACGCTATTTGGCTTCCACCACGCGCGACCCGAACTTCTTTGGAGATGCCTTCATGCATGACCTGCGCTACGATGGCGAGGGACGTGTGATGGAGGACTTCGTCATGAATCAGCCGGACTTTTGTGAGGCTCCGCGGAAGGGGGTACACGAGATTATCGTGGCTGGGCAGAACTGGGGTAGTGGCAGTAGCCGCGAACATGCAGCCTGGGCCATTGCCGGCTATGGGGTTCGTGTGGTTATCAGCAGCAGTTTTGCCGACATCCACCGCAACAATCTATTGAATAACTTCGTACTGCCTGTTGTGGTAAGTGCAGACTTCCAGCAGGAACTCTTTGCAACGATTGCTCAGAATCCGCAGGCCAAGGTGGAGGTTGATGTGCCTGGCCAGACGGTAACGAATCTGACTACGGGGAACAGCGAGCACTTTGAAATAAACGGTTACAAGAAGTACTGCCTGATGAATGCCTTGGATGACATTGACTTTTTGTTGGAAAATAAGGATAAGATAGAGTCATGGGAACAGCGATAGAGATACTGGACACTACCTTGCGCGAGGGCGAGCAAACCAGCGGTGTCAGTTTCATGCCGCATGAGAAACTCGTCATAGCTCGCTCGCTCTTGCAGGACTTGAACGTTGACCGCATAGAGGTGGCTTCGGCCCGCGTGTCTGACGGTGAGCGCGAGGCCGTAACGAATATTTGTCGTTGGGCACGTCAGGTTGGCAAGGACGATAGGGTGGAGGTGCTTGGTTTTGTGGATGGCTGCCAGTCGGTCGATTGGATACATTCTACGGGTTGCCGTACGATAAACTTGCTTTGCAAGGGGTCCCGTCGCCATTGCGAAGAGCAGTTGGGAAAGACGGTGGAGGAACATGTGGCTGACATCCGTGAGGTGATAAACAATGCCCACGATAAAGGCATGGGCGTGAACGTATATCTCGAGGATTGGTCTGGGGGAATGAAGTCGTCGCCCGACTATGTATTTGCCCTTGTCGATGGTCTGCAAGACTGTGGTATATTGCGTTTCATGCTACCCGACACGCTGGGTATTCTCAATCCTCTTGACCTTATTGCCCACATGCGTCGTATGAGGAAACGCTATCCGAAGCTACATTTCGACTTTCATGCCCATAACGACTATGACTTGGCCATCTCCAATGTCCTGGCTGCTGTGTTTGCTGGCTGTCAGGGTATACATACAACGGTGAATGGTCTGGGCGAACGGGCTGGTAATGCGCCGTTGGCCTCAGTACAGGCCATCCTGAAAGACCAGTTCCATGCTCTGACGAACATCGACGAGAGCCGCCTGAACGAGGTGAGCCGACTGGTAGAGGGCTATTCTGGCATTGCCATTCCGCCCAACCGTCCCATTACGGGCAGTCATGTTTTCACTCAGGTGGCTGGTGTTCATGCCGATGGCGACAACAAAGCTGGCCTATACCAGAACGACCTCATCCCCGAACGTTTCGGGCGTCGGCGCGAATATGCCATGGGCAAGAACTCGGGTAAGGCCAACATCCTACGTAACCTGAAGGAACTGGGCTTAGACCTGACGCCTGAGCAGACCCGACGGGTTACGGAACGCATTATCGAACTGGGCGACAAGAAGGAACTTGTTACACAAGAAGACCTTCCCTACATAGTCAATGACGTACTGAAGCATGCTACGCAGGATGAACGGGTACGCCTCGACAGTTACATGGTGAACACCTCTTACGGGTTACGCCCCGTGGCCAGTATCAGGCTGAACGTGAACGGTACAGTGTATGAAGAAACGGCCACTGGTGACGGTCAGTACGATGCCTTTGTGCGTTGCATACGTCATATCTACAGGGAAAAACTGGGTCGCCAGTTCCCATGGCTGTCAAACTACACGGTGACCATACCTCCTGGTGGTCGTACCGATGCCTTAGTGCAGACCGTCATCGAATGGCAGTTTGAGGGAAAGACTTACCGAACCCATGCTCTCGATGCCGACCAGACAGAGGCGGCCATTAAGGCAACGATAAAACTACTGAATATAATAGAAGATAATTATGGAATAAAAGAGAACTTAAAGAGAACCATATAGCACACGTATCGTCCCTTTAACTCCCCTTTAACTCCCCTTTAACTTCCCTTTAACTTTCCTTTAACTCCCCTAAAAAGAAAATAATGAAACTAAAGATTGCAGTATTGGCCGGTGATGGCATCGGCCCCGAGATTATGGAACAGGGCGTGGCCGTGATGACGGCTGTGGCCGAGAAGTTCGGACATGAGATTTCCTATAAGGAAGCTCTTTGTGGTGCCCATGCCATTGATGAGGTGGGCGACCCCTTCCCCGAAGAAACCTATCAGACTTGTATGGAGGCCGATGCCGTGCTCTTTGCCAGTGTCGGTGATCCCAAGTTCGACAACGACCCTACAGCCAAGGTACGTCCCGAGCAGGGACTTCTGGCCATGCGCAAACGACTTGGCTTGTTTGCCAATGTCCGTCCTGTCACAACTTTCGATTGTCTTGTCCACAAATCGCCCTTAAAGGACGAACTCGTGCGTGGAGCAGATTTTATTTGCATTCGTGAACTTACGGGTGGCATGTACTTTGGTGAAAAGAAGGAGGGTACCGACGAGGCTTACGATACCAATTATTACAGCCGTCCCGAAGTTGAACGCATCCTGCGTGTGGCTTACCAGTACGCTCGTCAGCGTCGCCACCATTTGACGGTTGTTGATAAAGCCAACGTATTGGCCAGTAGTCGCCTGTGGCGCAAGGTGGCGCAGGACATGATGAAGGAGTATCCCGATGTGGAGACGGACTTCATGTATGTTGACAATGCGGCCATGCGTATGATTCAGGAACCGCGTTTCTTTGATGTGATGGTTACTGAGAACACCTTTGGCGACATCCTTACCGATGAGGGCTCGTGCATCACGGGTTCCATGGGGCTTCTGCCCAGTGCTTCCACGGGTGAGCACACCCCAGTCTTTGAACCCATCCATGGCTCCTGGCCACAGGGCAAGGGACTGAACATTGCCAATCCTTTGGCACAAATACTTTCCGTTGCCATGCTCTATGAATATTTCGACCTGAAGGAGGAAGGTGCCCTTATCCGTGAGGCTGTCAACGCCTCGCTCGACCAGAACGTCCGAACACCGGAGATTCAGGTTGAGGGTGGGGCCAAGTACGGCACGCGCGAAGTTGGTCAGTGGATTGTAGAATACATTAAGAGAAACTGAGTAATCGGACACCCCATAGGGGATACGCATGCTGTATAAGATGTAACAAAAAAGGCCGCTTGGGATATCCCAAGCGGCCTAAATGTTTACTTACGCTAAAGATTAGAGCTCAGCGAAGTACTTGATGGTGCGAACCATCTGGCTGGTGTAAGAGTTCTCATTGTCGTACCAAGCAACAACCTGTACCAGAGAGTTGCCGT
>CAMVOK010000037.1 GCA_947169115.1 uncultured Prevotellaceae bacterium
TCATGGCAGAAGCCAAGGAACTGGAGACTGCCGGATATGACCTGCGCCAGCGTCTGCACATCAGCAAACGTGCCCACCTCATTCTCCCTACCCACCGCGTGCTGGATCGTGCCTACGAGGCAGCCAAGGGCAAGAACAAGGTTGGAACAACGGGCAAGGGCATCGGTCCCACATATAGCGAAAAGGCCAGTCGAACGGGGCTTCGTGTGGGCGATATTCTGGAGAACTTCGAGGAAAAGTACCGCACACTGAAAGCACGCCACGAGGAAATCCTACGTAATCTGAACTATACCGACTACGACATCACGGAAGAAGAACGCCTGTGGATGGAAGGTGTGGAGTATATGCGCCAGTTCCCATTGACGGACACCGAAATAGAAATCAACAAGGCCCTGTACGAGGGCAAGAACGTGTTGGCAGAAGGTGCTCAGGGTACGATGCTCGACATCGACCATGGTACATACCCCTTCGTTTCCTCCTCAAGCACCGTCTGCGGTGGCGTATGCACGGGTCTGGGAGTCGCCCCGAACAGCATCGGTGAGGTATTTGGCATATTCAAGGCCTACTCCACCCGCGTCGGTTCAGGTCCCTTCCCTGTAGAACTCTTCGACGAAACGGGCGACAAGATTCGTGAAATCGGTCACGAATACGGAGCCGTAACAGGCAGAAACCGCCGTTGTGGCTGGGTGGACATCGTAGCACTCCGCTATGCCATCATGGTGAACGGTGTGACACAACTCATCATGATGAAGGGCGACGTGCTGGATACCTTCCCCACTATCAAAGCCTGTGTAGCTTACGAAAAGGACGGAGTGAGAACCACGGACATGCCCTTCGACACCGAAGGCTGGCAAGCCGTATATGAGGAACTGCCTGGCTGGATGACCGACCTGACGGGCATGACCTCGGAACAAGACTTCCCGAAAGCCTTCAAGGACTACATCTGCTATCTGGAAACGGCTCTCGGCGTACCCATCACCATCGTCAGTGTTGGTCCCGACCGCGCACAAACGATAGTTAGAAAGTGAACTGCACATTATATAATATAAATAAGAATAAGGGGATACGCTTATGGGCGCTGTCCCTTATTCTTATTTTAGGCTCGTCGCTCACGGCTACAGCACAAAACGAATACACTGAATTTGTTCGTCAAGGCATGGACGCCTTGGCTGTTGACAGTCTGGCAAAAGCTGAGATGCTTTTTAACAAAGCATTGGCATTGGAGCCTACCCATCAAGGTAGTCACCTACTCTTTCGCTACATCGGACAGATTCAAGAACGTTTAGGACGCAACGAGGATGCCCTGGCCACATACACCAAAGGGATAAACCAGATACCCGGGAATACGAATCTGCTGCTCGACCGCTCTGCACTTTACTATCACATGGGTAATGAGGAGCGAGCCCTTTCTGGCTATAGCGACGTGCTGGAACTGCAACCCGAGAATACCGAAGCCCTGCTCATGCGAGCTCATATCTATGCTGGAAAGCACGATTACAAAAGAGCACGTGCCGACTACGAGACCATACTCAGCATAGACCCCATGAACGAGAATGCCTACATCGGTCTGATTCTTGTCAACGACCGTTCGGGACGCCCACGGGAGGCCATGGAGCAAATCAACAGTCTCATTGCACTATTTCCCAACCATGCCATCCTATATGCTATCCGAGGGGGCATGGAGCAGCAGCGAAAGCAATACGAATTGGCACTGCCCGACCTCACCCGTGCCATACAGTTGGAACCCACGAATGCGGACTACTACGTCAGTCGTGCCACCCTATACCTCGACATGAAAAAACGGAAACTGGCCCGACAAGACACCCAAATGGCAGTCAAGCTCGGAGCTGACCCCAAGGAAATGGCCTCGATACTGAAGAAGTAGGAACCGCAACCCAATGGACACAAAAAAAGGAAGCCTTTGTTTATCGGCTTCCTTGCTTGTTTTCTTGGTGGGTGCCTAGTCGGACTCGAACCGACGACATTCAGAACCACAATCTGACGCTCTAACCAACTGAACTATAGGCACCATATAAGGGGAATCCCCTCAATTGCGAGTGCAAAGGTACGAAAATAAATTAAAAATTAAAAATTAAAAGTTAGAAATTTTCGTTTCCAATGCGTATTTTTCATATTTCTTACTGATAGAACTCCTTTTTGGCAGCAGATAGCGTATTTAACATGAGCGTACAGATGGTCATAGGACCTACACCACCCGGTACAGGAGTAATGAAGCTGCACTTGGGAGCGACCTCGTCGAACAGGACATCGCCAGAGAGACGATAGCCATTCTTGCGCGTGGAGTCGGGAACACGAGTGGTGCCGACGTCAATGACGGTAGCCCCCTCCTTCACCATATCGGCTGTCACGAAACCGGGCTGTCCAATGGCGGCTATCAGGATATCGGCCTGACGACACTCTTCTTTCAGTCCCTCGCTACGGCTGTGGCATACGGTGACGGTGGCATCGCCATATTGTTTCTGCATCATCAGTTGAGCCATGGGCTTGCCGACAATGTTGCTTCGTCCCAGAATGACACACTTCTTGCCGCGCGTCGGTACTTGGTAGCGACGGAGCAGAGTAAGTATGCCAAGTGGGGTGGCTGAGATGAAACAGGGCAACCCGATGGCCATACGCCCTACGTTGATGGGATGGAAACCATCTACATCCTTGCGGTAGTCGATGGCCTCGATGATGCGTTGTTCATTGATGTGGCGAGGAAGAGGAAGCTGAACAATGAAGCCATCGACATTGGCATCGCTATTCAATTGCGACACACAGGCCAACAACTCCTCCTCGGTAATGTCCTCTTCATAACGAATGAGAGAACTTTCGAAACCGCAGGCCTCACAAGCCAGCACCTTGTTCTTGACGTAGGTTTCACTGCCACCGTCGTGACCAACGAGTATGGCTGCCAAGTGGGGACGACGTCCTCCCTGAGCTACAATCTGTTCTACCTCTTGTTTGATTTCGGCTTTAATCGTGGCTGCCGTGGCCTTTCCATCGATGAGTGTCATAATCAGACTTCTACAATTTATTTATATTTGCATCCACTCCCCGCCCTTTATGGGAGGGGACGTGGGAGGCTTCTTACATACCTGGAATTTTGGGTAATCCGGGCATCTTGGGAAGATTCTTGCTGGTAACCATCTTCATCATCTTGCGAGTTTGGTCGAATTGCTTGAGCAGACGGTTTACTTCCTGTATGTTTGTTCCGCTACCTTTGGCAATGCGCATACGACGGCTGGTATTCAGCAGACCGGGGTTCTGTCGCTCCTTGGGAGTCATACTAAGGATGATGGCCTCGATGCTCTTGAAGGCATTGTCGTCAATATCTATGTCCTTCAGAGCCTTGCCGACACCAGGTATCATGCTGGCCAAATCCTTGAGGTTTCCCATCTTCTTGATTTGCTGAATCTGGGCATAGAAATCGTTGAAGTCGAACTGATTCTTCTTAATGCGCTGCTCCAGACGGCGAGCCTCTTTCTCGTCGTATTGTTCCTGAGCTTTCTCAACCAGCGAGACAATATCACCCATGCCGAGAATACGGTCGGCCATACGAGACGGGTGGAAGGGGCTGATGGCCTCCATCTTCTCGCCTGTACCTACAAACTTGATAGGTTTGTCAACTACAGACCGAATACTGAGTGCAGCACCACCACGGGTGTCTCCGTCAAGTTTCGTCAGCACGACGCCTGTATAATCCAGACGGTCGTTAAATTCCTTGGCTGTATTCACGGCATCCTGTCCCGTCATTGCATCCACAACGAATAGAATCTCGTGGGGATGTATTGCATCGCGAATGTCCTGAATCTGTTGCATCAGTTCTTCGTCAATGGCCAGACGACCTGCAGTATCGACAATCACCACGTCGTTGGCTCGCTGACGTGCCTCGTTGATGGCATGAAGAGCCACCTCTACGGGGTTGGTGGCACCAAGTTCCATATATACGGGGACATCAATCTGCTCACCCAATACGCGCAACTGCTCCATAGCCGCAGGACGGAAGGTGTCGCAGGCCGCCAACAGCGGTTTCTTGAACTGTTTCTCCTTGAGCATTTTGGCCAGTTTGCCACTAAAGGTGGTTTTACCCGAACCGTTCAAACCTGCCATCAGAATGATGCTGGGGTCACCGACACGTCCGGGCAGATTCAGTTCGGCCGTTTCGCCTCCCATCAGCAAAGCCAGTTCATCGTGCACAATCTTCACCATCAACTGACTGGGACGCACGGCAGTAAGTACGTTCTGGCCAAGTGCCTTCTGCTTGACTGTATCTGTGAATGTCTTTGCTACTTTGTAGTTGACGTCGGCATCCAGCAAGGCACGTCTTACATCTTTTAGGGTCTCGGCTACGTTGATTTCGGTGATACGGCCTTCGCCCTTCAATATTTTAAAAGACCTCTCAAGTCTCTCACTTAGATTATCAAACATATAGATGATTTACAAATTACGAGTTAGGAATTACGAGTTACGAATTACGAAGTGTTGAATTACGAATTACGAGTTACTAATTGACGATTTGCAATTGGGTGTACAAAGGTACAAAAAAAAAGTCAAATCTCAAATGTATAATACATAAAAAGCCCTGTGGCTGACGTCACAGGGCTTTATGAGGATGTGATGTATCGTTTTTAGAAGCGATAACCGAAAGTAATGCTCAGGTTGTGGTTCTTCATCTTGGGAAGCGACCCTCCACCAATGGCATAAGCGGTTCTGTACTTGTCAGTGAACATGTCGGTGAAACCCCAGTCGTAACCAAGGTTCAGAGAATACTGGTTGTTGTATTCTGCACCTACGCGGAAGCCGAAACCGCAGTCGAAGCGCTGGATGCCCTTCATGTTGTCGAAATCGAAGTTCTTACCGAAGAACATGAAACTTTCGTCCTTAACTAAGTCATTGTCATACTTGCACTTACCCTTACCCGTTACACCAATGGCAAAGTAGGGACCCAGTTCGCCATATACACCAAACTTAGTGTTAATGTTGTAACGGAAACCCACATGAATGGGAATCTCAAGATAACTCGGTGCATACTTGACAGTGTACTTCGTTGCTACCGAGGTACCATCAATAGCACTTGCACTGGGGTCAAAGAATTCTTTCTTACCACCCTTCATGCTCCAATTCACACCAGCATTAATGTATGTACCGTATGCATTGGGCAAAACGTATTCACCTTTGAAACCAACGTTCAGACCAGCTTTCCCGTTAAGGACTGAATTTGAAAGTCCGCTGGCATTCATACCAACATAACCAATCCATGTTAATCCCGTCTTAGGCACGTTTTCCAGTGCCATGGCATTGCCTGCGAAAATGGCAACCAATGCCAACATAAATAACTTTTTCATACTTATTTATTTTATAAAATGTTAGTTCTTCTTATTTCTGCTTCAACAGGTCACGAATCTCAGCAAGCAGTTCTTCCTGGGTGGGACCAGCAGGTGCTGCAGGCTCTTCGGGCTTGGGTTCTTCCTTCTTTGCGGTGAGTTTTGTGATACCCTTCACCATCAGGAAAATGCAGAATGCAATAATCAGGAAGTCAACAACGTCCTGAACAAACTGACCATAGTTCAGCGTAACTGCTTCGGACACCACGTTCTCGCCATCCATGACGGCGTCCTTCATCGTAACCTTCAGGTCCGTGAAGTCAACGCCACCCAGCAACAATCCGATGGGAGGCATGATGATGTTGCTGACCACGCTGGTCACAATCTTACCAAATGCACCGCCGATGATAACACCGACTGCCATGTCCATTACATTGCCCTTTAAGGCGAATTCCTTGAACTCTTGAACAAACTTTACCATAGTTTTAATGATAATTTAATAAATTAATTAATGTTTCGTAGTGCAAATATAAAAAGAATTTCATATATTTGCATCGCATTTAGAAGGAAAAGTTAAAAAAAGTTACATAATTTTTGTTTAACCAATTAAAAACTTAAAGAAAATGGCAAACGTAAAAGTTGCAATTAATGGTTTCGGCCGTATCGGTCGTCTCGCTTTCCGTCAGATGTTTGAGGCTGAGGGTTACGAAGTAGTTGCTATCAACGACTTGACCAGCCCCAAGATGCTGGCTCACCTGCTGAAGTATGACACTGCTCAGGGTGGTTTCTGTGGCAAGTTCGGTGAGAACAAGCACACCGTAGAGGCTACTGAGAACTCTATCATCGTTGATGGTAAGGAAATCACCATCTATGCTATTCCTAACGCTGCTGAGCTGCCTTGGGGTCAGCTGAATGTTGATGTAGTTCTGGAGTGCACTGGTTTCTATACCAGCAAGGCTAAGGCCGAGGCTCACATTCAGGCTGGTGCCAAGAAGGTTGTCATCTCTGCTCCTGCAGGCAATGACCTCCCCACCATCGTCTTCAATGTTAACCACAAGACTCTGACTAAGGCAGACACCGTTATCAGCGCTGCTTCTTGCACCACCAACTGCTTGGCTCCCATGACCAAGGCTCTGAACGACTTCGCTCCCATCCAGAGCGGTATCATGACCACTGTACACGCTTACACTGGCGACCAGATGATTCTTGATGGTCCTCAGCGCAAGGGTGATGTTCAGCGTGCTCGTGCCGGTGCTCAGAACATCGTTCCTAACTCTACTGGTGCTGCTAAGGCTATCGGTCTCGTTATCCCCGAGCTGAACGGTAAGCTGATCGGTGCTGCCCAGCGCGTTCCGACTCCCACTGGTTCTACCACTATCCTGCACGCTGTTGTTAAGGGTGAGGTAACTGTTGAGGGTA
>CAMVOK010000038.1 GCA_947169115.1 uncultured Prevotellaceae bacterium
AAAACAAAAAAATGCCAAAAGTAAAGACAAACTCCGGTGCAAAGAAGAGATTCGTACTCACCGGCAGTGGTAAGGTAAAGCGTCACCACGCTTATCACAGCCACATCCTGACAAAGAAGACCAAGAAGCAGAAGCGCAATCTTCAGCACGCTGACTTGGTAGTGACAGAGAACATGAAGCAGGTTCGCGACCTCCTGAACCTCCGTTAAACGCCAGGAAAGAGTTCTATTACTAAAGTTATTAACCGAATGAACAGCCAATCAAGTATGAGGTGAAGGATGAAGGATGAAGAATGAAGGATTAATTCTTAATTCTTAATTTCGATAACCTTGTCGCTGTCATTCAAAAAAGAACAAAACTATGCCAAGATCAGTAAATCATGTAGCCAGTAGGGCTAAGAGAAAGAGAATCCTGAAGTTGACCCGCGGTTATTTCGGCGCTCGCAAGAACGTATGGACCGTTGCCAAGAACACTTGGGAAAAGGGTCTTACCTATGCTTTCCGTGACCGTCGCAACAAGAAACGCACTTTCCGCGCTCTGTGGATTCAGCGTATCAATGCTGCCGCTCGTCTCGAGGGCATGAGCTACAGCCAGTTGATGGGTGGCCTGCACAAGGCCGGCATCGAGATTAACCGCAAGATTCTTGCCGACCTCGCTGTCAACTACCCCGAAGCTTTCAAGGCTGTCGTTGCTCAGGTTAAGGCTTAATCGCCTAATCTCTACTGAGAAAAAGATAAGAGCTGTCCGTAAGGATGGCTCTTATTCTTTATTTGTATGAAAATAAAAATAAGGACTCTCCCAAGGGGGATGGTCCTTATCTTATGAAAAAGCCGCACTTCGGTGATGTGATGAAACTCCGAGTAAATAAGTTTTGAGCGCCCGCATCCTTTGTAATCCGCCGGTCATCGCTGACTACCCTTCACAGGGCGCGGCCCGCCATTGGAGTGCGTAAGCATTCTCGGTTTTCAGTATTATTTGATGAGTATCCCAGTCAAACCTTGTGCGGCTATGGGATTAGAGCCTCTGCTCTATATTGTTTCATCTTCGTGCTACAAAGGTATGAAAGAAATGACAATTGACCATTGATAAATGATAAATATTGTTATACTTTTGTTTAAATTGCAAATTTTTCCCATTTCTGTTTGCAAGTCTCGGCTTTTGGCCTTATATTTGTACGACGTATGTTGTAATGTTTAACCTAATTAATTTATAAAACAATGACTCTGATTATCGTTATTGTGGTAGCTGTTGTTCTTGCACTCTACCTTATCAGCCTTTACAATGGGTTTGTGAAACTTCGTAACAACCGTGAGAATGCCTTTGCAAATATAGATGTGCAGTTGAAACAACGTCACGACTTGATTCCCCAGCTTGTGGCTTCGGTAAAAGGTTATGCCACACACGAGAAGGATTTGTTGGAGAATGTGACAAAAGCCCGTACGGCTGCCATGTCGGCAAACACCATTGACGAGAAGATACAGGCTGAAGGTCAGTTGTCCGCAGCCTTAAATGGTTTGAAGGTCGCCGTGGAGGCATATCCCGATTTGAAGGCCAATCAGAATTTCATGCAGTTGCAGGGCGAAATCTCAGACATCGAGAATAAGTTGGCTGCAACCCGTCGTTTCTTCAACTCGGCTACTAAGGAACTGAATAATGCTGTTGAAACCTTCCCGGGTAATATCTTCGCTGGCATGTTTGGCTTCAAGCGTGAAATGATGTTCGAGATTGCCGACCAGGAACGTGCTCAGTATGATAAGGCACCGGAGATTAAGTTTTAAGAAGTAAGGAAATAAGGACTCCCCTTAACATGAGATACGTAGGAATATATACCCAACAAGCAAGTAACAATACGAAGAGCATGATGCTCCTCGTATTGTTTCCCTCGATATTGCTTGGGCTCGTATATGCATTCATCGCAATTATGGATTGGATGAATGTCGGTAACCTGTCTCTCATCGACTGGCAATATGTGACGGGAACATTTCTGACGGCCCTTCCTTTTGTCTTGGGCGGAGTTGCTATCTGGTTCATGATTTCTTACTGGGGAAATACGGCCATGATTCGCCACGCTACAGGAGCTCGTCCCTTGGAACGTCGTGAGAATCCTCGCGTATATAATATAGTAGAGAATCTTACGATGGCCTGTGGTATGGATATGCCCAAGGTTAATGTCATAGATACGCCAGAGCTGAATGCCTTTGCCAGTGGAATAGATCGCGACAGTTATACGGTGACGGTTACCACAGGCATTTGTGATTGCTTGACTGACGACGAACTGGCTGGCGTGATAGGTCACGAACTTACCCATATCCGTAATCGCGATACTCGTTTGCTGATTGTGAGCATTATCTTTGTGGGTATAATGTCAACATTGAGCAGTCTTGCAGTCCGCATGGTATGGAATACATTTGTCTATGGTGGTGGTTCCCGTCGGCGTAGCAGTAATAATGGCAAGAATAATGGGGCTGGTATTCTTGTGGCACTGGCTGTAGCAGCGGTGTTGGCAGCCCTTGGCTATCTGTTCACATTGCTGACTCGTTTTGCGATAAGCCGGAAACGCGAGTACATGGCTGATGCCGGTGGGGCGGAACTCTGTGGTAATCCTTTGGCCTTGGCCAGTGCCTTGAGAAAGATATCGGCCAATCCGGCACTAGCAGATGTGAAACGTCAGGATGTTGCTCAGCTGTTTATTATCCACCCACAGAAATTGACCAGTGGGGTTACTGATTTCCTTTCAGGTATGTTTAGCACACATCCTAAGACAGAGAAACGTATCGCTTATCTCGAACAATTTTAAGTGGAAACATAAAAATTGTTGAAAAAGGTTTTGACGGATGGAAAAAACTTCGTAACTTTGCATCTGCATTCCGCAAATGGGGGATTAGCTCAGCTGGCTAGAGCGCTTGCATGGCATGCAAGAGGTCATCGGTTCGATTCCGATATTCTCCACACCGAGAAAGACAATCTAAAAAGGTTGTCTTTCTTGTTTTTATGTGATAAAGTTGTTGAATATTTTGCATTTCTACAATAAAAATCGTATTTTTGTCGCGCTTATAAATTAAAGTGTAAAAAGATATGAATGTTTTTAGACTGGCAACTACAGTATTGGCTGTTGTTTGGGCCATGACCAGTGTCGCACAAACCGAGGAAAAATTCGACTGGATGCGGAACGGGCGTCCTGAATGTTTTCACGAGGAAACAAATGCATACGGGATGCGTGCTCCCAGAAAGGTGGGGTCTCAGGCAACAGCTCCTTTGAAGGCAAGCGGTGTCCAACATGTTCCAGTAGTGCTGGTGGCCTTTTCCGACAAGAGCTTCTCTGCCGCTGACGGCACGGACGAGGGCGTGAATGCCTTTTATCAGAAGTTCTGTAATGGAACGATGGATGGTGTCCGTTATACCGCTCATGGTAGTTATGGCAGCATCCGTGACTATTTCGTAGAACAGAGTCATGGAATTTTTCTGCCGGAATTTACGATCATCGGTCCTGTTACCCTCGAAAAAACTTGTTCGTATTACGGTACCAACAGTGGTACGACGAAGGACACGAAATATTCGGAGTTCCGAAATGATGCCATTAAGAAGGCAATGGACGTATATAGTGATTGGGAGAAGTTTGACAATGACAAAAACACCACAATTGACATGGTGTTCTTTATATTTGCCGGCTTGGGCGAAAGTAATACGGGGGGACTATACCCTAATTTGATATGGCCCAAGGAACACACATCCAGTACCACCATCAACGAACGTGTTTTTGCCACAAGTGCTGCCACCTGTGAATGTCGGCCTATATGGAATGCAACAGGAACGGCTATTACCGCTACGAGGACGGATGGCGTTGGCGTCTTCTGTCACGAACTGAGCCATGCGCTTGGACTTCCCGATTTCTACGATTACGGCAACAAAGAGTTCGGTATGGATATCTGGAGTGTTATGGACTATGGAGAATATTGTTATAATGGCTATTCCCCAGTGAACTATACCGCTTACGAGCGCGACTTTATGGGATGGGAAACTTTGACGGAACTAACGGAACCCAGTATGGTTACCATTCCCTGTTTTGCTAAAGGAGGTGGCGGATATAAAATCACGAACAACGCCAATCCCAGTGAATATTATGTGTTGGAGAACCGTCAGGCTGCAGGGTGGGACAACATGCTTGGTAAGTACTATGGTCATGGTCTTCAGGTTACTCGTGTTACTCATAATGCTACACTTTGGAGCAATAATAAAGTGAACACCTACAATGCCACTTATAATAAGAATACTTACCAGCACATGACCATCATTGCAGCCAATAATAGCTACAAGGGTACGAACTCGGCCAGTTCTTCCGACGAATGGTTCCTGACCCTTGGCGGAAACCTGTTCCCTGGCACTTCCTACAACTACAATCTTACGGACGAAACCACACCGGCTGCAACCATTTACACGGGTGGGCTGATTCACAAACCTATCCGAAACATTACCGAAAACGAAGACGGCACTATCACCCTGTGCTTCATGACCAATGGGAAACTGGATACCCCTAATGTGGAGGATGCCGAGAACGTAACCATGGAATCTTTCGATGCTTCGTGGGCGACGGTAGAGAATGCCACAAAATATGTGTTTGAGCTTTCCTGTGAAGATGGTGTTCTCCATACCGACACATTGTCCGAAAATGCCGCACACTACGACGACTTGCAATCCTCATATAACTATCACTTCCGTGTCAAGGCCATTGCCGATTTTCCAGAAGATTATCTGGATAGTGAGTGGAGCGATGTCATTGAATTCCAGACACTGGTTGACAAAGTTTCTGCGATGAGTTCAAAAGACCAAATGGTAGATGTTTATACGGCAAGCGGCATTCGCATATGCAGATGTAAACTCAACGAGGTCAGTCGCATATCCATCCATCGTGGAATCTACATCCTCCGTATGTCTGACGGCACTGCCCGACGTGTCTTTTTGTAGGAAGCGTGGACTAAGTTTTGGAAAACTACAAATAAGATTTGGCCAATAAGTCAACTTTCATTATCTTTGCAAGCAAACAAACCAAATAACACAACATTTTAAATTGTATTAACATGAGTCAAAAGAGAGTTTACACCTTCGGAAACGGACAAGCCGAGGGTAATGCCCAGATGCGTGAACAACTGGGCGGTAAGGGCGCCAACCTGGCCGAGATGAACCACATTGGCGTGCCCGTTCCTCCTGGTTTCACTATCACCACCGATGTATGTAACGAATATTACGAGGTTGGTCAGGAGAAGATTATGGAGTTGCTGAACGACGACGTTATGGCTGCCGTGGCTCACGTCGAGAAGTTGATGAACTGCAAGTTTGGCGATACCCAGAATCCTCTGCTCGTCAGCGTTCGTTCTGGAGCCCGTGCTTCAATGCCCGGCATGATGGACACCATCCTGAACCTGGGTCTGAACGACGAGGTTGCCGAGGGCATGGCCAAGAAGACCAACAATCCCCACTTCGTTTACGATAGCTATCGTCGTTTCGTACAGATGTATGGCGATGTTGTGCTGGAGATGAAGCCCGTGAACAAGACCGACATCGACCCGTTTGAGGAAATCATCGAGAAGGTGAAGGCCGAGCGTGGCGTGAAGTTGGACAAGGACCTGAGCGTTGACGAACTGAAGAAGTTGGTTCAGCTGTTCAAGGCAGCCATCAAGAAGCGCACCGGCAAGGACTTCCCCAACGACCCCATCGAGCAACTCTGGGGTGCCATCTGTGCTGTATTCCGCAGCTGGATGAACGAGCGTGCCATCCTGTATCGTAAGATGGAGGGAATTCCCGACGAGTGGGGTACTGCCGTCAGCGTTATGGCCATGGTATTCGGTAACATGGGCGACACCTCTGCTACTGGCGTATGCTTCAGCCGCGATGCTGCCAATGGCGAGAACGTCTTCAACGGAGAGTATCTGGTTAACGCTCAGGGCGAGGACGTTGTGGCTGGTATCCGCACACCTCAGCAGATTACGAAGCTCGGCTCTCAGCGTTGGGCAGAGCGTGCCGGCATTAGCGAGGCAGAACGCGCAGCCAAGTATCCTTCTATGGAAGAGGCAATGCCCGAGATCTACGCTCAGCTCGATGCCCTGCAAGACAAGCTGGAGAAGCACTATCGCGACATGCAGGATATGGAGTTCACCGTACAGGAGGGCAAGCTGTGGTTCCTGCAGACCCGTAACGGTAAGCGCACAGGTGCCGCCATGGTGAAGATTGCCATCGACCTCCTCCATGAGGGTATGATTGACGAGAAAACCGCCATCCAGCGTTGCGAGCCCCAGAAGCTCGACGAGCTGCTTCACCCCGTATTCGACAAGAAGGCCCTCACTCAGGCCAAGGTCATCGCTCAGGGTC
>CAMVOK010000039.1 GCA_947169115.1 uncultured Prevotellaceae bacterium
GGAATAATCAATTAACAAATGGATTAACTATATTATAGGTATATGAGTCATTCTGTCAAATATTTCGTCGATATATTGGAAACGGAAAAGGGGCAGCCAATTACTTGTGTAGGGTATGAAGAGTTTCCTGCACATACGGCCTATCCCAGTCGTCTTCATCAAGCGGGCTATTACTTTGAACCAGAGAAAGGGCGCACACTGAAAGAGTATCAGTTAGTGTATGTAACCGAAGGTGAAGGAACGCTCGAAACATGCACTGGAGGGGTATTTCAAATTGAGCGGGGAATGATTTTCGTACTGTTTCCTAATGAGTGGCACACTTATTATCCCAACGAAGAAACAGGTTGGAGTCACTATTGGATTGGCATCCGTAACGATGATGTGGAGCAATGGCTTGCCGACAGTAATTGCAGTCGTGAAAACCCCGTGTTTGACATTGGCATTAACCATGAGGTATTGACCCTGTTCCAAAAAGCTGTTCAAATAGCAGACAACGGCCAACACATGTTCCAGCATGTACTGAGCGGACTGACCAATTACATCATTGCCCTGTTGGGCAGTATCAGTGAGACTCAGCTTGTTAGTAGTAGCAATTACACGGAGAACATTGAGCAAGCCTGTCTGATGATGGCAAAGCCTGACTTCCGTATGCCTATGAGCTGTCTTGCGAGAGAGGTTGGCATGAGTTACTCTCTTTTCCGCCGTGAGTTCCGTCAGCAGAAGGGGTGTTCACCCTCGAAGTTCCTTCAGACGCAACGCATCCATCAGGCTGAGCAATTACTGATTACTTCAACTATGTCACTCAAGGAGGTTGCCTACGCCCTCGACTTCGACTCACCTTCCTATTTCTCTGCCCAGTTCAAGAAGCAGACAGGGCTTTCGCCCACCAAATACAGAATACGGCGAGGTAAGAAATAGCCAATTGGCAAAAAACAACAGACTTTTGGCATTTATTAAAAGTGTGAAATCTCATTTTTTTGTTCCTTTGCATCGTCTAATTTTATAATCGAGCGAACAAATGAGTTATTTGAAAATGAGTATAAAGAAACTGGCAGTGGTGATGATAGTCATATCCTCCGTTTCTTATGCACAAACAGGTCATTACGAATGGAATGCGCTGCCCTTCGGTGGTGCAGGGTTTGTATCGGGCATCATCACCTGTCCACAGCAGGAGGGGTTGGTGTATGCCCGTACCGATGTGGGCGGTGCCTACAGATGGAATCCCGATAAAGAAGAATGGACGCCTATCAGCGATTTCCTGCCTGAGAACAAGGCGGGATTGATGGGCGTGGAGAGTATGGCCATCGACCCCTCATCGCCTAATAAAGTTTATATGTACTGCGGCACATCGTATTGGAACAACGGTCTCAGTGCTATTCTCTGTTCCGAAGACTATGGCGATACCTTCACACAACTGGCTACGGTGACCAGTCAGTTCCCAGCTCACGGCAACGACTACGGACGGCAGAGCGGCGAACGGCTTGCCGTATGTCCACTGGGCGGTCAATTACTATTGTGCGGTTCTCGTACACGAGGGTTATGGAAGTCTGAGAATAGTGGCAAGACGTGGAAGCGTGTGGCGCAGACTACATTTGTCAACGACAGGAAAATGTCGTTCGTCCAGTTTCTGGACAGTTCCACCGTGGTAGCAGGCCATCTCTACAAAGGTGCAGCAAACCTGTTTCGCTCTGAGGACGGAGGAACAACATGGACGGTTATAGATGGTGCCCGCACTGACTATATGCCCCACCGCTGTTGCCTCGCGCCCGACGGCAAGACGCTTTATGTGGCCTACAGCGACAGCGAGGGACCTGGTACGAGCGGAGCTGGTGCCCTGATGAAGCTTGATTTGACTACAGGCATATGGACAGATATTTCTCCTCAGAAAGTGTCGTTTGGCGACATCTCTGTAGCTTACGACAATCCCGAACACCTGATGGCGGTATCCATGGGATTATGGTGGGGACAATACTGGACTACGAGCAGTACGACCTGGGGCGACCAAGTCTGGATTTCGAAGAACGGTGGCAAAACGTGGATTAACCTGGCGGAAAGCGGACGAAGCACCTACAGCGAGAGCCTAATCAAGTGGTTGGCATCAGGATTTCACCTGCATTGGTGTGGTAGTGCGCAGATAGATCCCCATAACAGTTCGCGTGCGTGGTTTTGCTCCGGTAACGGCATCATGACTACCAAGAATCTCTGGGCCTCGAAACCACGTTTTCAAGCGTGCGTGACTGGACTTGAAGAAACCGTGCCGCTCAACATTGTCAGCGTGGCAGAAGCACCATTGGCCGTCACCATCGGAGATTACGACGGTTGTCTCTACCCCGACGTGACGCAATACTACAAACGATTCACTCCCTCTATGGGTTCCACTAGTGCATTTGCCATTGCTGCACGGCAAGTAAAACTTATGCTACGCGGTGCTGGCGATTTGTACCTGAGCCAGAATGGAGGTTCCTCTTGGGTGAAAAAGACCAAGCCCGTAGCCGACAAAGGTATCTCCTGGTGTACCTTATCGGCAGAAGGCGACATCCTCATTGCCCGCCCATCGGACAACCGTCCTTTCTACTCTCTCGACAAAGGACAGACATGGGCAGAAATCGTCACTGCTCCCTCAGGCATCAACCTCTATGCCGACCCAGTTTGCAATTACGTTTTCTATGGTATGAGCGGTTCCACCTTTTAC